>DASVIG010000001.1:0-2899 GCA_036382195.1 Candidatus Nanopelagicaceae bacterium
ATCATGACATCTGCAACGAAAATCGCAGACCAGACGGCGATTGGCACGCCGAGGGTGATAAGAAATCCCTGGAATGGGCCGATGAAGTTGCCAGCAAACCAGACGATATACACGGTCCCGCCCAACATGATGCAGGCGTCAATGGATGCAGCTACATGGCGACGCACTGGCAATCCGATAGAGACCAAAGCCAGCCCGGACGAATACAGATCGAGGATGGCGCCTCCAATGAGGCCTAAAACGGCGACAATCGCGAAAGGTATCAAGTACCACGTTGGTAGCAACGTCGTGAGTGCGCCGATCGGGTCGTTTGCGATCTTGTCGCTCAATCCTTTACTGCTTCCGGCAAGAAGTGAACCGTAAATCACCAGAATAACCGGAACCAGCGATGAACCAAAGACTGTCCATCCAATTACTGCGCGACTAGAGACAGACCGTGGAAGATAGCGGGAATAATCTGCCGCAGAATTCACCCAACCCAAACCTATCCCGGTAATGCCAAATATTGTTGCTCCGATGACTGCCTGCAAATTTCCGCCATGAATCGCGTAAACCTTGGACCAATCCACGTGCTTGATGGTCAGAGCGATGTAGCCGATTGTCATTATTACGGTGATGATGGTTAACCATTTCTGCAACTTCATGATGACCTGAAATCCCAGCACTCCCCCGAAAACCGTAAGACCGACCGCAATCAAAAAACCGAGAATGCGAGCGAGGTTGTGGTCAAGATTACCCAGCCGAGCAAAGACGGTCTCGGTTGCCAGAGTGGCAAGCGTTACTAGAACTGTTTCCCAGCCGACAAATATCAAATAAGAGAGCATGCCAGGGACAATGTTCCCTCTGACTCCAAATGCCGCGCGCGAAAGTGTCATCGTCGGCGCATTGGATTTCTTGCCGGCCAATGAACTCACCCCGACCAGAAGAAATGACAGAACCACACCAACTACCGCGGCAACGCAGGCTTGTGCAAAGGAAATACCGAACCCTAAGAAAAATGCCCCAAAAGACAGTGCCAGTAATGAAACATTTGCACCGCACCAGGGCCAGAAAAGGCTGCTCGCCCGGCCACCGCGTTCTTCTTCCTTAATAAAATTTGTTCCATTGAGTTCAAGATTCAGGTCAAAAAGTGGCACGTACATCTCCTTTAGCAATCGCGCAATCCTACTTGTGTAAAGCGGAAGGAATGCCCATCGGAGTACTCTCATCAAGTGAAGACAACGATGTCTCGTAAGAGCCGCGACATGCCGCGAACTCCGTTCGACCACGTCCCCTTTCCGGATCCAGGCCAACCCGATATTTCCTCGCCCTTTGCCTTCCTGATGTGGATCGGCCGCAAGCAGTGGTGGATCATTGCAACCGGATCCTTTTTTGGAATCATCAGCGTCGCCTGCTTGGCCGTTATGCCAGGGTTTCTTGGAAAGGCAGTCCAAGCCATTGCAGACCATCGACAGTCCTCACTGAATCGCTGGGCCCTGGCAATCATCGGTCTGGGAGTCCTGCAATCGGCCGCTGGAGTTCTCCGCCATCGACGAGCGGCAGGAAGTTGGATTGTTGCCGCAACCCGCTTGAAGCAGATCGTTGCCCGGAAGGCCTCTGAATTGGGCGCAGATCTTCCCCGTTTGGTATCTACGGGCGAAGTCGTCTCGGTCAACAACAACGACGTGGAACGGATGGCCCGTGGCTTTGACAATATCCCGCGCCTCGTTGGATCCATCCTCTCCTTCTTTTTTGTTGCCATCTTGCTCATCAAGTCCGCGCCAATAATCGGGCTGATCGTTGTCATTGCCGTACCCATCATGACCCTGGGGATGGCGCCAATAATCAAGCCGCTCCAAGCCCGCGAGGCAGATCAACGTCAGAAATTGAGCAACGCATCCAACCTTGCCGCTGACACAGTCGCAGGATTGCGAGTCCTTCGCGGAATCGGCGGCGAAGATGCCTTTATCGCACGATTCAAGAGTGCCTCCCAAGAAGTACGGGCCGCCGCAGTCCGAACCGCTCGCACGCGCTCGTTGTTGGAGGCGCTCCAAATTGTTTTGCCAGGTGTACTCATACTTGTCGTGATTTATTTCGGCGGCCACCTCGTTGCCACCGGAAAGATGCAGGTCGGCCAACTTTTATCCTTCTACGGGTACAGCGCTTTTCTTGTGCTGCCATTGCGGGTAATGACAGAGACTGCCCAACGGATGACATCTGCCGTCGTCTCCACTCGTCGCGTCATCACACTTCTCTCGGTCGAGACCGTCAATACATGGGGCACCAATGAATCCCCCGATCCGCAGGCAATCCTCCGTGACGAAAAATCCGGCATTGAAATCAGAACTGGAGAATTACTGGTAATTGTCAGCGACAGTCCACTCGTTGCCGATGATCTCTGTGATCGACTGGGCGGATATATCAACGCAGACCAGGTGTACTTGGGCAATTTACCTCTCACCACATTTACACGTAGCGCCGTGCGGAGAACTATTTACGCGCAAGAAAAAGAACCGGCGATTTTGTCCGGAACTATCGCTTCGATCTTCTCGGTCTCACATTCAGGCCGGATAACAATTGAAGAAGCGATGGATGCTGCATCCGCTCAAGATATTCTCGATTCTCTTGAAGGCGAAGGTATGGATGCCGAAGTGGTCGAACGGGGCCGCACTCTCAGCGGTGGACAGCGCCAGCGCCTAGCGGTGGCTCGCACTCTTTACGTCGATGCCCCCATCGTCATTCTGGATGACCCCACCAGCGCCGTGGATGCCCACACTGAGGCCCGCATTGCCACACGCATGTCGACCTTGAGAAAAGGCTCGACAACCGTGATCTTTTCAAATTCACCGCTCATATTGGACCAAGCAGATCGAGTGATGCTGGTGTTGGATGGCAAATTTTTCACCGAGGGCACGCATGA
>DASVIG010000002.1:0-16347 GCA_036382195.1 Candidatus Nanopelagicaceae bacterium
CACCAATACGGGAACAACTGCATTGAACTAGGTCGTGCGATATTTCAATATTTAGACACTTTCAATGACCAGGAAGAACGATTTTCCATTTTCTAAAGACGTGCCTCACTTTTGATGGGAGGCACCCTCGGTAAGAATCGAAACTTCTCAGAGAAGTTCGTCTCACTATTTGTACGCTACTTCCTTCGCAAGAGCAAGTGATGCCAAAGTTAAGATCATTCAATCAAAGAAAGACGTCACCATTTTTCGGGAACCAATCTGACATCTATATATGAACTACTTCGTCACAATGGGATTAACTGGGGACCCAGTACCACCAACGACCTTTAGAGGCCCTGCGGAGTAAAGGAAATCCCACTGACCGTCTTGCGCACAATCTTCGGCGAGTGCATCGAGCGCCAAGATTTCAGCAAAGGTAATTCCAAGGTTTCGCATAAGCGCCACGTGAAGCGGAAGGGCAATGCCACTAACTGGATCAACTGTCACTTCGTTGGCGATTGTATCTGTTCCAAGGTTTGGAATTTCCATCTCCTGAAACCACTCAATCAATTCTTTCGAATAGGTCAATCCAGGCTCTAGGAAATCGCGATAAAATTCTTCGTCGGGCGTGGAATAGTAAGAACCTATCCAACCGGTTCGAATCAGTAGAATATCGCGCTTCTCAATTGAAACGCCTTGTGATGCGGCGGCATCCATTAGATCCTTGTGAGTAAACGTTTCACCGCGGGTCAGAACTTTCTTTCCTCGAAAGCGCGCCATATCGATCAGAACCCCATGGCCAACTATCCCTTTCTCGCCGAGAGGTAAAATACTTGCCTTCTTTAGGCCGCCAGCTGTCGTTATCGCCGGATAGCCATTCCAAATTTGATCACCACACCAAAAATGACCAAGCGCGTCATATTGCGTGCTGCCTTGCAATGCCATAATGATCATGTCATCGGCGTCTTGTCCTCCACCAGGATATTTAGGACCTGCGCCTGCAAGGAAATCACCCTTATCTTTGAGGGTGATGACATGCGCCGGTCTACGACCAGGCCAAATTGGATCACCATCTGGGTTTCCGATGGGTAGTCCAAGTGTGAATGTCTTGCCGGATCTCACGGCCTTAACTCCGCGGAGAACCTCATCTTTGGTTAAATAGTTGAGGGCCCCTACTTCGTCGTCGGCACCCCACACCCCCCAGTTCTGCGGCGCATCCTTCAGAAATTCAGTGAGTTGGGGAACGACTTTCTCTTCCATGGAATATTGCTCCTTTGTAAATCATCGGTGCCTGCCTGAAACTTCGTAACTTTCTAACCCACTTTAGAAGAATTAACTTCACGTATAACGATCGAACACTTTGGCTCGAAATTTGTCAAGGAAATTGAGAATGTTTTTCTAACTAAAGCCCATTGGGCCCGCCAATCTGCATGAGTGGGTTCAACCAGAGAGCGCAACGTTTGGTGAGACAAGTCTTACTGAGTTGACATAGTGAAACGAGTAATGAGCGGCCACTCACCTAACAATTCTGCAACGATCAATGGCTCGCTGACTGCGTCGGAAGGGGATAAGACTTTGAAATCTCACCAAAGAAATTGGATGTAATCATTGCTGTTATTGACGGAATGAAGCAAAATCAATCTAGGGCGGCAGACCAATGAATTTGGACTAGGCAACAGACGTGGCACCATGATTTCTCAGTCACCACATTAATCCTTTGGCTTATGGACCTCGATTTACGAGGAATTCATGCTCTGTCGTGAACTCCTGAGAGCGTCATGGCTTACGACGCGCCAATACGGGGCAGGATGGCGCAGTGCTACCTGCAGATACCAGATTTCTCGGTGCAACCCTCACCCATGAGGGGACCAACTTTGCTCTCTGGTCTGAAGGTGCAGATGCCGTGGAACTCTGCTTGTTCAATGAGATCAATGGCCATTTAGTGGAGACGCGCTTTGCCCTAGCCCATCGCACCGGTCCGATCTGGCATGGCTACCTCGCCGGGGTTCGACCGGGTCAACGGTATGGCTTTCGCATTTACGGCCCATGGCTTCCCCAACAAGGTCTCCGTTTCAACGCCGCAAAACTTCTGATCGATCCTTATGCCCACCAACTCGAAGGTCAGATGCAGTACGTGCCCGAGATCTATGCGCATGTGAGCGAAGACGGACTTGGGCATGGCGATGTTCGCATCCGTGACCATCGCGATAGCGCGGGAAAAGTTCCTTACTCTGTGCTCACGCACCATCCACGACGCACCATTGAACGTCTGGGCACGCCGTGGACGCAAACTCTGATCTACGAAGCCCATGTGCAGGGATTGACCGCGGAGAATCTCGAAATCGATCCGGCTGAACGCGGGACTTATCGGGCACTTGGGCATCCCAGCACGATCGCCCATCTGAAGAAAATCGGCGTGACTGCACTTGAGTTACTGCCGATTCAGCAATCGCTGACTGAGCCTGCCATTTGGAATCGAGGACGTCGCAACTACTGGGGTTACAACCCCATTGCATTTAGTGCACCGAACGCCAGTTACGCGTCGACCTCTGACCCGGTTGCAGAACTGCAATGGGCAGTCGATCAGTTGCACCAAGCCGGAATCGAGGTGATTCTCGATGTTGTCTACAACCACACTGCCGAAGGTGGTGTCGGTGGGCCGACGCTCTCATTCCGAGGCATAGATAACAGAGCGTGGTACCGTCACAAAAGCGATTCGGAATATATTGACGTCACCGGGTGCGGTAACACGGTCAATGCAGGTCAGCCGCATGTTGTACGGCATATCGTGGATTCACTTCGATGGTGGAGTGAAGTGGTTGGCGTTGACGGGTTCCGTTTCGATCTTGCCACCGCGCTCTATCACAATGTCTCAGCTACCGATTCATCCCTACTTACTGCGATAACGGCAGATCCGATCTTGCGAGATCTTAAGTTGATCGCCGAACCATGGGACGTAACCAGATACACATTAGGCGACTTCCCTTATCCGTGGCGCGAATGGAATGACTGCTATCGCGACGCAGCCCGACAATTCTGGCTCGGGGATCTGGCACGCGGCTTTGGCGAAGGAGTGGGCGATATCGCCGCGGGAATAAGCGGCTCCAGCGATATTTTTTATTTCCGTGGTCCAACATCGTCCATCAACTTCATCACAGCCCACGATGGTTTCACCCTCAATGATTTGGTGACATACCAAGGCAAACACAATGAGCCCAACGGCGAGGAAAATCGAGACGGAGGCTCTCGCGATAGATCTTGGAATGTGGGAGTAGAGGGAGCAACCGATGTTCTCGAGATCAACGCAATTCGGCAGAGGATCAAGAAGTCATTGCTGGTGACATTGCTGCTCTCCTCAGGTGTCCCGATGCTCTCCATGGGTGATGAGGTAAGCCGGACACAGCACGGTTCCAACAACGCTTACTCGGTTCCCCTGGAAGGGCCGGATGATTTTGGCGTTGCCCTCAATTGGAATCCGAATAGCGAGGAGGAGGACATCCTCAATGCAGTTGCGGAATTAGCCAGCATCCGTTCAACGTATCTTGCGGATATAGCCTCGGAATTTTTCACGGGAGCGATCGATCGCGGAACTTTGCGGAAAGATATTGCCTGGTTTAGTTTGGACGGCCGTGAGATGACGGACACGCATTGGCAAGATGGCGAGAAACGGAGCATCACCGTTTTCATCGAAGCTCAATCCAATCGGGCCATTGTGATTCTGTTGAACTCTTCGACCGAGGCCACAACCTTCACCCTCCCCGATCAAACATGGGGCCAGACATTTAGGTGCATATTTGATGCCTCGCAGATTACTTCAACCTATGAACCAGTTATCGCTTCCCCTTCAACAAAAGTGAAAGTTGACTCACATTGCGCCCAAGTATGGCTAGTTTCACGCGCGCAGATGATCTGAAGCCCGTGAGTACTCGTAAGTAAGGCCGACATCCACCTAAAATCTCCCCGTGCTTGCAATCATTGCCCCTGGACAAGGTGCGCAGTCTCCAGGGTTTCTCTCCCCATGGCTGGAGGATCAGAACTTACGAGATCTTCTTGGCGCGTGGTCGGAGAGCATTCACTTAGATCTACTGCACTTGGGAACAATGGCCGATGCTGATGAGATTCGCAATACTGCCAATGCCCAACCACTCATTGTGGCTGCCGGACTTCTGGGCATCAAGGCACTCGGGTCGGAAATTGATTTCTCAATAACTGCCGGCCACTCGGTCGGTGAAATCACCGCAGCGGCTATCGCCGATGTTTTTAGCGCCGCTGATGCGATGTCTCTTGTGCGCGAGCGCGGTCTAGCTATGGCTGTTGCTGCAGCGCAATCACAGACTGGAATGTCGGCGGTCCTCGGTGGAGACCGAGATGAAGTTCTCGCCGCAATTGCAGAACTCGGATTGGTCCCCGCCAATGACAATGGCGCCGGACAGATCGTTGCAGCAGGCGACCTTGATGCACTCGCGCGCCTGGGCGAAAATCCGCCGGTGGGTGCGCGGGTACGTGCTCTGGCCGTTGCCGGCGCCTTCCACACTCATTACATGGAGAGCGCCGTGAACCGCCTCCACGATTTTGCGCAGTCGCTGCCGGCGAAGAATCCACGTATCGCACTTCTTTCAAATCGGGATGGCGAGGTAGTAACTACCGGAGGCGAAGTCGTAGAGCGCATTGTCAGCCAAATTGCCAACCCGGTCCGTTGGGACCTCTGCATGAAGAAAATGGGGGAGCTGGGTGTTACGGCGGTGATCGAAGTTCCACCTGCTGGAACCCTGGTGGGGTTGATCAAGCGGGCCCTTCCCGGAGTCGAGACGCTGGCCCTTAAATCTCCCGCTGATCTGGAATCGGCCCGAGTGCTGATTGCCCGACACAGTGGCAAGATAGGCCCCAAATGATTCACGTGCGTACGGGTACCGATAGCCAGATCCTGAGTGTCGGCGGATACCAGCCATCTCGCGTCGTTCCCAACTCCGAAATTGTCGACCGCATTGAGTCCACCGATGAGTGGATCCGCCAGCGCACCGGGATCGAGTCCCGCCGATACGCAGCGCCAGATGAGAGCGTCGTGGATATGGCCGAAGCCGCCTGCCGACAAGCAATCGCCCGAGCCAATATCGCGGTGGAGGATATCGACACTGTCATCTTGTCGTCCATTACCTACCCGTATCAAACACCAAGCGCTGCAACTGCGGTTATCGCCCGCCTGGGAAATACCAAAGCCGCAGCTTTCGACATCAGCGCAGCATGTGCCGGTTTCTGTTACGGAGTAGGAATGGCCAGCGACTTCATCCGCAGCGGCACCTCCAAATATGTCTTAGTTGTCGGAGTTGAGAAACTCACGGATTTTCTAGACTTTGATGACCGGGCAACCGCCTTCATCTTTGCCGATGGCGCCGGGGCCGTTGTCATTGGGCCCTCCGATCATCCAGGCATAGGACCGACAATCTGGGGATCTGATGCCGATTTACGCGATGCGATTGTCTTGGAACCATCGTGGAATGAGTTTAGAAACGGTGGAGCTGGCGTTACTTGGCCCCATCTCTCACAGCAAGGCCAGGCTGTTTTTCGCTGGGCGGTCTATTCCATGAGCAAAGCCGGCTTGCGTGCCCTGGAAGCCGCTGGTGTCACACCCGATCAACTCGATGCTTTTATCCCCCATCAAGCAAATGTACGGATTATCGAGTCCATGGCCAAAGAGATGAAATTGCCGAAAAAAGTGGTGATCGCCGATGACATCCGTACTTCGGGCAACACATCGGCGGCCTCTATACCCTTGGCGATGTCGGCACTCCTGGCCCAACACCCCGAATTACACGGTGGATTGGCGTTAATCATTGGTTATGGCGCAGGATTGTCCTATGCCGGCCAGGTAGTCCAACTACCGCCAAAACCGTCAGGTCCATCCGGCACATAATTCAGAGAAGACAACTAAGAGACAACTAAGAGATAGGTACACGAACAATGGCACTCTCACAAGCAGAAGTACTCGCTGGCATTAAAGAAATCGTGGAAGAGGTAGCCGGTATTCCAGCTGCGTCCATCGAAATGGGAAAGAGCTTCACCGACGATCTCGATGTAGATTCCTTGAGCATGGTCGAGGTAGTAGTTGCCGCAGAAGAGCGCTTTGGCGTCAAGATTCCCGATGACCAGGTATCCGAGCTGGCTACGGTGGGCGATGCCGTGAACTTCATCGTCAAGGCTTCGGCTTAATCCACATTCAAACGATGTCGCGACGTCGCGTTGTAATTACTGGTTTGGGAGCAACCACTCCCCTTGGACCGGATGTAGCAACCACTTGGGCGGGCCTATTGGCCGGCCGCAGCGGTGTGCGAACTCTGACTGAGGACTGGGCGAGCACCCTCTCGGTAACTATTGCCGCACGCGTCGCAGTTGAACCCAGCGAGATGATGGAGCGCGTGGAAATGCGCCGGCTCGATCGATCCGAGCAATTCGCCCTCATCGCATCTCGCGAGGCATGGAAAGATGCAGGAAGTCCCGATGTCGATCTAGAACGCCTCGGCGTTGTGATTGCATCGGGGATCGGTGGCGTGACCACTCTCCTAGACCAGTACGATATTTTAAAGAGCAAAGGCGCGCGTTTTGTCAGCCCGCACACGGTACCGATGTTGATGCCCAATGGACCCGCGGCCAATGTCGGTCTCGAACTCAAGGCTCGCGCCGGAGTGCACACTCCCGTCAGTGCATGCGCATCAGGGGCTGAGGCAATTGGCTACGCGATGGAAATGATCCGCACCAACCGAGCCGACGTCATCGTCGCCGGAGGAGTTGAAGCCGCAGTGCATCCACTGCCGATGGCGGCCTTTGCCGCAATGAAAGCGCTATCGACCCGCAATGACGAGCCGGCGCGTGCATCTCGCCCATACGACATCGATCGCGATGGATTTGTCTTGGGTGAAGGCGGCGGAATTGTTGTGCTCGAGGAATTGGAGCATGCCAGAGCACGCGGCGCCAGAATCTACGCTGAAATTGCCGGGCAAGGTCTTACATCTGATGGCTACCACATCGCCGCCCCGGATCCAGAGGGCAGTGGAGTGCGACGTGCCATTGAATTCGCTCTGCGCGATTCTGGTCTGACAACTCGCGACATCGTTCATCTCAACGCACATGCGACGTCCACCCCGGCTGGTGACATTGCCGAAGCCAACGCCCTACGCGCAGCTTTTGGCGCCGACACCGATCATGTTGCTGTCTCTGCCACAAAATCCATGACGGGACATCTTCTGGGAGGCGCCGGAGCAATCGAATCCATTTTTATTGTCAAGGCATTGCAAGATCGTTTGGCGCCCCCGACTATCAACATCGACAACCTAGATCCTGCCGTGACGATTGACGTGGTCCGCGAAAAGCCACGCGTCCTTCCGGCCGGCGATATCGCCGCTCTCAACGACTCCTTTGGCTTTGGCGGACATAACGTGGTTCTGGCATTTCGTTCATACTAAAGATGCGTAGGCGATGACGACCAACCAAGAGATAAAAGATCCCCGTGATCCTCAAGTGCGGATGGAACGACTATCGGATTCCAACTCTGTCACCTTGATTACACCCCGCGATAAATCGGGGATGCTGGCAGCCAAGGGAAAGATCGCCGGAAACCCTGTAGTTCTTTTTGCCTCCGATGCCACAGTTCAAGGCGGGGCACTTGGTCCAGACGGCGCTCATGTCATCGTTGCCGCTTATAAGCAAGCCATGAAAGAACAACTTCCGGTAATCGGCATATGGCACTCTGGAGGAGCGCGTTTACGCGATGGGGTTCTCTCGCTCAACGCGTTTGGTGAAGTCTTTCAATCCATGATCACCGCCAGCGGAAAGATCCCGCAATTATCTTTAGTTCTCGGCCCGACTGCAGGCGGCGGCGCATATGGACCTGCACTGACAGATGTTGTGGTCCTGGCGCCGGAAGGTCGAATTTTTGTCACCGGCCCTGATGTCGTAAAAAGTGTGACGGGTGAGAGCATCGATATGGCCAGGCTGGGAGGCCCGGAAGCACACCGCCGCAACAGCGGGGTTGCGCATGTCATTGCAAATACCGAGGACGAGGCATTCGAGGAGATCCGCAATCTGACAACGCTCTTTGCGCGTCAAGGAGAAATCAACCCAAATTTGCGAGAGAGCGACCTCGGTCTCTATGTTCCCGATGCCAAAAAGCGGGTTTATGAAGTTCACCCGCTGATTTCTGCGTTGCTCGATGAAGACGGTGAGAAATTGGAATTGCTCCCCATGTGGGCACCCAACATTGTCACGACGCTGGGACGCCTCGGCGGTCGAACCGTCGGCATTGTCGCCAACAATCCTCAGCATTTGGGAGCAGCGCTGGATTCAGCCGCGGCAGAGAAGGCCGCACGCTTTGTGCGCACCTGTGATTCTTTCGGCATCCCACTGATCGTGCTCGTGGATGTCCCAGGATTTCTCCCTGGTGCCGGTCAAGAGTGGGAGGGCGCGGTGCGCCGCGGTGCCAAGTTGCTTCATGCGTTTGGTGAGGCAGTCGTTCCACGGATTACTTTGATTACCCGGAAAGCATATGGTGGAGCTTACGTAGCAATGAATTCCAGGGCTCTGGGTGCCACGAAAGTATTTGCCTGGCCAACCTCGGAAGTCTCGGTGATGGGTGCTGTAGCCGCCGTACGCGTCCTCCATCGAAGGCTGCTGGCGGATTTGCCGGAAGAGCAACGCGATCTCATGGAGTTAGAACTTGCCGCAGAACACGAGCAGATTTCGGGCGGAGTGGCGCGCGCCGTGGAGATCGGGGTGGTCGATGAAATAATTGATCCCACCGCAACTCGATCTGCAATCGCTCGAGCAATAAAGGAAGCACCACAGCGCCGTGGAAACCACGGAAACATTCCTCTATAACTCCTGATTACTGCTTAGTTTTAAAGGTCACCGAAACAGTCGCCGTGACAGTTTTTCCAATAGTTGAGGTGTCATAAGCGCCGACGTCCGAGGTCATCGTCGAATCAGGGGTCGTCACTTGGAAAGGCCCGCTGGTAACACTAAGTACTGGGCCAATGGATCCGCCCACTGCTTTCGTCAACGCGATCGCACGCACCTGAGCATCTTTCATTGCTTCCTGCAATAACGTCGGTCGCAAACTTGGCAACGTCGAGATGTAATACTGCGGTCCATTGTTATTCACGTTGACGCCGGTTTGAAGTACTACGCCAATGCCTTGACTCAACCTCGCAATAAGTTGTACATCTTTGGAACGGACAGTGAGATCGCGGCTGGCGTTATGCGAAATGACGGCTCCAGTTGGGTTTCCGTTTTTGTATTCGGCGTTGGCGTATGTGGAAACTGGTCCAAGTTCTATCGCATCGGCAGGGATTCCGCCGTCAGTGAGATATTTACTTAGGGCAATAATGCTTGCGCCGACTCGTTGAACAGCATCGGCAACTTGGGCCGATGATTCTTGAACAGAGAGCGTCCACACCGCATTGTCAGCAGTTGCTGCGACTTTGGCAGAACCAGTCACAGTGATGCCCTGAGTGGTACGGGCTGCGAAGCCTGCGCCGACCTTAAACAACCCCCAACCAAGAGCTAGCGAAACAATAATCGCAGCAACAATTATCGTCACGGCTTTGCGCCGTTCGATGGTAATGATCGGACTCTCTTTTAGTTCGCTCATGTAAGAAATGCTACTCCTTGCCTTAAATTGTTAAATGGCCTGGCTCTGTGAGATCGAAGTCATCTCACTCTGGCGGAACTGTTCCAACTCAAGATCCCACGCGCTACCCAAAGCTCTTGTCAAAGCTTCACGTAGCGAATCTTCATCTAAGTTCATGACGCTGGTGATTTGATTTTCGTTGACCATCACGGACCCGGCGCCATCAATGACCGCGCGGTGAATTCCGAGGTTGGGAGTAAAGCGAAAAAGGGTGCTCTCGCTCGTTCCTTCTTCGCGGATCTCAAATCGCAGGTAGTGCCACGCCCGCAAGGCGCTGGCCAACTCCGCGCCCAGGCCTACCCGATTGCGCCACTCGCAGACGGCGCGATGGGTGCCCGGCAGCAAGGGTTGTGGCCTCCACTGGATCTGAACAGATTTTCCCAGCAGGTTCTGAAGGGCCCATTCGACATGGCGACAGAGCGCCGTGGGCGCAGAATGTATGACGAGATAGCCTCGACTCAGAGCTATGGGGCCTCTGGTAGGCGGTGCAGAACGGTCCATAACTCTCCTCGCAAGCGTTGGTTTGACCTTCCCCGGCCCACCAAATACGAGTGCAGTTATGACTAGATGTCTATTTTTACCGCATTTGGAGCATTTGCGCCAGTAGGGGTTTAGGCAATCCCCCCTTTTCCTAGTATCCTTCTCCCTAGTCGGACGCTTAATCAGTACCCGTTTCATGGCCTAAAGCTTTGCTCGGTATCGCTGGCGCAAGAGGAAGACTGGTGAACGAGTATTTCTCGTTCTCCCCACATATATCGAAGGAAAAGCAAAACATGGCTACAGGCACAGTTAAGTGGTTCAACTCTGAAAAGGGTTTCGGTTTCATTGCAGTTGATGGTGGCGGACAAGACGTATTTGTTCACTACTCAGCAATTCAAGGAAATGGTTACAAGTCCCTTGAAGAGGGTCAGTCAGTTTCGTTCGAGGTCGTCCAGGGTCCAAAGGGCCCACAGGCCGACGCCGTAAACGCTAACTAATATCCACCACTTCTTATAAGAATGCCCTCCGAGAAATCGGGGGGCATTTCTTTTTCTCCGCTCAATCAGCGATAGACAATCTCAATATCCGACAAGTTTCGGAACCGTTCCCACCTTCTTCTCTAGGGCTGCCACCGCTTTGGCTGGTGAAACATCCTTACCAACTTTCCAGGCGTCGAGATATCTCCATGGATAGAGTTCACCGCGGCGTACCCACCAGATACCTTTTCGAGTTGGCCATGAGATTCCAAAGTGAACATGGGATGCCGTGCCACGCGCATCGCCAGAATTTCCAACATAGCCAAGGATCTGCCCTACTGCCACTCGCACTCCCGGGTTAATGCCTATGCCAACTTTGCTCAAGTGAGAGCCGTAATAACGGACTCCATCATCACCAATGATAGAAACAGATAAACCACCACGTTGCGCGCCTAAATTAGTTTTCCAACTGAACTTATCTACCCTCGTGACTTCATCGACGGTGCCTGCTGTCGGTGCCACAAATTTGCAACCGATCTTTGTCAAGATATCCGTTGCCGGGTAATTATGGTGTGAGTGGGCGTAAGTCACTGCGCACCCCACAATCGGGAAAGCATACTTCGGAGCCGAATGAGCAGCGGCCATCGGCAAGAGCAACCCGGCAATCAGAAGAAGAGATAACCGCTTTCTCACTGAGCTGTCCAACCACCATCGATTGGAATGGATGCACCAGTAATATTGTGTGCCGATTTGTTGCAGAGCCAGAGCGCAAGTTCACCGATGTCATCGGGCGCGGACATCCGCCTGCTCGGCTCTTTTTCGCTGAGGAGATCTGAAATTCCCGCATCACGATCTCCGTTGAATTTTTCCACGCGCGCCGTGATCTGCGGTTCGATCAGAGCTGTTTCGACCCACCCCGGACATATTGCGTTTACCGTGACGCCACCGCTTTCGCGTGAGCCAAAGTGGGCATATTCCAGGGCCGCAACCTTGGTAAGACCAACGACCCCATGTTTTGCCGCCACGTAAGGTCCCTTCGCAACCGAGGCCACGAGTCCATGCACCGAAGCAATATTAATGACGCGTCCATATCCCACATCGGCCATCCGCGGAAGAATGAGTCGCATAGTGTCGAAGTATGAGGAGAGGTTCACGGCAATGATGTCATTCCACGTCTGGCGTGGCATTTGAGCGAGTGTCGCGGTGTGTTGTATTCCAGCATTATTCACCAGGATATCTACTGGGCCGCTAGCAAAGATCTTCGCGATTAATTCCTCGGTTGCGGAAGAATCACGGAGATCGCTCGTGTGGCTCTCGACCTTGCCAGCCCCGGCGCCCTTCACAATCTTCTCGGCAGAAGCAATCAGGGAAGCATCGCCCAATCCGTGAAGGACCAGATCGGCTCCTTCTCGGGCGAAAGCAGTAGCAATTCCTAGTCCAATCCCTTGGAACGAACCTGTGATGAATGCACGTCGACCTTGCAATGAACCAGACATTTCTACTCCTTAATGGACACCATATATAAGGCTAGCGCATGCCTTCGCACCGCTCTCTTCCATCAAAATGTCATAGTGATTGGTGTCTGGCACAGTCACTACTTTGATCTTCGGATATTGAAGCAATGCCGCGTTTAAAGTCGCTTCCGGATATAGAGGTGGTACTTCATTCTGCAATCCGCGCACAGCACGGAGCATCAAGACTTCGTCCGTCAAATTCCTTAAGGTTTTCTCGATTAAGTCGCTACCAAACAAGTCGATGCTATCTTCTTCGACCGCCTGCTTATTGGTACTGGCATACATTTTGGGTGCAATTCCTCGAAGATCGTAATCCACATATTCATCAAGAACAGGACTCCAACCTTTGACAAATGCCGGAAGTGCTTTCCAGAAATTTCGATAGGCCTCGCGTGATTCGAAAGTCATTTCCAAGCGGGCCAGTGCTGGTCCCAGTACGTACGGGAGAACTTGCGCCACCGTAAATCCGGCGGGCAAGGGAAGGGGAATACCGCCATCAACAAGAACGGTTCGGTTAATGCGCTCGGGCGCCAACCCCAACAATGCCACAGCGACAAATGCACCCATGGAATGCCCAATCTGATCAACCTTGGGAAGACCCAAGTGATCGATGACTGCCACCATGTCGCGCGCATGAGTTGACATTCCAAAAGGCCCAAGAAGAGCATTCGAGTCACCGCGCCCACGAAGATCTACCGCATAGAGTGTGTAATCCCCCGGCACGAGGGAGGCAGCCAGCAATTGCCACGTGCGATTAGATGAAGTCACGCCGTGAATGGCAAGAATTGGTTTACCGCCTTCGGGCCCATAGCGAAAGACTGCTAACTCGCCGCCAACGACAGGGACGGAAATTTTTGCCTCAGGTAGAAAGGCGGCGGTCTTCACGCCTGCATCCTTGCAGTAAGGAAGCTCGCTTGTCTGCAGAAATAGGCAAGAAGTAACAAAAAGGTTATACATCTTTTTAATTCGCGGGGCTACACTCGCAAAAGGTCGCCCGTTATGAGGTGGCCCTTAATCCTTGAGGAGATTGAGAATGCGCCAGCACATGAAGTGGATGCGAGGAGGCGTTACAGCCTTAACACTCGCACTTGTTATTCCAGCAGGGATTGCACTCCCTGCCCACGCCGCAAGCGACATTAAGATCGGTGTTATCACATCGACTTCCGGTCCTTTGAAATCTTATGGAGTTGCATACAACGATGCGCTTGATTGGGGTTTGAACTACTACACCCACGGCACCATGAAAGTTGCCGGCGCAAAACTGGTACTGACAAAGAAAGATGATGCTGCAGATCCAGCAGCTGCCACGGCTTTCTTCAAAGAGATGGTCGGCAATGGCACGAAAATAATTGTGGGAACTGCATCTTCAGGAGTTGCCTTAACTTTGGCGCCTTTGGCACAGCAGAACAAGGTGCTCTACATCTCTGGCCCAGCCAAGAATGACGCCGTGACCAGCGCAACCAATAAGTACGTGTTCCGTTCAGGAAACACTTCACTTCAAGATTTCGCCCCGTTGAGCGGCATCAAGCCAATCAGTGGCAAGCGGGTTATTCTTTTTGTGGAAGATAACGCCTTCGGCGCCGGAAACATTGCCGCTGCCAAACTATTTTTGACGGGTAAGGGAGCCCTCTTTACAGATGTAAAAGTTGCAACGACGGCGACTGACTTTACTCCATATGCCAAGAAGGCGGCCGATGCCAACGGTGATTACATCTTCATCGCCTGGGCAAATGCCCTTACCGCTGGTGCCATGTTCACTGCCTTGAAACAGCAAGGGGTCTTTGCCAAGACGCGTCCTATCACGGGTCTTGCCGGAACTGGCACTTATGATATCTACGGAACCATCTTCGATGGTGCCAAAGCGGTTCTAACCAATAGCTATTTCCCTGGCGTGGTTAAGAACGAAACCGCCGTGGCTCTTGCCGCGGCCTACGCCAAAACTGGAACCACGCAGGATCTCTTCACCTCTGATGGCGTCAATGCCGCTCGAATGATCATCCGTGCGCTATCAAAGAACACCGGCGTCAATGTGGATAAGGCGATAAGCAATCTCGAAGGATTCACTTTTAGCGGATTAAAGGGAATCATGACGGTTCGCGCATCCGATCACGTACTCGTCCAACCGATGTTTATCGTGAAGTTGGTCAAGAACGGCGCTCACTATGATCCCGTTCTCGTCTCGACGCTATTCAAGGTTGCCCACTGATTAAATAGTTAAAGAGATTTAAGGAAGCCTGCCGCGTAAAACCGTCAGGCTTCTTTAAATCTCTGGCAGACTTCTCTCTATCGCTGGACTCTTGGTTATCTGAAGGGAAGAAATGACCTCCGCGCTATCGGTCTTGGATTTAAGTCTTGCTATCGGCGGGGCAAAGATTCTGGATGGGATAACACTCTCAGTTGAGAAGAATGAAACTCTCGGAATAATCGGCCCCAACGGCGCGGGGAAAACCTCTTTTTTCAATCTTCTCTCGGGCCTGCATTCGCCCACGCGGGGCAAGATTCTTCTCGGGGAAACCGATATCACTGCCTTTTCACCTTCACATAGAGCCCAAGCCGGCATTGCGCGAACTTTCCAGACTTCCAGCGTCTTCACCAATCTGACCCTGCTGGAAAATGTTCGGATCGCTGCCCAGGCAGCCCTGGGTCATTCGATGAACATCACCAAGAATGCGTATAAATTCACGGCTGCCGTCGACCTGGCCCATGAGTGTCTGCGTCAGGTGGAGTTGACTGGCCGCGAAAATCAAGTGGCCGGGTCACTCTCGCATGGTGACAAAAGACGGCTCGAAATCGCGATCGTGCTCGCCTCCCAAGCTGAGATTGTTCTTCTGGACGAGCCCATGGCGGGAATGAGTGTTGAGAATGTTCCAGCTCTCGTGGAGATCATCCGCTCGTTAGCGGTTGAACATAAGAAGACGGTACTTATAGTCGAACACCACATGGAAGTCGTGCTCGGCCTGGCTGATCGCATTGCTGTTTTGAACTACGGTCAACTCTTGGTCTGCGATACTCCCGAGAAAGTCATTGCCAATCCTGATGTGCAGAGCGCTTACCTCGGAGTTGGATTATGAACGCGCTGAGCGTCAAGGATCTCCATGTAACCCTCAATGGTTCGCACATCCTGCAAGGGGTGAGTTTTGAGGTTCCGCGAAGGGCGGTTACAGCGCTTCTCGGAAGAAATGGTGTCGGAAAAACGACAACGCTGAAGGCAATCATGGGACTGGTTCCTTCGACAGGTTCAATCACACTCTTTAAAGACCCGATCTCCGGCATGTCCACCTACAAAATTGCTCAAAGTGGGATCGGGTATGTGCCTGAAGATCGCGATATCTTCGCTTCTCTCACCGTCAAAGAGAACTTGTCTCTGGCCGCTCGCGATACTCAGCCTCATTACGATCTGATCTACTCTCTCTTTCCCGAATTGGTAACCCGCGGATCCCAACGTGCTGGGACACTTTCGGGTGGCCAACAGCAGATGGTCGCGATCGCTCGGGCTCTTTTAAACAAAAATCAGATACTCCTCATCGATGAGCCGACCAAAGGATTGGCCCCGAAGTTGGTGGGGGAAGTCGCCGACGCTCTGGCCAAAGTTGCCGGTGAGACCACCATGTTGCTGGTTGAACAGAACCTGGCGTTGGTGAAGAAGATCGCCCGACATATCATCGTGATGGATCAAGGTCGGGTTGTCTTTCAAGGTGGACCTGAAAATCTAGACGATGAGCAGTTCATCCATTCTATGTTGGGCGTCAGCGGAGGGAATCGATAGATGGATACCTTCGTCCTCATCACCATCACCGGCATCGGACTTGGAGCGCTCTATTTCCTCGTAGCCTCGGGACTCTCACTGATATACGGCCTCATGGGCGTCCTCAACTTTGCCCATGGCACTTTCCTGACAGTCGGTGCTTTTGCAGGTTTATGGATCTCTACGCAGGTCTTTACGACCGCTACAACATGGACCTTCGTCGCTGCAATGGTTTTTGGAGGAGTGTGCGCCGGACTCTTTGCCCTCTTGGTCGAGCAACTAGTAATCAGAAAACTTTATGAGCGCCACATTGATCAAGCGCTAGTAACTGTCGGAGTCGCTTTGGTTGTAGGTGCATTGCTCAGTGGATGGTTTGGAAACGACCTCCGTCTCCTGCCAACGCCACACTGGTTCATCAACACGGTGACTATCGGCAAAGCATTCATTCCAGTAGATCGTTTCCTCTATATTGGG
>DASVIG010000003.1:0-3153 GCA_036382195.1 Candidatus Nanopelagicaceae bacterium
AATTACTTAAGGAGTTTTTGCGCGTCTTTTGTAAGCGCGTAGAAGGCCCACTTTCCACGTTGCGTGCGTGTGAGTAATCCCGCATCAACCAGCATCTTGAGATGATGACTAACCGTGCTTTGGGCAAGACCGGTATCGGGCGTTAAGTCGCAAACGCAGGCTTCAGCATTTTCTCCAGCAGCCACTGCCATCATTAACGAAAGTCGGGTGCCGTCGCCGAGGGCTTTGAATTGCTCGGCCAATCTTTCAACATCCTTCGGCGACTTAGTGAGAGAAATTGTCTGCGCCACGTATTTATCATACATTGACATTGATCGATTTGAGGTTAGTCTTCTCATATCGAAATCTATCTATTTGAGGATCCATTGAGCCAAATTAATCAAAGTGTCTCTGTTAATCCCATCTCCAGACTCTCCAAAGTCAACCGTTTCCTACCGATTTGGATTCTTGCCGCAATGACTTTTGGCCTTTTATTAGGCAAAGCCTTTCCAGGGATTAATAAGGTTCTTACTGCGATTCAAATTCAAAAGACCTCTTTGCCTATCGCACTCGGTCTTTTCATCATGATGTATCCAGTGCTTGCCAACGTGCGTTATGAGGAGATGGGACACCTTCGTTCGGATAAAAAACTCCTTATTTCGTCCTTGATCCTTAACTGGATAGTTGGCCCAGCTTTGATGTTCTCGCTGGCTTGGATTTTCTTGGGTGATAAACCTGAATACCGCACTGGATTAATTGTTATCGGTCTAGCACGGTGCATTGCCATGGTTTTGATTTGGAACGACTTGGCTTGCGGGAGCCGAGAAGCTGCGGCGCTTTTAGTGGCCATCAACTCGATCTTCCAGATCCTCGCTTATGCACTTCTAGGAACCTTCTATCTAAAAGTATTGCCGAAATGGATGGGACTTGATTCCTTTTCTGTTTCTTTCTCAACATGGGATATAACCAAGGCGGTCCTGATCTTTCTAGGCGTTCCGCTCATTGCAGGTTATTTCACAAGGAAAGCCGGTGTACGCAACAAAGGGATTAATTGGTATGAGCAGAAATTCATTCCAAAAGTTGCTCCATTCGCGTTGTATGGACTTCTCTTCACCATTGTTTTGATGTTTGCTTTACAGGGTCAGGCGATAGTTGATTCACCTGGTGTTGTTGTACAGGTTGCTCTTCCGTTATTGATTTACTTCTTAATCATGTGGGGAGTTTCCTACATTTTCGGCAAGGCAGTCGGTTTAGAGTATGAAAAGGCGACCACCCTGGCCTTTACTGCCGCTGGCAACAATTTCGAACTTGCGATTGCGGTGAGTATCGGTGTCTGGGGAATCACGTCGGGTCAAGCAATGGTTGGTGTTATCGGTCCGCTGATTGAAGTTCCGGCGTTGGTCGCACTTGTCTACGTTTCTCTATGGCTACGAAAGAGGTATTCGCGATGAGAAGACCTAGCGTTCTTTTTGTATGCGTTCATAATGCTGGCCGTTCACAAATGGCCGCGGCATTTTTATCGCACCTATCAAAAGCGATCGAGGTTCGTTCGGCTGGCACGCAGCCGGCCGATGAAGTGAACCCTGTTGTTGTAGAAGCTATGAAAGAAAAAGGGATTGATCTGTTCGGACAGGTCCCTAAAGTTTTAACCACCGAGGCCGTACAAGAGAGCGATGTGGTCATCACGATGGGATGCGGGGATGCCTGCCCATATTTCCCGGGGAAGCGCTACCTTGATTGGAAACTGGCCGATCCCGCCGGGGGCACCCTCGAGGCCATTCGCCCGATCCGAGATGAGATTGAGGCTCTGGTCCGCGCCCTGATTGCGGAGATAGCCCCCGCCTAGGCGCCCCCTCAAAGATAGGGACTTGCCCCTGTCGGGACTTACGGCTATTTTTCGAACATATGTTCGAAAAGACCAATTCAGCCCAGGACTCCGATGCTCCTGTCATTAAGCGCGCCCAGGTGAGCCAGGTAGGCCCGCATGAAGTCTTGTCCGATGGTGCAACCCCAGTGGAGTTCACATTCCGAGGCAGACGTTTTCGCATTCATAGTGTTCTTTCCAGATGGTGTGAGGCAGGCGGATGGTGGAATCGCATCAGCGATGGCATCTATCGCCCCGACGATGGGGCGCGTGCACTGTGGAGAGTGGAGGCAGCTCCTATCGGTGCCCTCACCACCTTTGAGATCGAACGCGATGAGATCACTGGCACCTGGCGCATCACCGTCCTATGAGCACCTTCGTCCATCTGCGTACTTGCAGTGCCTACTCGCTTAAATACGGCACCACTCAGCCGCACGACTTAGTTGCCCGTGCAAGCGAGTTCGAAATGCCGGCTCTGGCGCTTACTGATCGCGACGGATTAGCTGGTGGGATTCGCTTTGCTCAAAGTTGTGTGGACTACGGGGTTGCTCCAATTATCGGAATCGATCTTGCAATTGAGGCTCCACGGATGCTGCCCCGCACAACATTAAGAAGCCTGCCTCGTCTCACACTCTTGGCTCATGGCGATGGTGGATGGCGCTCGCTCGTCCGATTGCTTACTTCCTTGAACACATATGAGACACCTGATGCCTCATCAAGGCACGCACCAATTCTTACTGTGGATTTTCTCCAGCAATTTAGCGAGTACAGCAGAAATCTTCTGGTATTGCATGGCCCTGAATCACCGATTGGCGCGGCAATTGCGCTGCACCGAAGCGACCTTGCTTTCGAATGTTTCGAGCAGACGCGCGAACTCTTTGCCGACCATGCCATTGAATGCGTATCGCATCTGGTCGCGGGGGCAGGTCCACGGTCTACTGCACATGCTGCGCGATCATTGATCTTTGCTCGAGATCACAAAATGGCCGCCGTGATCACCAACGCGGTTCGTATGCGCGATCGCGAAGATGGTCCCATTGCCGACATTTTGGATTCCGCGCGCCAGTTGGTGCCTTTGCATGCTCGCCACGTCGAGCGGAAAAACGCTGAAGCTTTCCTCAAATCGAGCCAGGAGATGGTGGCCCTTGCCGAAGAAATTTCGCGGGCAGCAGGAGAGCGCACTGCCCGCGAACTTCTTGCCACAACGCGCGAATGGGCAGAGCGTGCAGTTCTATCTCCGACTGGCGATATCGGATTGGGAGGGATTCACCTACCTGAGCCACGTGTTGTGGGTGCTGATTCGTCTTTGC
>DASVIG010000004.1:0-2391 GCA_036382195.1 Candidatus Nanopelagicaceae bacterium
GGCGAGACATCTGTACTTGGATGACAATCACTTGTCGGGTGAAGGACCAAACGAAGTTGCTACCCGGTACCGGGAGTTTTTTAATAATGGCATCACCGTCTACACCCGTAAGGAAGCTATTGAGGCAAATCTCTTTGGAGAAGTTGTTACAGAACCATCCTTTGACCGTATGGGCGATGTGATTGCGGTTCCTCACGATGAGATTGTCTTAATAGATCCTCTGCGCGCGGATTTGGAATCATCAATGGTTGGACATCACGGCGCAATGACTGATGCCGAACGACTTGTTCCGTTTAGGTCTGTCGTTCTGCACTAAGGGGGCTACTCGAAATCAGGGTCTTGGTCGGGACTCTTGGTTGATCCGAACATAATTTCATCCCACGATGGCACTTTGGCGCGGGCGGTTACGCCGTCTTTTTCGGCATCCGTATCCGGGGTCTCACGAATTGAAACCAGTCTTGGACCTTCGCGATTCTCTTTAGGGCGGCTCTGCGCGATACGTGAAACTGATGGGTGGTTGCCGTAGATCAAGCCGTGATCGGAAGGACGCTCGCGTGGGGCTGTTTCATCTCCCAGAATCCACCGAGCGCTTTCGTCCTGAGCAGTAATTGCTCGACGAGTTTGATCAAAAATCCATTCAGCAGTGCCTTGACCGTCTCTGTTGGGATAGTGAAGTCGGATGACCCACGTGCCATCTTCTAGTCGCCAGGCGTTCCATTCGGCGGTGGTCATATCCACTTGGCGTGGCGCTAGTTTTGCACTGACTGCTTCAAAGAATGTCAGCGCGCTTCCTGAGGAACGAAGAATTACATTGTGCGCCATTCCGATGATGTAGGTGCGTTCCTGCAAAATCGGCCCGGCAAATCGCTCAACTTTTTCTTTTGTCCATTGCGCTTCGCGCGCAAGAGAGTCGATGGATTCTCCGGCTCGCAATCGAGATTGAATCTCCTTGACGGTGATGGTTCCCGCTTCACTCTCACGAACTGCGGCCAGTCTTGGTTGATTGACTGTTGCTCGCAGCGTGTCACTTATCCGAAGGGTGTACTCGCCACCTTCGCCATCGGCAAGGCTCAGGTAAGCCCCATCGGTGGTCTTACCAGTTAAGCGAAGTTCGGTCACGAAGCCGAGCGTAACCGATTCCAGGTGCGGAAGTATGGAAGCGACATAGCAAGGCCGCAACAAAGTGCGCCAAAGGGAACGATAAAGCCTTTTTGGGCTCCGTAATTGTCGATGACCCAGCCAGTTACTGAACTGGCAATGGCGCCACCCAGAGGCATTCCAGCAATTACCCAGGCAAGAGTTTCCGTGATCTGCGCCGGAGGCACTGCAGTTTCCGCGACTCCGTATGCGGAGACGATGAGAGGTGCGATAGCTAAGCCATTGATGAATAAGGCAACTCCGAGGAAAAATAAATTGGTGACGAAGATAAGAGGGATTGATAGAACGGTTAGGGCGAAAAAGAATATTAAGAATCGCCGAGCATGATTCAATCGCCAGGCAATGACTCCATTGGTCGCTGCCGCGGTGGCACTGCCTGCTGCCCAGATCGCAAGCATTAATCCCGTACGCGCTAAAGCGTGATGGCTTTGCATATATCCAACAACCACAATTCCCACCGCGCTAAAGAATCCGCCTAGGAATATCGAAGGCAGAACAACAGCCTGCACTGCACGGTTTCGCATGACAGGGGGATGCGGTTGGGCGACATTGCGTGGGTGAGGAGGCGGCTCGGTCTTAGTTTGTAACGCGAAGAAGGTGGTCCCAATCAGCATAAATACCAAACCCACGACAAGCCCGGCAGCGGGAGCGATGGAAGTTGCGCACGCGGTTGCAATGACTGGGCCAAGAATGAAGACGACTTCATCCATTAAGGCTTCGTAGGAGTACGCCGTATTTATCAGTTTGCGGTTATCTCCGAGAGCCCAGAGCCACCGCCTACGCACCAAACTTCCGGCATTCACGATGCAAGCTTCAGCAAGGATTATGGAAACGAACCAAGTCCATCTAGGCGCTTCTTTTGTGACAAGGACAATGAAGACGATCATGAAAAAGGTTCGGAAGGGCATGGAGATGAAAAGTGTTCGTTGCTGTCCGATCCGGTCGGCTGCGCGGGACCAGAACGGAAGAGCAATGGTCACGACGATGGAAGCCACGGCGGCGAGCGCGCCGGCAATTGTGTAGGACTTGGTGGCATGAACAACTATGAAGATAAGCGCCAATGAATCCATGGATATAGGCATTCGGCCAACGAAGCCCGCTATGGAAAAACGCAGGCCACCCGGTGTTTGAAATAGTTGGCGATATGGCGTGAACACTATGGAATCCTATGTCTCGCTACAGTTGCCCTGTGTCCTCATTATTGTCATCGCAGGAATTAGCCAATTTGGCTCT
>DASVIG010000005.1:0-12625 GCA_036382195.1 Candidatus Nanopelagicaceae bacterium
GAGGCGAAATGATTCGTCATGCTGAATTGCTCAACAAGGGCGAGCGAGTTGTCCAAGAGACCCGGCATTTCCAGGAGGAGAGCGGACTGACGCGCTCTGGCCGTTCAAAGGAACAAGCAGAGGACTACCGGTATTTCCCAGAACCAGATCTGGTTCCCGTGGAGCCTGATGCGGCATGGATTGAAAGATTGCGGGCTACGTTGCCTGAAGAACCGACGCTGCGTCGGAAGAGGTTGCAGCACGAGTGGTCGGTGCCGGATAAAGAGATGGCGGCAATGATCAACGCCGATGCCTTGGACATTGTGGAAGCAACCGTGAAATTGGGAGCAGATCCGACACGTGCTCGCGGATGGTGGCTGGGTGAGATTTCACGGATCGCCAATGAGAAAGATGTGGTGATCTCTGAACTGTCGATCACGCCAACTGATGTGGCAGAAATCGTCGCGCTGGTTGCCAAGGGGGATCTGACGGACAAGTTGGCTCGCCAAGTTGTTGAAGGCGTTATCAATGGCGAAGGAAAACCTGCGCAGGTGATTGAATCGCGCGGCTTGAAAGTAGTGTCGGATGAATCAGCTCTAATGGCGGCAATCGAACGAGCCATTGCTGCCCAACCGGAGACCGCCGAGAAGATTCGCAACGTTCATGTCCCTGCGGCGGGTGCACTAATTGGCGCCGTCATGAAAGAGACAAAGGGCCAAGCAGATGCTGCTCGGGTCCGAGAGCTTCTGCTTGCTCATTTAGGTCAACCAACGACTTAGTGCGTTATCGAGTTTTAGAAACACCAAAGCCCCGAGATATTCTCTCGAGGCTTTAGGAGTTACTCAATCAACAGAGCACTAACACCGCACTAACGAAGCAACAAAACTGTAACACGAAATTCTCTCTTGCCACTTTAAATGTGTAGAGATTTAGTAGATCACTTTAAGCAACTATTTTTTTCCATCCATTCCTACCTTCCACGGGTGCCTCTGTCGCTCAGTGGAGCCTTCTTTATGCCTAAATACGCTTGATCACATACGATTACCCAATGAGCACGATGAAGCCACGATCTGGTCTGGTAACCGATGGAATGGAGCGCGCCCCGGCGCGTGGAATGTTGCGCGCAGTTGGAATGGGCGATGACGATTGGGTCAAACCTCAGATCGGCATCGTCTCCTCGTGGAATGAAATTACCCCCTGCAATTTATCTCTGGATCGCCTGGCAAAGGCGTCGCGTCAGGGCGTCATCGATGCCGGCGGATTTCCGATGCAATTTGGCACCATCTCTGTCTCCGATGGAATTTCGATGGGCCACGAAGGAATGCATTTCTCCTTAGTGTCGCGCGAAGTCATTGCCGACTCGGTTGAAACTGTCATGCAGGCCGAACGCCTCGATGGCATGGTGACATTTGCAGGATGCGATAAATCCTTACCCGGCATGATGATGGCGGCCGCGCGTATTGATGTGGCCAGTGTTTTTGTTTATGCCGGGTCCACATTGCCTGGCCAAGTGGACGGCAAAGATGTCACGATCATTGATGCCTTTGAAGCTGTCGGTGCATGTGCGCGAGGATTGATTTCTCAAGAGCAGGTCGACAAAATTGAACGCGCGATTTGTCCGGGCGAGGGCGCGTGTGGCGGCATGTACACCGCGAACACAATGGCCACAGTCGGTGAGGCAATCGGCCTTTCTCTACCTGGTTCGGCAGCGCCTCCTGCAGTAGACCGGCGTCGCGATGCCTACTCCGTCAAGGCCGGCGCAGCCGTTGTTGAATTGATCCGGCAAGGAATTACTGCTCGCGACATCTTGACCAAGCATGCCTTTGAGAATGCCATCACAACGGTAATGGCGTTGGGTGGTTCAACTAATGCGGTCCTGCATTTGTTGGCGATCGCTCACGAGGCAGATGTGGATCTGTCGCTCAATGATTTCCATCGGGTGGGTTCGAAAGTGCCGTTGCTGGGTGATCTCAAACCCTTTGGCCGATTTGTCATGAGTGACATGGACCGAGTTGGTGGCGTGCCGGTTGTATTGAAGGCTCTGCTGGATGCAGGCTTGCTGCACGGGGATTGCCTGACTGTTACCGGCAAGACGATGGCCGAAAACTTAGCCGACATCGCGCCGCCTGACGCAGATGGTGAGATTCTGCGGGCAGTGTCCAAACCGATGTCCCTAGGTGGTGGCATCACGATCTTGCATGGCTCTCTTGCACCAGATGGCGCTGTCACCAAGACTGCCGGCGTAGGCGTCGATGTCTTCGAAGGCCCTGCCCGAGTATTCGAGCGCGAACAGCAGGCGATGGAAGCATTGGAAAATGGCACGATTCAAGCTGGCGACGTAGTTGTCATCCGCTATGAGGGACCCAAAGGTGGTCCAGGGATGCGCGAAATGCTGATGATCACCGGCGCCATTAAGGGCGCGGGTCTGGGCAAATCCGTTCTCCTGCTGACCGACGGGCGTTTCTCTGGCGGAACCACGGGGCTCTGTGTTGGCCATGTCGCTCCGGAGGCATCCGAAGGCGGCCCGATCGCATTTGTCCACGATGGCGATCGAGTACGTATCGACATCGTCGAACGGACCCTGGACCTTCTAGTAGATGAAGCCGAATTGGCCCAGCGGGCAATTGGGTTCACCCCCATCCCGCACAAATACAGGCGTGGGGTTCTGGCCAAGTATGCGAAATTGGTGGGTTCAGCCAGCAAAGGTGCTGTCTGCGATTAAGAACACAGATCAAATTATGAGATCTCAATCTCAAAAAGTTGACGGTTCCGCCTACGAGTTGGAGAATACGACGGTGATGACATCAGTGGTGATTGAAAAGCGCGCGATCTAGCACCATCGGATCACGCGCTACCCTCAGTTGATACTGAGGGTTTTTGCATTATTAGGGGCGATTTTCCCATTGAAAATCGGCAAACGAGATGGCAGGGGAAGGAGTGGGAGATGAGCAAGGAAATAACAGGGGCGAGCAGCCTCGTGAAATCTTTGGAAGCAGCCGGCGTCGACGTCATGTTTGGCATTCCTGGTGGTGCGATCCTTCCTGCTTACGATCCCATTTTTGACTCCTCGATCCGCCACATCCTGGTCCGCCATGAACAAGGTGCTGGGCATGCGGCAACTGGCTATGCCCAAGTCACCGGTCGCGTCGGCGTTTGTATTGTGACCTCTGGCCCCGGAGCTACAAATTTGGTTACACCTCTGGCTGATGCCGCGATGGATTCGGTCCCATTGGTCGCAATCACCGGCCAGGTGCCTTCGGCGGCAATTGGTACCGATGCTTTTCAAGAAGCTGATATCCGTGGCATCACCATGCCGATCACTAAACATAATTACCTCATCACTGATCCTGCAGATATTCCCCGTGCCATCGCTGAGGCTTTTCATATAGCTAGCACCGGACGTCCTGGACCCGTGCTGGTTGATATTGCAAAAGACGCTTTGCAGAAGATGACCACCTTCAAGTATCCAAAAAATATTCAATTAGCTGGATACAAACCACAGGTCGAACCGGATTCAGAGGCAATCCGTGACGCGGCTGCCCTGATTGCACAATCTTCCAAACCGGTTCTCTTTGTTGGTGGCGGAGTAATCAAGTCAAACGCCCATAAAGAGCTGATGCGCCTGGCAGAGTTGACGGGTGCACCGGTAGTAACAACCCTTATGGCGCTCGGATCCTTTCCCAATAGTCACCCTTTGAATTTAGGAATGCCGGGGATGCATGGAGCTGTCGCGGCGGTCACCGCCCTGCAGAAAGCCGATCTACTGATCACATTGGGCGCTCGCTTCGATGATCGCGTGACAGGAAAACTCTCCTCCTTTGCCGTGAATGCAAAAATCATTCACGCCGACATCGATCCCGCTGAAATTGGCAAGAATCGTTTCGCCGATGTGGCAGTCATCGGCGACCTGGCGCATACGATCAGAGCGCTTATCCCTGCAATTGAATCGGAATTCAAGAAATCCCAACCCGATCTCACCGCGTGGTGGAGACAGATGTCCTCTTTACGCGCCACGTATCCCTTGGGTTACAACCATCCCGAGGATGGGTCCGTATCACCGCAGTACGTCATCGAGAGAATTGGCGCGATCTCCGGACCGGATTCAATTTACGTGGCGGGCGTGGGGCAACACCAGATGTGGGCTTCACAGTTCCTCAAGTTTGAAAAGCCGCGCACGTGGTTGAACTCGGGCGGGCTGGGCACCATGGGCTACGCAGTTCCGGCAGCGATGGGTGCAAAAGTCGGCGCACCCGACACCACTGTCTGGGCCATCGATGGCGATGGCTGCTTCCAGATGACCAACCAGGAATTGGTGACGTGCGCTCTCAACAATATTCCGATCAAGGTCGCGATCATCAATAACGAAAGTCTGGGCATGGTCCGCCAATGGCAGACTATGTTCTATGAAGGTCGATATTCCAACACCTCGCTTCATTCCAAGCGAATACCTGACTTTGTGAAATTGGCTGATGCAATGGGATGCGTAGGCCTTCGATGTGAACGCACCGAAGATGTCGATGCGGTCATTAAGGAGGCGATGGCTATCAATGATCAACCGGTTGTCGTTGATTTCCGGGTCTTTCGCGATGCCATGGTCTGGCCGATGGTTGCTGCGGGAGCATCAAATGATGACATCATGATTGCTCGGGGACTTACCCCCGACTGGGATTCACAGGAGCTCTGATGAGTAAACATACCCTCGCAGTCCTCGTTGAAAATAGTCCTGGCGTACTTGCACGAGTTGCGTCACTATTTTCCCGCCGTGCATACAACATCGACTCTCTTGCGGTAGGTCCGACGGAGAATCCGGATATTTCGCGGATGACTATCGTCCTGAATCTAGAAGGCCACGTACTAGATCAAGTAATGGCGCAGGTTTACAAATTGGTCAACGTCATCGCTGTATCGGAGATGCCGACTGAATCGACAGTTCATCGAGAACTTCTCCTAGTGAAAGTTGCCACGACAAAAATGGAAGAGGTGCTTTCCATCGTCTCTCATTTTGACTCGAAGGTGGTAGATGAAGATGAAGAGACAATCACCATTGAGGCGACGGGAGATCCCGCCCATATTGCAGGTTTATTAAAGGCCCTCACCCCGCTGGGTATCAAGGAACTGGTCCAGTCGGGCCTGGTGGCTTTGGAGCGTGGCACGGCCGCGCTTTCAGACCGTACCCTTAGCGCCCAGGGCATTTCGACGCTCCATCCAATTTACTCACAAGCTGATTACCAGAATTAAAACCCGAGATAAAGGAGATCACCATGGCAACGATGTATCACGATGATGATGCAGATCTATCCATCATCCAAGGCAGAAAGGTTGCCGTCATCGGTTATGGCTCCCAGGGTCACGCGCATGCGCTCAACCTGCGCGACAGCGGAGTTGATGTACGAGTTGGTCTGGCCGAGGGTTCGACCTCGCGAGTGAAGGCTGAAGCCGAAGGGTTGCGGGTTCTTTCGGTGGCAGATGCCGTCCAAGAAGCCACTGTCATCATGATTCTTGCGCCAGATCCAGTTCAGCGTCATATTTACAAAGAGTCGATTCTGCCTAATCTCAAAGATGGTGACGCGATTTTCTTCGGTCACGGCTTCAGCATCCGCTACGGGTACATCACACCACCTGCAAATATTGATGTCTGCATGGTTGCTCCAAAGGGCCCAGGGCATTTGGTGCGCCGCGAATATTCAGCCGGCCGTGGAGTCCCAGTGATCGTCGCCGTGGAACAAGATTCAACTGGCAGTGCATGGCCGCTAACTCTCTCATACGCCAAAGCCATCGGGGGCTTGCGTGCGGGCGGCATTCTAACGACCTTTACGGAAGAGACTGAGACCGATTTATTCGGTGAGCAGTCAGTCCTCTGTGGCGGCGCGTCTCAATTGGTCATGTACGGGTTTGAAGTTCTTACCGAAGCCGGATACCAACCGGAAGTTGCCTACTTTGAATGTCTCCACGAACTCAAACTCATTGTGGACCTGATGTACGAAGGTGGGATTGCTAAGCAGCGTTGGTCAGTTTCTGACACTGCAGAGTTCGGTGACTATGTCTCTGGTCCTCGTGTCATTGATCCACACGTCAAGGAGAACATGAGAGCAGTTTTAAAGGATATTCAAAACGGCACCTTTGCCAAGCGATTTGTTGAGGATCAAGATGCAGGAGCCCCCGAATTCAAGGCCTACCGTGCAAAAGGAGCTGCACATCCCATCGAGGCTGTCGGTCGCGAACTTCGCAAGATGATGTCATGGGTTAAGAATCCAAAGGATGATTACAAAGAAGGCAGCGCTGCACGTGGGTAAACCTGTCGTATTGATTGCAGAAGAGCTCAGCCCAGCAACGCTCGATGCCCTCGGGCCTGATTTCGAAGTCCGGCATTGCGACGGTGCCAACCGTGCCGAACTTCTTGCCGCTCTTGCTCAAGGAGTGGACGCAATCCTGATCCGCTCGGCAACGAAGATGGATGCGGAAGCTATCGCTGCGGCAAAAGGCCTCAGAGTGATTGCACGTGCAGGAGTCGGTCTTGATAACGTTGAAATTCCGGCAGCCACATCTGCGGGGGTCATGGTCGTCAACGCACCTACTTCCAACATCGTCAGCGCAGCAGAATTAGCGATTGGCTTGTTGTTGGCATCTGCCCGCCACATCTCTCCGGCACATGCTGCACTTCGCAATGGCAAATGGGCACGTTCCAAATACACCGGTGCCGAGCTCTTTGAGAAGACCCTCGGAATCGTGGGCTTCGGCCGCATCGGTCAACTTGTCGCACATCGAATGCAGGCGTTTGGGATGGATGTGGTTGCTTATGATCCATACCTACAACCCGCGCGAGCAGCTCAATTGGGAGTGCGCCTGGTTGAACTCGACGAACTCCTATCGACAAGTGATTTCATCACCATCCACTTGCCCAAGACCAAAGAGACTGCAAACCTCATTGGGGTAGCAGCCTTGAAGAAAGTGAAACCAGCGGTCCGCATTATCAATGCCGCGCGCGGTGGCGTACTAGATGAAGCAGCGCTCTATGACGCGATCAAGGAAGGTCGCGTTGCAGGGGCTGGGTTGGATGTCTTCTCAACCGAACCTTGCACCGACTCACCTCTCTTCACTCTGGACGCAGTGGTTGCGACCCCTCACCTGGGTGCATCCACCGACGAAGCGCAAGAGCGTGCAGGTATTGCTGTTGCAGTGTCTGTACGGAAAGCCCTAGCCGGCCAGTTAGTGCCCGACGCAGTCAACGTCAAGGGTGGGCTCATCCATGAGGATGTGCGCCCTGCCCTGCCACTCGTGGAGAAACTTGCCGGCGTTCTCGTTGGTCTGGCTGGAGAAGTTCCAGTCAGCATCGAGGTTGAAGTACGTGGTGAAATCGCTGAACACGATTGCTCGATTCTTGCCACTAGTGCATTGCGCGGGGCCTTAACTGCTCTGGGTTCTGAAGACGTCACCTATGTCAACGCTCCTGGTATCGCACAGGAGCGGGGACTTGTCGCGACGGTGACAACTGATGCATTCTCGCCAGAACACCGGAACCTTGTCACCCTCAATGCTGCGCTCTCTGACGGAGTCAAGATCTCAGTCAGCGGAACATTGATGGGGATTCGCCAAGTCCAGAAGATCGTAGCCATCGATGCTTACGACCTCGATCTGGTACCCACGGAAAATCTTCTCTTCTTACGTTATGCAGATCGCCCTGGCGTTGTCGGCACAGTGGGAAATGCGCTAAGTCAAGCAACCATCAACATTGCCGGAATGCAGGTCGCTCGCGACCATCTTGGTGGCGAGGCTCTGATGGTGATAACGGTCGATTCTCCTGTACCGGGGGATGTCGTTGCAATTTTGGCAGCAGAGACCGGAGCAAATCTTGCTCGTTCAATCACGTTGGGGGCACTGTGACGACTATGACCGCACAAAAATTTAGCATCGCCGTGATCGGCGGGGATGGCATCGGACCCGATGTCGTTGCCGAGGGTCTGAAAGTTCTGGATGTCGTCAGCGCGAAATATGGCGTTGAATTCACAAAGACGTTCTTCGATCTTGGTGCCGGTTATTGGCATCGCACTGGCGAAGTTCTGCCAGATTCGGTTTTAGCCGAACTCGCCCAGAAGGATGTCATCTTGCTTGGCGCGGTTGGAGATCCAACGGTGCCCAGCGGCATTCTTGAGCGCGGTCTACTTCTGAAATTGCGTTTCGACTTTGATCAGTACATCAATTTGAGGCCAGCGCGTTTGTTCCCTGGTATCACCTCGCCATTGGCTTCAACCGACGTCATTGATTTTATTGTCATCCGCGAAGGCACCGAAGGGCCATATTCGGGTTCTGGTGGTTTCCTAGCCAAAGGCACTGATGCAGAAATTGCAACGGAAGAGAGTTTGAATACGCGCCGTGGAGTAGAGCGTGCAATTCGTGATGCCTTTGCTCGTGCCATGAAGCGTCCGCGTAAGAAACTGGCGATGGTCCATAAGAACAATGTGTTGATTCATGCCGGAGATTTGTGGACTCGTACTTTTGACGAAGTGTCAAAAGAGTTCCCCGAAATCTCAACTGAGTATTTGCATGCGGATGCCGCGTCCATGTTCCTTGTAACCAACCCCGGTCGATTTGATGTAATCGTGACCGACAATCTTTTCGGAGACATTCTTACGGACATTGCGGCGGCGATCTGCGGTGGAATCGGGTTGGCTGCATCCGGAAATATCAATCCAACTCGGAAGTTCCCTTCGATGTTTGAGCCAGTACATGGGTCAGCGCCTGATATCGCTGGCAAAGGTATAGCCGATCCGACCGCAACGGTTATGTCGGTGGCGATGATGTTGGACCATCTCGGACTTTCTGAAGCTGCTAGGGAAGTCGAGGCAGTGGTTGCTGCGGATCTATTGACTCGAGGTACCGCGAAACGAAGCACCAGCGAAATCGGAAGCGCGCTTGCAACTGCGCTGAAGGGCTAGCAATGACCGTCAAGATCACCACATCGGCACATCCCATATCAACGGCGGATCGCACTGAGAAACTGTCGAATCCTGGCTTCGGCAAGTACTACACCGATCACATGGTTGTTGCAGAGTGGACGCAGGAAGATGGATGGGGGGATGCGGAACTCAAACCGTATGGGCCTATTTCCTTAGATCCGGCAACGATGGTCTTTCACTACGGTCAGGAAGTATTTGAAGGACTTAAGGCATACCGGCAACCTGACGGTGGTATTGCGGTCTTTCGCCCAGAAGCAAACGCGGCCCGCTTTGCACGTAGCGCAGAACGTTTGGCACTTCCACAACTGCCCACCGAACTTTTCTTAGAGAGTGTTGACGCTTTGGTAAAGCAAGACGCCAATTGGGTTCCGGATAAAGTCGGTGAATCCCTCTACCTGCGTCCTTTTATGTTTGCGACAGAGGTGGGTTTAGGAGTTCGCCCCACCAACCGCGCCCTCTACATGTTGATTGCCACACCAGCGGCTGCATACTTCAACCCAGAAAATGCGGTCACGGTCTGGATTTCTACTGAGTATGTTCGTGCAGTCCCAGGCGGCACCGGGGAAGCAAAGTGCGGCGGAAATTACGCAGCCTCTCTTATCGCCCAGAAAGAAGCGGCAGAAGAAGGATGCGATCAAGTTGTGTGGATTGATGCAAAAGAGCGGAAATGGGTAGAGGAAATGGGGGGCATGAACCTCTACTTCGTCAAAGGAAGCGGGGCGAACGCAACTGTCCTCACACCGAAATTGACTGGCGCACTGTTGGCAGGCATCACGCGCGATTCCATTCTCTCGGTGGCTGTCGACTTAGGGTACAAAGTCGAGGAGACCATGATCAGCATTGATGATTGGCGCGACGGGGTTGCCAGCGGGGAGATCACCGAGATCTTTGCTTGCGGTACGGCGGCGGTTGTTTCTCCCGTTGGCGTGGCCAAGAGCGCTATGGGCACTTGGGTCACTGGCGATGGCACTCCGGGTGTGATCACCATGCAGATTCGAAGCACCCTTCTTGGAATTCAACACGGAACAGTTGCCGATACGCACCATTGGATGAAGAAAGTCCTTTAATGATGATTTCCGATGCCTTTCACATCTATGACACCACGTTGCGCGACGGTGCGCAGCAAGAGGGTTTAAACCTCTCGGTGCACGACAAGTTGGCGATTGCCCGCCACTTGGATGATTTAGGCGTTGGCTTTATTGAGGGTGGTTGGCCCGGGGCAAACCCCAAAGACACTGAGTTTTTTTCCCGAGCAAAAAATGAGTTGAAGTTGAAAAACTCCACCTTCGTTGCTTTTGGAGCAACTCGGCGTCCTGGAGTTAAGGCATCAGAAGATGTACTCCTTGGAGCATTGCGCGATTGTGGTGCGCCTGTCGTCACGATTGTTGCAAAAGCTTACGATCGCCACGTTGATTTAGCGCTTCGCACCACCTTGGATGAGAATTTGAAGATGATTAGCGACTCCATCATGCATCTTCGCAATGAAGGACAGCGTGTATTTCTGGACGCTGAACATTTCTTCGACGGATACCGTTCCAATCCCGCCTACGCTTTGGAAGTTGTCCGCGTTGCCGCAGAGGCCGGAGCCGATGTCATCGCACTCTGCGATACCAACGGGGGAATGTTGCCGGATGAACTCTCGCAGATTGTTCACGATGTCTTGCAGAGTAGTTCCGCCCGCTTGGGCATTCACTGCCACAATGACACTGGTTGCGCGGTTGCAAACTCAATGGCAGCAGTTGCCGCAGGGGTGACCCACGTGCAGGGAACTCTCAATGGGTATGGCGAACGCACTGGCAATGCTGACCTCGTCACCATCATCGCCAACCTGCAGTTGAAGAAGAAGATGCAGGTTTTACCCCAAGGCTTGTTGCAGGAAGCATTCAGAATTGCTCATGCGGTCGCCGAAGTAACAAATGTGGCGCCCAGTGCCCGTCAGCCTTACGTAGGAGTCTCTGCCTTTGCTCATAAGGCGGGACTGCATGCCAGCGCCATCAAGGTAGATCCTTCGCTCTATCAGCATGAGGACCCGGCATCGGTGGGAAATGACATGCGGATGCTGGTGTCGGAGATGGCCGGACGCGCATCTGTGGAATTGAAGTCACAAGAACTTGGCGTTGACCTCGGTGGTGATCGCGAACTCATCGGTCGCGTAGTTGAACGAGTCAAAGAGATGGAGTCTCGGGGCTTCACATTCGAAGCAGCTGATGCATCCTTCGAGTTGCTGCTGCGAGAGGAGATGACCGGCAAGCGTCCAAGTTTCTTCACAATTGATCACTGGCTGACGACCGTAGAGCGCGCATTTGATCAGCGTGTTATCACAACCGCAGAAATTACTATTACTGCCAAAGGCGAGAAGATTTCCTGCACCGGCCAAGGCAACGGCCCAGTCAATGCCTTGGACAATGCGCTACGTACCGGGCTGCAACGTTTCTATCCCGAACTCGCCCGCTTAGAACTCACCGATTACAAAGTGCGCATCCTGGAAGGCCGCTTGGGCACTGGTGCAATAACTCGCGTATTGGTTGAAACCAGTGATGGCAAAGGGGAGTGGGATACGGTCGGAGTTCATGAGAACGTCATTGCCGCTTCAGCGATGGCATTGGAAGATGCAATTACCTTCGGATTGCTCAGACTTGGCAGGTCCCCCGAGTAGCCTTGAACCATGTCCGAACCTGATTTTGCAGAAGTCGCCTTAGCATTTGAGCGGCATCTGAGAACAGAACGGAATTTGGCCGCTCATAGTATCCGCGCATACTTAGGTGACCTGGAAAGTCTGATCATGCATCTTCAATTGTTGGGTGTTCCTGACATTTCGCAGTTACAGATTTCTCATATCCGCTCTTGGCTGGCCAACATGCAGGTCAGAGGGGGAGCGCGTACCTCGTTATCGCGCCGGGCAGTATCAATCCGCCTTTTTACGAAATGGGCGCATAAAGCTGGGTTCACGGAGAAAGATGTTGGAGTAATGCTGGCAACGCCGAAAGCACATCGGACCCTGCCTGAAGTCTTGGATATTCCGAATGCAAAACTTGCGATGGATGCACTGGCATTACGAGTGGGAGAGGAAGAGAGCCCGATAGCACTTCGCGATTGCGCGATGGTGGAGATGCTTTATGCAAGCGGTGCTCGCGTTGCCGAACTCTGCGGTTTAGATACGCGGGACATCGATTATGAACGCCAGACGATTCGCGTCCTGGGTAAAGGGAGCAAAGAACGGACCATTCCCATTGGAAATCCAGCGATGCGCGCCCTCAAGGCCTGGCTCAAAGACGGCCGTCCGGCCATTGAAAATAAGCTCTCCGAGAACGCCATTTTCCTAGGAGCACGAGGAAAGCGGATCGATCCACGGACGGTTCGGAGCGTCGTTTACGACGCACTTGGTGGATTAGAGGGTGTAGAGCGGATGGGACCCCATGGCCTGCGGCACTCGGCAGCCACACATCTGTTGGAAGGTGGGGCCGATCTACGTACCGTGCAGGAAATACTGGGCCACGCATCCTTGGCAACAACGCAGATCTACACTCATGTATCGACCGAGCGCCTCCAAAAAGCCTTCAAGCAGGCTCATCCGAGGGCATGATTAAAAGCTGTTACAGATAGTTCCCGCGTAATACTTCGCCCATGATAAAAGATTGAAAAAAATAGCCGGGCAATAGACCAAAGGTGACTTTTCCAATCTTTCTTACACA
>DASVIG010000006.1:0-5187 GCA_036382195.1 Candidatus Nanopelagicaceae bacterium
TACCGAGCAGAAAGAACGGTTCCTCCATTCAGTATCGGGACGCCATAAACTCTCCACGCAATCACGCCGTCACCTCCTTGTTCGACACGACTGCAATGCGGCTTTCAAGAGCGGCCACTTTGAGAATCAGAGCGATGGCGACGGAACAAATCATGAATTTCGAGAGGCCATTGAAAAAGTTTGGACATACCACTCGGAAACATCGGGATTCAAAATCCCGCTGCAAATCAACGGAGAAGAACTCTTCTCGCAAGAAAAGGAAATTGGCACCGATCCCAGCGATAACGGCGAGGGTTGGTATGAGTACAGCATCGCCGGCACGAGTGAGATAGATCTTGCGGTTGCAGCGGCTCAGGCGAACTTTGCTGGCTGGGACGGCATCGGCGCGCAATCGCGTGGCGAAATCCTCGGTCGCGCTGCAGAAATCATGGAGGCCGAACGTGCGCAGACCATCGCAATCATGGCCCGAGATTCTGGAAAGACCGTCGCCGAAGGTGATCCAGAGGTCAGCGAAGCCATTGATTTTGCCCGTTTTTATGCACTTTCTTCGCGCGACAAGTTCGAAGGTTCTTCGCCGTTGGGCGTTGTGCTCATCGTGCCGCCGTGGAACTTTCCCTATGCAATTCCCGTGGGCGGCGTCTGCGCTGCCCTTGCAGCCGGGAACGCCGTGATCCTCAAGCCTGCTCCAGAAACTGTGGCCACTTCCTGGCAGATCGTCCAGCAACTCTGGAAAGCTGGAGTTCCCCGCAATGTTCTGCAATTTCTACCCACTCGCGATGATGAGGATGGGCAGCATCTCGTCACTCATGCAGGAGTCAATGGAGTAATTCTTACCGGCGCATTTGATACTGCCGCGATGTTCACTTCGTGGAAACCCAGTATTCGGTTGATGGCTGAAACGAGTGGCAAGAATGCAATTCTTATTTCCGCAAGCGCTGATATTGATGGCGCGGTGAAAGATCTGGTGCAGTCAGCCTTCGGCCACGCCGGACAAAAATGCAGCGCAGCCAGTTTGGCGATTGTCGAAAGCAGTATTTACAACAACCCCGCGTTCTTGCGGCAGTTAAAAGATGCGGTCGAGAGTCTCTCCGTAGGACCCGGATGGGAATACTCCACAACAATGGGGCCGATCATCCGGCCACCGGTCGCCTCACTTTTGCGAGCGCTCACCACTTTGGATGAAGGTGAAAGTTGGCTCGTAGCGCCCAAACAGTTGGACGAGAGCGGCCACCTTTATTCGCCAGGTGTGAAATTAGGAATTCGCCCAGGTTCGTGGAGCCATCGCAACGAATGGTTTGGCCCAGTACTTGGTGTAATGCACGCATCGGATCTGGAAACGGCTATCAAATGGCAGAACGACGTTGATTACGGCCTCACCGCGGGATTCCATTCTCTGGATGAAGAAGAGTGCGAACTCTGGATCTCACGTGTCGCTGCAGGAAATCTCTATGTCAATCGCGGGACTACTGGCGCGGTCGTCAATCGTCAGCCATTCGGTGGTTGGAAACGGAGCAGTGTCGGTCCAACTTCAAAAGCTGGTGGGGCGAACTACCTAAATAACTTGCGGAATTGGAACCCAATGGTCTCACTGGATGACTTGATGGAATCTTCGTACTCTTGGTATTTAGAAACTGGCATAAAGGATATCGATGCCTCGAAACTAAGTGTCGAACGGAATTATCAGCGTTATATACCGTCCTTTCGTGGCATCGTGGTGCGCCTCGATAACTCTGTTTCAGAGGATTGCATCGAGTACATTCGCTGGATTGGCAATCAGACCAACAGCAAAATCGAATTTAGTTCAGCCCAATCTTTGGCATTAGGCACGGAGGGGATAGTTGAATCCATTGATCAATTAGTGGATCGACTTCAAGGCATCGATAAGGTTCGCTGGCTAGGAGGTGAGAACGCGCCGACAGTCGAACTTCTCAAGAATGGAATCACTGTAGACAAGAGACCGGTAGCTGCTCGTGGAGATGTTGAGATGCCACGCTGGTTGCTAGAGCAGAGCGTGTCTATTACAAATCACCGTTACGGAAATGTCGGAGCCGGTCCCCGACCACGAATGAAAAATTCAGAGGAATTTATGACTTCTCATGTGTCGTTGACTGCTGACCAGCCGCTTTAAGATCCTTACGCAATTCAGGGGGAAGTGCGAAGAGCAATGACTCCTCCATCGCCGTCACCGTCTCAACATCGTCAAAACCGCGGGCAGCCAGCCATACAAGCAAGTCCTTCACCAAAATTTCTGGGACAGAGGCGCCACTCGTGACGCCAACCGTGTTCACCCCGACGAGCCACTCCTCTTTCACTTCAGCTGCAAAGTCAATCAAATAGGCGTTGGGAGTCCCGTATTCCTTGGCTACTTCTACTAAGCGGACCGAGTTGGATGAATTCTGCGAACCGACAACCAGAACCAAATCTGCACGCGGTGCGATCTCCTTGATGGCGATCTGACGATTCTGCGTTGCATAACAGATGTCATCGCTAGGGGGATCGATGATGTTAGGGAAACGTTTCCGTAGCGCCGCCACCGTTGCCAGGGTCTCATCGACGCTTAACGTGGTCTGCGTAAGCCAGCCCACTTTCTTCTCATCCCTGACTTGAATGTCCTGGATGTGATCGAGGCCGTCGATGAGTTGGACATTGCCTACCGCTTCACCAGCTGTGCCTTCAACCTCTTCGTGACCTTCGTGCCCGATCAGCAGAATCTCAATGTCCTCGGCGGTAAATCTCTTCGCCTCGTGATGCACCTTGGTAACGAGAGGGCAGGTCGCATCTATTGTCATGAGATTCCGGGCAGCGGCATCTGCATGAACTTGAGGGGAGACTCCGTGAGCGGAGAAAACCACCCGTGCTCCCTCGGGTACTTCATCTATTTCATTGACGAAAATCACTCCCCGGGCTTCCAGGGTGGATACAACATGCTTGTTATGAACTATCTGCTTACGGACATAAACGGGGGCGCCATAGAGATCCAGAGCCTTCTCCACCGTGATCACTGCGCGATCTACCCCAGCGCAGTATCCACGTGGAGCGGCGAGTAGAACCTTTTTAGACATGGGTTTAAGTCTATTAGGATCTCTACGTGATCGAGACTTCAGCGGAGTCCCCCGCCCCTGTCAGGGTTGTCTCTGAGGCATTGAAGGAATATCTCGACCGTTTGGGTCCCATCTGGATAGAAGGTGAACTCTCAGAGATCAATGAACGCACCGGCATGGCCTTTATGCGCTTGCGAGATACCAGTGTCGATATGAGCATTTCGGTGATGTGCCATCGTTCAGTCCTAGCACCGGTCTCTCCGCTTCCGCCTAATGCCCGAGTTCTGGTTTATTCAAAAGTCTCCTTCTATACAAAAAATGGAACGCTCTCGCTATCTGCACGCGAGATTCGACTTGTCGGCGTCGGCGAACTTCTCGCGCGACTGGAACATCTCAAACAACTCTTGGCCTCTGAAGGACTCTTTGCGCAAGATCGCAAGCGAGCACTCCCACTTCTGCCTCGCCGCATCGGTTTGATCTGCGGTCGCAATAGCGCAGCCGAGAAAGATGTTGTCGAAAATGCTAAACGGCGCTGGCCCGCCGTCCAATTTGAAATCCGAGAGGTCGCAGTTCAGGGCGCCGCTGCAGTTGTTGAAGTCTCGGCTGCTCTCCGCGAGCTCGAATCCAACCCTGAAGTCGATGTCATCATCATCACGCGAGGCGGCGGATCATTTGAAGATCTACTGGCGTTTTCCGATGAAGGGCTGGTCAGGCTGGCGGCCTCCTGTGAGACCCCCATCGTCAGCGCCATCGGCCACGAACAAGATGCGCCGCTACTGGATCTGGTCGCCGATCTGCGGGCCTCCACGCCCACCGACGCGGCCAAGAAAGTTGTCCCCGATATTGTCGAAGAAATAGCAATGATCGGAAACTACCTCGACCGGGCGAGAAGGTGGATGACCAGCTTGCTAGATCTTGAGACGCAGCGAATATCGAGTCTGCGCCAGCGCCCGGTTTTGAAAGATCCCATTGTGTTGGTGACCTCTCGGTGGGAAATCATCCAAGGACTGCGCGATAGATCACATCGCAGTGCTATTCACATCGTCGCGATAGCTGGAGAAGAACTGCTCCACGTCACTGCCCGGGTTCGATCTCTCTCACCACAGGCCACCCTCGATCGTGGGTATGCCGTTGTCCAATTATTGGACGGGTCAATTGCCCGTGACCCCAAGACTTTAATTGCTGGCCAGGCACTTCGATTGCGTCTTGCTCTTGGCGAAATTGGCGCAGTAGTGAGTCAAACTCGGGAGTAGATTGAGACCATGGCTAGTGATAAAAAAATATCGTACGAATCAGCCCGTGATGAACTTGCAGAAGTTGTAACTGCCCTCGAAGTGGGCGGTGCGACCCTGGAGGAATCCCTCAAGTTATGGGAACGTGGCGAGGAGCTGGCGAAGATATGTCAGGAGTGGCTCGATGGGGCCCGCGCCAAACTCGAGACCTTTAAGGTGCAACCATGAGCCCCAATTTCACGTATTCAGATCTTCTTCCCATTGGTGCAGATACGACGAAATATCGGTTCTTGGGCAACGAAGGCGTCAAAAGCGTTCTCATGGGAGATGAGACATTTCTTTCGGTCTCTCCCGAAGCAATTACCAAACTAACTGAAGTCGCCTTTCATGATATCTCTCACTATTTGCGTGCAGCACATCTCCAACAACTAGCCAACATCCTCAAGGATCCCGAGAGCTCACCGAATGACCGTTTCGTTGCCCTGGATCTCCTGAAAAACGCCAACATTTCCGCCGGTGGCATCTTGCCTATGTGTCAAGACACTGGTACCGCGATTGTCATGGGTAAGAAAGGGCAGTACGTACTCACACAAGGCAAAGATGAGTCCTCGATTGCCCACGGTGTTTACGATGCATACACCAGGTTGAATTTGCGATATTCGCAGATGGCCCCTACATCCATGTGGGAGGAGAAGAACACCGGAAATAACTTGCCTGCACAAATTGAAATTTATGCCGACTCCGATCACGCCGATGAATATTCTTTCCTCTTTATTGCAAAAGGCGGCGGCAGCGCTAATAAATCTTTCCTCTACCAAGAGACCAAAGCGATTCTCAATCCCAAGAGTTTCTACATTTGGCTGGAAGAGAAACTTCGCTCACTCGGAACCGCCGCCTGCCCCCCGTATCACTTG
>DASVIG010000007.1:0-16575 GCA_036382195.1 Candidatus Nanopelagicaceae bacterium
GGACTTGACCGTTCGCGAGATATTGAAGGCTGATGCACCAAAGCCAGTGTCAGCATCGACCAAAAGAGGAAGATCGCAGACATCGGTTATCCGGCGCACGTCAATTAGAACATCCTCAAGAGAAGTAATTCCTAAGTCTGGCACGCCCAAAGATCCTGCGGCTACGCCGCCGCCTGAAAGATATATAGCTTTGAACCCCGCTCGCTTTGCAAGAAGAGAGTGATTTGCATTGATCGTGCCAACAATTTGTAGCGGCGACTCTTCCACCAAAGCCTTCTGGAATCGAGCACCAGCCGTAAGTTGACTCACCCAATTACTGTATCAGCGGAATTGGAACCTCGGGAGTGCGATGGTCACGATGGGCAATCAGCGGGGCCGCCCTGGCTGCTCTGTAAACTCATAAAGGCCTACTTCGCCGACTTCTCGCTGGGCGCATCGATTCCGCTCTCACGGCGTTGTGCCGGTGTTATCGGCGTCGGCGCACCAGTCAATGGATCACCGCCGCTGGCCGTCTTGGGAAAGGCAATGACCTCGCGGATGGAATCTGAATTTGTGAGAAGTGCGCAGACGCGATCAAGTCCCAGGGCAATTCCTCCATGCGGAGGCGGCCCGTAATTGAAAGCTTCAAGAAGAAACCCAAACTTGCTATTGGCCTCTTCGGCGGAGAGGCCAATGACATCAAAAACACGTTTTTGCATTTCGCGATCGTGAATACGAATGGAGCCACCACCAAGTTCGTTGCCGTTGAGCACGATGTCGTATGCATATGCAAGAGCACTAGCAGGGTCATCGGAGAATGTTGTAGCAAATTCAGGCTTTGGCCCGGTGAAGGGGTGATGCACTGCAGTCCATCCGCCGTCATCGGTGGGTTCGAACATGGGAGCATCAACCACCCAGAGGAACTCCCATGCGCCTTGCGCGATGAGATTGCATCTCTTACCTATTTCTAAACGTACGGCCCCCAGAAGATTCTGCGAAGGGGTCCGTTCGCCAGCAGCGAAAAAGATGGCATCTCCAGGTAAAGCGCCTGCCGCCTGAGCAACTCCGGCCAGTTCGTGATCAGAGAGATTCTTAGCAACCGGCCCCCCAAGTGAACCATCAGCATTGACCAAGATGTACGCCAAGCCTCTGGCACCCCGGGTTTTCGCCCACTCTTGCCACGCATCGAGTTCTCGTCGCGGGGAACTTGCACCACCTGGCATAACCACAGCCCCTACATATGCCGCTTGAAATACTCGGAATTCAGTGGTCGCAAAGAAAGAGGTGAGGTCGGTTAATTCGTTGGCAAAGCGGAGGTCCGGTTTATCCGAACCGTAATGCTCCATCGCATCTGCATAGGTCATCCGCCGTATGGGAAGTGGAATATCGAAGTTCGCCACTTCTTTCCAGACTTTGACGAGAATCTTCTCGGAGATCGCGAGAATATCCTCTTGATCGATGAAGGACATCTCAATATCAAGTTGCGTGAATTCAGGTTGGCGGTCTGCGCGGAAATCTTCATCCCTAAAGCAGCGTGCAATCTGATAATACTTTTCAAAACCCGCAACCATGAGCAGTTGCTTAAAGAGTTGTGGTGACTGTGGCAAGGCATACCAATTTCCGGGTTGGAGTCGAACCGGAACCAAGAAATCGCGTGCGCCTTCGGGGGTCGAACGCGTCAAATAAGGTGTCTCGATATCCAAGAACTCTTGCTCGTCCATGACAGAGCGGATGAGCGATGTTACTTTCGCACGAGTTCTCAAATTCCTGGCTGGTTTCTCCCGTCGCAGATCCAAGTATCGATAACGCAACCGGACTTCCTCGTTGATCTCGGCGTCATCGCCGCTGTCTACGGGAAAAGGCAGTGGAGACGCTTCGCTGAGGATAATGACCTCATCGCCCATAACCTCAATTGCACCGGTAGCCAAGGTTGAATTCTCATTGCCAGCGGGACGGGCCACAACTTCGCCGACTACTTTCACGCACCACTCGGCTCTTAATGCGCCAGCTATCGCTTCATCGCGGATAACAACTTGAACCGATCCCGTTGCATCGCGTAAATCAATAAAAGCGACACCACCATGATCGCGTCGGCGTGCAACCCACCCGGCTAACTCAACGGTTTTCCCAACATCGGCCGTGCGCAACGAGCCTGCACCGTGAGTTCTTAACATCGTCGGTTCCACACAATCTGGCCTAATCGCCTTTAATGATGTGACAACGCCGTTGAAAGCGCCATCGCTAAGGAGGTCAGAGTAACTGAGGTCGATGCTCCGGTGTGCATCTCCTTCAATTCCACGGAACCGCTGGAGAGTTCTGCATCCCCTAGAACAACGACATAACGTGCCTTACTTTTGTCGGCCGCCTTCATTGCAGCCTTGAGCGAACGATCACCAAAGGCGATTTCTACCGTGAAATTCTCCCGGCGAAGTTCATGCGATATCTGGAGTGCCTTGGTCTTTGAGGCTGTCCCGAGAGGAATAAGAAAAAGGTCTGGAGCAAACGCAGCGGCGTCGACGACCCCTTCGGCCTCAGCCGCCAAAAGTGCCCGATCAATGCCCAGACCGAAACCAATCCCACTTAGGTCTTGGCCGCCAATCTGTTCCAAGAGACCGTCATAACGACCTCCGCCGCCGATACCAGATTGAGCTCCCAAAAGGTCATGGACAAACTCGAAGGTGGTGCCGGTGTAATAATCCAGACCACGAACCATAAGTGGGTTGATCGTAAATTTGATTCCGAGGGCCTGTAAATATCCTTGTACGGCTGCAAAGTGTTGAAGAGAATCATCGCCCAGGTAATCCAACAGAAGTGGCGCCTTTGACATCAGCGCCTTGACTTCGGGCCGCTTATCATCGAAGAGCCGAAGCGGATTGATGTGAGCTCGCTCAGTTGTTGCCTCATCCAAATCCAATCCTTCAATGTAATTCAATAGATCGACCCGATGTGAGGCGCGTTCTAGGACATCGCCCAAAGACGTTAACTCCAGATGAAACTTCTTCAGACCCAGAGCAGAAAAACCGGCATGCGCAATGGCAATCACTTCCGCATCCAAAGCTGGATCATCGGAGCCGATTGCCTCAATTCCGACAGAATAAAACTGACGGTACCGTCCGGCTTGAGGCCGTTCGGCTCGGAAGAAAGGACCGGAGTACCAGATCTTTGCTGGTAGAGATCCGCGGTCGAGGCCGTGCTCTATAACCGAGCGGAGGGCACCGACTGTTCCTTCGGGGCGAAGAGTGAGTGAACGCCCGCCACGATCTTCAAAGGTATACATCTCCTTGCTCACGACATCGGTTGAAGCACCCACCCCGCGGGTGAAAAGTTCGGTCTCTTCAAAAACCGGCAACTCTAGGAGTTGGTAGCCGGCCTGTTTGATGGGTGCAATCAAGGTCTCTCGAACCCATTCGAATGCTCGTGAACGCGGGGGAAAATATTCGCTTACCCCTTTGGGCGCTTGATACTTCATGCTCAACGCCCGACGTTCTTAAGGTATGGATTGGTTCGACGCTCATGACCGATGGTTGTCTCTGGACCATGCCCGGGGAGAACGCGCATCTGATCAGGTAGGGGCCAAATTTTCTTCTTCAAGGTGTTCTCCATATCTTTGGCAGATCCAGTGGGTTGATCAGTTCGGCCAATGGATCCGGCGAAGAGTACGTCACCAGTTATGACAAACTCGTCTGCAAAAGTAAAAAGCAATGACCCGCGCGTATGCCCTGGAGCATGTATCGCAGTAAAGGTCATTCCTGGAAACTCCAATTCTTCGCCGTTACGCAATTCTCTTACATCTGAGGGTTCCTCAAACTGACTTTGTGACAATGTCGCAGCATAAAGTTCGCTCAACGCTCGTTCTGGATGCTCCAAAAGAACCCGATCCTCACTATGAATGTAGGCCGGTATTCCATAGCCCTCACAGAGAGGCCGGACCGAAAAAGTGTGGTCCAAATGTCCATGCGTTATGACAGTAGCAACGGGTTTGAGATCGTATTCATGCAGGATGTTTTCCACCTGAAAAGTCACATCAGGCATGCCCGGATCGATAATGATGCATTCCTGACCTGGGCCCGCGGCAATAATCCAGCAATTGGTGGCAAAAGCTGGGGCTGCAAACGAGGTAATCAGCATCAAATTCCTCCATTTCCAAAGTGACCAGGACACAGGGTATCTTTAGCCACTCACCATACTTTCCCACCCCATCACGGTTGAGCCCCATGCTCAACTAACGCACTTCGATAGCGACGGTCGACTAAGACCTACCGCGCTGAAAGGAATACCACATGACCGAGATAGCCCCCACTCCCTCAGCAGCGTCAGCCCTTATTGGAGATCCTGCTCAATTTGGTCGAGTAGCCGAAGACGGCACGGTTTATGTCATCACCCCCGAAGGCGAGAAGGCCGTTGGTTCATACCCGGGCAAGAGTCCCGAAGAAGCCCTGGCCTACTTTGTCCGTAAATTTGAAGCACTTGCCTCCGAAGTTGCCCTCTTGGCGGCCCGCGTTCGGAGCGGAGCCATGGTTCCCTCAGATGCCAATGTGGCGGCCAACCGCTTGCGCCAACAAGTCAAGGAACTCAACGGAGTCGGCGATCTCGTTGCCTTAGCAGCCTCTGTCGAACAGATCGTGCCGCTCATCGAAGACCATCGCGGTGCCTACGAGGCGAAGAAAGCGGAGGAGAACGCCGTCAAAGCTGCTCGCCGCGAGCAGATTCTCGCCGAGAAAGAGAAAATTGTGGTCGAGGCTGAATCATTAGCCTTATCCGAGAGTTGGAAGACGACCGGCGATCGGCTCAAAGTTCTCTTGGACGAATGGAAGATCGCTCCGCGATTGGATAAGAAGGCCGATGCAGATCTATGGAAAAGATTTTCAGCCTCTCGGAATAAATTTGATAAACGGCGTCGCACGCACTTTGCAGCCCTAGATGCGCAACAGAGCAAAGTTGCTGATGCTAAAAATGAATTGGTCGAAGAAGCTGAGAAATTGGCAACCTCCACCGATTGGGTGCCAACTGCCCGCCGCTTCAAGGCCCTGATGGACCTCTGGAAAGCCTCTGGTCGCGGCAAGAAAGGCGATGACGCAAAACTCTGGAATCGCTTCAAGGGCGCGCAGGATCAATTTTTTGCGGCCAAGAATGCTGACTTAGCCAAACGCGATGAACTTATGACAACCAACTTAGCCAAACGAGAGGCCTTGATCCTCGAGATTGAAGGACTCTTGCCGGTGAAGAATCTGGATGAGGCGAAGAAGAATTTCCGCGAATTGGCACGGCAATGGGAACGAATCGGCATGACTCAGCGGGACAAGCGCGCCGCTTTCGACGGACGATTTGCAGCCGTTGAATCACAATTGAAGAGTGCCGAAGAAGATCGCTGGCGCAAGACTGACCCCGCAGCAAAAGCGCGCGCCAATGATGTGGTCCGTAAACTTTCTGAAGCAGTTGCAAATTACGACCAATTAGCGCTAAAGGCAGAAGCTGCCGGTAACACTAAGAAAGCAACAGAAGCTCGTGAATCGGCTGATGCACGTCGAGTCTGGCTGGCTGAAGCCGAAAAGGGACTGGCAGAGTTCGCTAACTAATACGCAGACTAATTGTTAGTAGTGCGATAAACGTCGTAAACGCCCTCAATCTGACGTACTGCTGATAACACCGCATCTAAATGAGTTGCATCTGCCATCTCAAAAGTGAAACGCGATATCGCCGTCCGATCTTTACTTGTATTTACGGCCGCACTCAAGATGTTGACGTGTTGGTCGGCCAGGGTGCGCGTGACATCCGAAAGTAAGCGCGAACGATCCAATGCCTCGACCTGGATGTTGACGAGGAATACGCTTGCAGCTCCAGCTAGCCATGAGACCCCGACGATGCGGTCTGCCTGATGCAGCCTAAGATCCTTAGCATTGACACAGTCGCTTCGATGGACCGAGATACCGCTGCCGCGGGTGATAAACCCGGTGATCTCATCCCCCGGCACGGGCGTACAGCACCTGGCTAGTTTGACGAGAACATCATCAATGCCTTCAACTTCAATCGCACTGCTGGAACGGCGCGAAGTTGGAATACCACTACCGATCGTGATGGTCTCCATCGGCGGTTGTGGATGGGAATCTTCCGTGGCCATTGAAGAGACCAATTTGTCGATGACCGACGCCGCCGACACATGGCCGTCGCCCACTGCCGCGTAAAGAGCAGAAATGTCGGGGTATCGCAGTTCATGCGCCAATTCCAGAAGGGAATGTCCGGCGAAAATCTTCTGCAGAGGAAGCCCAGCCTTGCGCATCTGTCTGGCTATTGATTCTCGGCCAGCATCAATGGCCTCCTCGCGCCGCTCCTTGCTAAACCACGCCTTGATTTTTGAGCGCGCCCGCGGACTCTTGACGAAATTGAGCCAATCTCGACTGGGACTGGCCGAATCACTCTTATTGGTCACGATTTCTACGACGTCACCATTGTTCAACCGCGACTCTAATGGCATCAGTCGTCCATTGACCTTTGCTCCAACACAACGATTGCCGACCTCCGTATGCACGGTATAGGCAAAGTCAACCGGAGTGGAACCCCCAGGGAGTGCAATCACATTTCCTTTGGGAGTGAAAACAAATACTTCCTGTCCCCCGAGATCGAACCGTAACGCTTCTAAGAATTCGCTGGGGTCTTCAGTCTCTTTCTGCAATTCGTGCAACTGTCGCAGCCATAGCATCTCCGGCGAATTCTGGCTGTCGGTGCCCTCTTTGTACTTCCAATGAGCAGCAATACCGTACTCAGCTCGAGTATGCATATCGAATGTTCGGATCTGAATCTCAATCGCCTTGCCATCGGGACCGATGACGGTGGTATGGAGAGATTGATAGAGATTGAACTTCGGCATTGCGATGTAATCTTTGAATCGTCCCGGAACTGGACTCCATCGGGCGTGAATCGAACCCAAGACGGCGTAGCAATCGCGCACGTCGTGCACGAGGACTCTGATCCCGACTAGATCGTAAATATCGTTGAACTCGCGACCTCGTACGACCATCTTCTGGTAAACACTGTAAAAATGTTTCTGACGACCTGTGACCGTCGCTTCAATTCCATCCTGCTTGAGATCCTGCTGCACTAGAGATATGACATCCGAACTCAACGCCTCTCGAGAGGGTGATCGTTCGGCAATCAAGCGACCAATCTCCTCAAACTTCTTGGGCTCAAGCACTTGGAAGGACAGGTCTTCGAGTTCCCATTTGATCGCGTTCATTCCGAGTCGGTGGGCCAGAGGCGCGTAAATATCGAGAGTCTCGCGCGCCTTTCGTTCGGCGCTCGCTGGACTCACGTATTTCCAGGTTCGGGCGTTATGCAGGCGATCCGCCAACTTGATGAGAAGAACACGGATATCGCGTGACATGGCGATAACCATCTTGCGTACCGTGTCGGCTTCTGCAGTTGGGCCGTAAGTCAATTTGTCGAGCTTGGTAACGCCATCAACCAGGTTGGCAATTTCCTCGCCAAAATCTATTCTCAATTGACCCAGTGAATACTGAGTATCCTCGACGGTGTCATGGAGCAGGGCAGCAATGATCGTCTCCGTATTAAGACCCAAGTCAGCCAATATTGTCGCCACGGCAACAGGATGCGTGATGTATGGATCACCCGACTTGCGAAACTGCCCCGTATGCGCGCTCTTGGCCACCACATAAGCCCGCTCGATTCCTTCGATCTTTGCGGAAGGATGGTGCTCCGCAAGAGCGCTCAGAATTGGATCGGTCAGGGTAGGCATGCCTTCAAGCCTACTTGAGTCTGCAGGATGCCCCAAGAGTTGAACTAGGCGCTGAGAAACATCCTTTGACAGGAGTAAAATTAAATCGTGATGATTCTTTTCGCATTAAGCCTTCCAGGGTTGGTCATCGTCATCATCATCCTGGGCGTCATTCAACTAATACGGTCAAAAAGATCTGGGGAAAGGCGTCCAAGCTCTGCCAGTGCAGGAATCGACCTACTTGATGTAGTTCTTAAGCCGGGAAGTGAGCACCGAATTGCTGAGCAGGAGAGCAAACAAATAATGCGCCAAGACTCAGAAAGAGGCGCTCCACCCTTTTCGGAATTTGATGTTAAGGGGAAAAGAGTGACTTGGAAAACATTTTATGCGCCCGAAGGGATAGCTTAACTCCAGATATTGTCACCCCGTATTGATGCATCAGAACCGCCATCGACGTAAATCGTCTGACCCGTCGTATGAGTATTTTCTTCACTAGTAAGCCAAGCAAGCAGATATGCAACCTGCTGAGCTTGGAGGTGATAGTTAAGTGGCATTGGAACTAGCGCATCGGTAGCAGCTCGGGACTCTGCAGTTGCAATCATCTTCCCAACCATCGGAGTTTCGACAATTCCGGGTCCAACGGCGTTGAGTGGGATACCCGCTCCGGCCCACTCCGGTTTAATGCACTCACGGCGGACCCAACGACTAATTGCGCGCTTAGTCGAACCATAAATTAGCCCCGCTACTTCAGGACCTTGATCAATGAGCCCTTGCGCGATTGCTAAAGCGCTTGCCTCATCGCCGACGAGCATTGCATTGACTAATTCAAGAGAGTTGGGCAGTAGTGATGCCACCGAGCTTGTTATAGCAACTCTTGGTGCAGAACTGTTTTTCAGTATCGGAAGGAGTTCAGTGAGAAACTCGGTGACACCGAAGAAATTGACGGAAACGGTTTGAACACTAGAACGCATTAATCCGGCGCATGGGATAATGCCATCAATGCTGCCCCCACTCAATTTTATAGTGCTCCCTACAGCACCTTTGCGTCCTGCAGGAGTACTTAGATCCGCGTTAATGTCAGAGTCGTGAATATCCACCCCAATTACTTTGGCACCTCGCTCTTTAAGCAAAGCCGAAGTTGCCGCTCCAATTCCAGAAGCAGCACCTGTAATTACATATGTTCTTTCCACCGCGACCACCTTTCTTACGTTTTAAGGAATGCGTGCAAAATCAGGGCAGTAGAGCTCTCTGCGCCAGTCCACGCATGAGTGTGGCAACTTCATTGCGTCGTTGGTCAGATCGCAGCCGTGGTGTTGAGTTGAGCAATCCAAAGACGGCGTGCGCCATCGTCCGTGCAGTTTCAGGCGTTTCATTTCGCCGCACAAGTTGGATTTGATCTACCCAGAGTTCGACATATCGTCGTTGAAGGCGTCGAACCTGACGGGCATCGTCTTCTTCAAGATTCCCGAAGTCGCGCTCATGGACTCTGATGAGGTCCGGATAAGAGATCGCGAATTCGACGTGGCGATCGATCAGGGCGGCGAGAGTCTGTTCAGGATCGAGATTTTCCTCAATGACTTCATTCGCCCCTTCGAGTAGAGACGCGCTGACGTTGATGAGCATCTCCGCCAACAGAGCGCTTTTAGTGCGAAAGTGCCGGTACATTGAGGGACCGGTGAGGCCAACCGAAACGCCTAGTTCCTCAATGCCAACGCCGTGAAATCCCTTGGCGGCAAAGAGCGCAGCTCCATTTTCAAGCAACCGCTCACGAGTGCCCATTTTTCCTCCGTGTCAAAAAGTCACCTTTAGGTCTTCCAATCAAGCTAGCCAAGCGGCTATCCTAAATGTTAGTGATCACTAACAGTAGCGGAGGATCATGAGTTTGCCACGTATTGCGACCACCGTCGATATTCGCGATCTTTCCTTCGGCGAAAGGGATGCTGCCTTCCGAAATCTCATCGATGACTTCACCGCGCACATGACTCGCGCTGCCCTCGGTGGTCCGGAAAACGTCCGGATACGGCATCAAGATCGCGGAAAGTTACTGCCACGAGATCGCGTTATTCATGTTCTTGATCCAGGTTCGCCATTCCTTGAGCTCTCACCGCTGGCTGCGAATGGCATGTACAACGATGAGGCCCCGGGCGCAGGACTGATCACAGGCATTGGAATGGTAAGCGGACATCCATCGATGATCATTGCAAATGATGCGACGGTAAAGGGCGGAACTTATTACCCGATGACTGTTAAGAAGCATCTTCGTGCGCAAGACATTGCTTTCGCGAATCATCTGCCGTGCATCTACTTGGTCGATTCGGGTGGAGCTTTCCTGCCGCTTCAACATGAAGTTTTTCCGGACCGGGATCATTTCGGTCGAATATTTTTCAATCAAGCACGACTTAGCGCAGCTGGAATTCCACAAATCTCTGCGGTGCTCGGCGCCTGCACTGCGGGAGGTGCATATGTTCCCGCGATGAGCGACGAAAATGTCATCGTTGCGGGGCAGGGTCATATTTTTCTGGGTGGCCCCCCGTTGGTGAAGGCGGCAACAGGCGAAGAAGTAACTGCCGAGGACTTGGGCGGCGGAGCGATGCACTCCCGCGTCTCCGGTGTTACTGACCACTTGGCCGAGAGCGAGGGTCAGGCGCTGATGATTATTCGCTCCATTGTTTCCACCCTCCCCCGCGTCACGAGTTGGCTGACACCCGAGTCAGAGGTAGAGCCACCGTTGTACAGCGGTGAAGAACTCCTTGGCATCGTGCCCACGGACACGAGAACGACATACGACGCCCGCGAGGTTATCGCCAGAATCGTTGACGGAAGCAGGTTCCTCGAGTTCAAAACGGAGTTCGGTGAAACCCTTGTCACAGGATTCGCTCACATTGACGGCTACCAAGTGGGGATCATTGCCAACAACGGGGTTCTCTTTAGCGAATCTGCGCAGAAGGGCGCGCACTTCATCGAAATCTGTGACCAGCGGAAAATCCCGCTGGTATTTCTGCAGAATATTTCTGGATTCATGGTCGGCCGCGAATATGAGGAAGGCGGCATCACTAAACACGGCGCCAAAATGGTCAATGCGGTGGCTTGCACGCGGGTGCCGAAATTCACCGTGATCATCGGCGGTTCTTTCGGCGCGGGGAACTATTCCATGTGCGGTCGCTCGTATGACCCGCGCTTTCTATGGATGTGGCCCAATGCCCGCATTTCAGTGATGGGCGGAGAGCAAGCGGCCTCGGTTCTTGCCACCGTCAAGACAGACCAACTTGCCGCAAAGAGCGAGAATTGGACTTCGGCGGAAATTGAGGCATTCAAGGAGCCAATCCGCGCAAAATATGCGGAGGAAAGCAGCGCATACTTTTCAACTGCCAGGCTCTGGGACGATGGAATTATCGATCCGCGCGATACCCGCAGAGTTTTGTCACTAGCACTATCCATCTCTGGTCTTGCGCCATTGCCGGAAAGTTCGTTCGGAATCTTTCGGATGTAATGGTGTTTACGAAGGTTCTCATCGCAAATCGCGGAGAAGTCGCACTCCGGATAAACGCAACTCTTGAGAGACTTGGCATTGATGCGGTAGGTGTTTACACGCTCCAAGATCGCAACTCTTTACATGTCCAGCGGCTTTCGGAGAATTATCTTCTGGATGACCTGAAGCAGAGTGGATATCTAGATGGCCAACAGATAATTGCGGCCGCATTAGCCAGTGGCTCCCAAGCGATCCATCCCGGCTATGGATTCCTCGCCGAAAATGCGCAGTTCGCGAAAGCATGCCAGGACGCTGGGCTGATCTTCATTGGCCCACCCGCACATGCAATGACTGCTATGGGCGAAAAGATCTCAGCCCGAAACTATGCGACGAAAGCAGGAGTCCCCGTAGTGCCCGGGATTGGTGAGCCACGGATGTCGAACGAAGAGTTACTCGATGCCTGCCGTGGTTTAGCGTTTCCGTTGCTGGTGAAACCGGCCGCCGGAGGTGGAGGCAAAGGGCTCCATGTGGCCCATGACTTCCATGAATTACGCGAAGTACTTCCGATAGCACGACGAGAGGCGAAAACAGCATTCGGGGACGATGCCTTGCTCGTGGAGAAGTATCTTTTGCATGCCCGGCACATCGAGTTTCAAGTTGTGGCTGACAATCATGGAAACTGCACGCATTTAGGAGAGCGGGAATGTTCGCTTCAACGGCGCCATCAAAAAGTTGTGGAAGAAGCGCCGGCACCACGGCTGTCGGAGATCAACCGCGAAATCATGGGTGCTGCGGCACTCGCCCTGACCTCGGCCATCGGCTATCAAAACTTGGGCACGATTGAATTTCTCGTCGATGCTGATTCGCCCGAGACTTTTTACTTCATGGAGATGAACACCCGCCTGCAGGTGGAACACCGGGTCACCGAGATGATCACCGGGTTGGATCTAGTCGAATGCCAGCTACGGTTGGCTGCCGGAGAATCACTTAAGGACGTAATACCAACTATTGGTTTCACTGGACACGCCATTGAGGCGCGCATCTATGCCGAGGACGCTTTCAACGGCTTCCTTCCAACCGGCGGAATCATCGGGAAATTCACTGCACCCGATACCTCGCACACCGTTATGGATTCGGCGATCCAAGATGGCGCCTTCATCTCGTCTTCATTTGACCCGATGCTGGCCAAGGTCGCCAGCTGGGGCGAAGACCGGCTATCCGCGCTAACACGGTTGCGGGAGGCGCTGTCAAATACGGTTTTGCTTGGAGTAACCACCAACATCGACTTCCTGATCCGTCTTTTGGATCTGACCGACATTGAAGAATCTAACTACGACACGAACTACCTCGAGGCCCTCGAGATTGAACGTGCCAATCCATCACCGGGAGTCCTGGCGGCGTACGCGGCAATAGCGGCCCCCGCTTCGAAAGTTGGTTCTTGGCGCGCCGATGGATGGCGCCTTAACGGTATGCCGCACGCAACGATTGCGGCATACATCGACGGTGTGCGCTATGACGTGTCAACCGAAAGTGGTTCGACGCTCATGGTGGACTCTTACCGTGACGATGCTGACTACTGGCTCCATCATCGATCCTTCGGTACTTGGTTGATTAAAGAGGCCAATGATCGGCGTATTTCGAAAGATCGACTCAGCGACGAAATCGTGAGTCCGATGCCGGGAGTGGTGATAGCGGTGAAGGTAGCAATCGGCGATCAGGTAGCGGTCGGCGATCCACTGGTTGTTATCGAAGCAATGAAGATGGAACACGTTGTTCGCGCTAGACGCGCGGGTCATGTCGTGCAGTGCAACGTTGCATTTGGCGAGAAGGTGCGCGTCGGAGAACTTCTAGTCGAGGTGGTGGAAGATGTTTGATCGCAGCGGGTTACCCAAGGCAGTCACTGTTTACGAGGTTGGACCGCGGGACGGATTGCAAAATGAGAGCGTGGTCCTACCCACTGACGTGAAAGCCAACCTAATTAGAAGGCTTGCAGCCACCGGGATCCCCGCAATCGAGGTTGCCAGTTTCGTCCGACCCGATGTCGTCCCTGCGCTGGCAGATGCCGAGGAATTGTTAGCCGAGTTGGCCCCACTTCTTGCCACGCATCGGATGAGTGCACTCGTTCCGAATCAAAGAGGTCTCGATCGCGCGATGAAGGCGAATGTGCGCGAGATCGCCGTGTTCGCCAGTGCAACCGAATCATTTGCCAAGGCGAATCTCAACAACAGCGTTGCCGGTTCGCTCGAAATCTTCGGCCCCGTCATCAAGCAAGCACGAGATGCAGGACTTCGAGTGCGTGGATATATCTCGATGTGCTTCGGCGATCCATGGGAGGGAAAGGTTAAGACAGATCAAGTTGTTGACGTGGCAGAAAGATTATTCGCAGATGGAATTACGGAACTCTCGTTGGGCGACACCATCGGAGTTGCAACACCCGGTGACGTCATAGATCTCTTAAACGCATTTGATGCCCGCGGTATTTCGCGTTCACTTCTTGCAGTCCACTTTCACGACACCTATGGACAAGCTCTTTCGAACACGCTCACTGCACTTCAAGAAGGCATCACGACCGTCGATTCCTCTATCGCGGGCCTGGGTGGATGCCCGTTTGCCAAAAGTGCGACCGGCAACCTGGCGACCGAGGACCTGGTCTGGCAATTGCACGGACTCGGGATCGCCACGGGCATCGATTTCGAAGCACTAATCCAAACTAGTCGCTGGATTCGCGACAAAACCGGATTGGCAATCCGTTCTAAAACTGCGATCGCACTAATGGATAACAACAGAATGGTGGAAACGTTATGAATTCGGTCTTAATGCAATTGTCAGAGGAACACCAAACTCTGGCAGAAACTGTCCGGGATTTCGCCAACCAAGTTATCGCCCCGGTGGCGGCCCACCACGACAGGGAACAATCCTTCCCCTACGACGTCATAAAAAAGATGGGGGCCATGGGGCTATTCGGGCTCCCCTTTCCAGAAGAAGTCGGAGGGATGGGTGGGGACTTTCTCTCGCTCTGTCTGGCTATCGAAGAGATTGCACGTATTGACCAGAGTGTGGCCGTCACCCTCGAGGCGGCAGTCGGTTTAGGTTCGATGCTTATCTTCCGGACCGGTACCGATGAGCAGAAGAAGAAGTTCCTTCCACCGCTGATGAGTGGCGATGCACTTGCGGCATTCGGCCTCACCGAACCGGACGGCGGCAGTGATGCCAGTGGTCTACGCACCACCGCACGACTGGAAAACGATGAGTGGGTGATTAATGGTGCAAAAACTTTCATTACCAATTCAGGTACGTCGATCACCTCCTTGGTCATAGTCGCCTGCATAACGGGGACAAAAAAAGATGCATCAAAAGAACTCAGCACGATCATCGTGCCCAGCGGCACCCCTGGTTTCACCGTCGATCCTTCTTATTTCAAGGTCGGCTGGCATGCCTCTGATACGCATCCACTCTCGTTCAACAACGTTCATGTGCCAGCGAGCAACCTCTTAGGCGAACGCGGGCGGGGTTACGCCAATTTTCTCCGGGCATTAGACGAGGGGCGCATTGCCATCGCCGCACTGGCTGTAGGAGCAGCACAAGGATGCATAGATGAATCCCTGCGCTATGCCAAGGAACGCAAAGCGTTTGGAAAAACCATTGGCGAACATCAGTCGATTGCGTTCAAGATAGCAGAGATGGAAGCTCGGACACACATCGCCCGTCTGGCTTATTACCATGCGGCTTTCCTTATGGCAGCCGGCAAAGACTTTAAAACCGAAGCCTCTATTGCCAAACTGGTTGCAAGTGATGCCGCGATGGATAACGCACGTGCCGCCACGCAGATCTTTGGGGGTTATGGATTCATGGATGAATACTCTGTAGCTCGTCATTACCGCGACTCCAAGATTTTGGAAATCGGCGAAGGAACCAGCGAAGTGCAGAAGATTCTAATCGCCCGCAGCCTGGGACTGAAGGCAGAATGACTACTAACGATGAATTGCTATACGATGTTGTTGACGGCGTCGCAACTATCACCATCAATAGACCAGATTCACGGAATGCCCTAAACTCTGCTGTCCGCAACGGTATCCGCACAGCTCTTGACTCCTTCAATAAGAATGATCAAGCAAAAGTCCTGATTATCACGGCGACGGGTAATATCGCATTTAGTGCCGGAGCCGATCTGAAAGAAATGTCCGAAGAACATCTCACTATTCCCCCTGACGACTTCATTCCTGATTTGGCAACTCATAAACCAGTCATCGCCGCCGTCAACGGTGTCGCTCTTGGCGGCGGCTTCTTTCTCGCCCAACAAGCCGATCTCGTCATCGCCGCGAGTCATGCGACTTTTGGTATCACTGAGGCACGCTACGGTCGTGGAGCACCATGGGCCGCGCCCTTGCCGCTAATGATTCCGCCAAGGATCGCCCTCGAACTTCTCCTGACCGCGCAGCCAATCACTGCGTTCAGAGCCCAGAATGTGGGTCTGGTCAACCACGTTGTTCCGTCCGGGGAACTACTTTCCACGAGTCGAGCTCTCGCAAAACAAATCGCCGCTAATGCACCGCTCACAGTTGCCGCTGGCAAAGCAATGGTGCGTAACATCCTTGAAGCTGTTCTTGGCGATGCCCGTCAACGAGCAAATGTTCTTTGGGAACCGGTGTATTTAAGTGAAGACGCCCAAGAAGGCCCGCGAGCATTTAAGGAAAAACGTTCCCCTCGCTGGCAAGGTCGATGAAAGGGAGTCAACCCGATAGACAACCCCACCAATCGTTAATACACCCCGTCGACTTGGTCCTTGTCGTTGGAACTTTCCCTTGCTTTGGTTCTCTCGCAAGAAAGACAAAGTCTTGTTCTAGGTTTTAACCAGAAGGTTTGGAGGTTCGAATCTCTTCGGGCGCACCAGTCCATGATGAAACTGGGCACCCTTTCGTCCCCCGATTCCTGTAGAAAATCGGACATTTTGGTCCTTTGTTGAATTCAGGACGCCGGCTTGTATCTGCAGCCCCCCGTGTTACCTAGACGGGGGATCTGAAGGTCAGAACACAAAAGTTTTCATCGAGACTTGGGCGAGTCGCGGGCGAAAACTCAAGACGCTTCCAATTGTGCACTCTTGACTTTCAACCAGCGCTTGGTTCTCATGAGTGATACCTTCAGGAAAAGCGAAAAGATGAAAAAGATTATTTTGACTCTTGTTGCCCCTTTGCTGGCTCTTGGGGCCCTGCCCGTTGCGCAGGCAAGTACCTCAATTACCAAAATGGTTGTATCTGCTAACGGAGCGAATGAGAGATCGGGTAACGGAGCGAAAACCGGCTCTGCATCAGGCACCTTCACCGTAGACACCACCAAGAACACTATGTGCTTCACGAATATGAAGGATAAGGGCTTGGTGAATGTAACCGAAGCTCACGTC
>DASVIG010000008.1:0-4272 GCA_036382195.1 Candidatus Nanopelagicaceae bacterium
AGGAGTGATTGCCTTTCAACGGATTCCGAACTATCTGCCACCTACGTGGCCAGATGGCCCCGTGCCTCAACAGATGCATCTGGATTTTGAGGTGGCTGACTTGGATGAAGCCGAGGTCCTGGTGATTGCACTAGGTGCAAAGAAGGCCGAGTTCCAATCCTCTGAGAAATTTCGGGTCTACTTAGACCTGATCGGCCACCCATTCTGTCTAGTGCATAATCCTAACTTGAAGAAATTCGACGACCCGCTGACGACGGAGATCACAACCAGTCGGATTTAATAAATTTCAGCACCAGGAATCCAGTTAAAAGTATTAATCCGCCAACAACCATCGGGTACCCATATCGCCATTGCAATTCCGGCATGTGAGTGAAGTTCATGCCATAAATTCCGGCCACCATTGTCGGGGCAACGCCCAACGCCACCCACGCAGCGATGCGGCGCATATCTTCATTCTGTTGGACCTGCGCATGGGCCAAGTCCGCTTGAAGTGCAGCGCCCAGTAGTGAGTCCAATCCAGATGCGTATTCGCATGCTCGCATAAGGTGGTCAGCGGCATCGCGGAAGAATGGCTTTAGATCTTCAGCGACCATATTGGATGTTTTGGCGGAAAGAATCTGAAGGGGTACAACGAGTGGTTCAATTGCATGGCGATATTCAATAAGTTCACGTTTGAGGAAGTAGATCTCCTCTGAGACGGTCTGTCGTTTGCCGCTGAAAACCTTGTTTTCAATCTCTATAACGTCAATTTCTAACTCGCCCGCTATCTCAGTGTAAGCATCAATCACGCGGTCCACGACGGCGTGAAGGACCGCAAATGGACCCTGTGCCAAGATTTCTGGACGGAATTCTAGTTCATGTCTGACCCTGGCAAGTGGCGTGCCTTCTCCATGGCGCACGATGACTATGAAGTGGTCGCCCAAGAAACATAAGATTTCGCCAGTTGTTACTTCGCTCAATGCTTCGTTGTAGAAAACGGTGCGCATAACAAAGAAGGTCAATCCTGCATAGTCTTCAATCTTTGGTCGCTGTTTTGCGCTGACCGCATCCTCAACTGCAAGTGGGTGAAAGTCGAACTCGTTAGCTATTTGATCAAATTCGTCGTGAGTTGGTTCGGCCATTCCTAACCAGACGAATCCGCCGTCTTGTCGAGTTCTTGCAATCAGTTGAGCCAAGGGAAGATTTCCCTCAACCCGGTGGCCGTTTTCATAAAGGGCGAAGTCAACGATCACATTGGAATTATTCATGCTGGGGCAGTATTTCAGCGCGAACACGCCCGAGAGAGCGTGATGTTCTGCAAAACATTACGTAAATGGTTCATGGAAAAGCTCTTACACCCACTGGGGGACGCACTTCTACTCAGTGGGTGTAAGAACGATCGATTAGTGCGGCGCTCCTGAGCGTAAGGATCTGCGAACACGCACTACTTGAGCTGTCACGATAGTAAATGCAATCAGAACAAGTGCGAATAGGGCATTCACTAAGCCGCGACCAAGGCCTGCAAGAATTTCTGTCTTAGGCGCCACATACGATGAGACAGCACCTTGAACATTAACTTGCGTACTTGCAATTGCGGGCTCACCTTCGACATCAGCGTAATAGGTAACTGATATCGTCCTTGGTCCATTGACATTCGCGAGATAACTGACTTGGGCATTTCCATCTGGGTCGGTTAATACTTTCCCGAGAGGAACCGGAGGGGTACCTGGCTTAAACATCTTGGTACTTTCATAGAAGTTCACGAGTGCATCAACAACTGGCGTTGTGCCAATCTTCACATTGGCTGTGAGCGCAATCTTTGGTCCCGATGCCACAGCAGTCACTGTGATGGTTGGTTGTGGAGTTCCAGCAGCGAGTGCGGGTGTTGCGCGGACAACACCAATTCCTCCAATTGCAATCAAGATGAAAAAGATTCCCGCGACGATTCCAAGACCGTGTGTAGATTTCGCTGGCTTGACTTCAATTGGGTGAGAAGTTTCCGGAGCAAGTGCTTGGACTTCATCGATTGCCAAGATCGGTACAACCCGGAAGAGCAGCATTAGCAGCAGAGGTATTGCAGCAACGCCAGCTAATGTAATCGAGATCGAAACCCACGTGAAGTGGTAATACGTTCCGAATGATCGGGTGAGTTGGTCGTAGTGAGATGTATCCGAGACCATGACCAACCGCTTGAGCCACATGGCAATGACTACGAGTATCGATGCAGTAACCATGCCCGAAACATTTCTGGTCTGTGGAAGTGCGACCAAGAGAATGGGAACGATTGCGCCCGCGACGATGAATGTCCAGAACGAGAGAGCGTAGTCTCCAAGGAGAGTGTCGTGTACAACTTCGGCGACACCTCTTTCTCCAACGTATGCACCGGGCAGTATGTCGGCGAAAGTGAGGTACAGGTAGGTCGCACCCAAGGCCGCTAAGAGAAATCCGAGGCGAACAAAATGCCGTTCGGTGATGAATGGCTCGAGATGGTATCCGCGCCTAAATCCAGCCGTGATAACGACTACAAGTGCAACACCAGAGTAAAGGGCTGCAATAACGAAATACGGTGCCCAAATACTTTCATGCCAGCCTGGTCGGCTAACGAGAGCGAATGCCCACGAGAGTACGGAGTGCACAGAGACAGCCAGCGGGATTATGAGGATGGCAAGAACGCCTATTGCACCGCGCAAAACACGGTGTTGGCGAGGTGAGGCTATCCAACCTTGTGAGCAGACCCGGTAAAGGAAACGTCGTCCCCGGCCGAGTTCTTCCGGGTGCGCAGTGCGCAGGATGGCCATATCTGGAATGAGAGGGAGAAAGAAGAAGATAAACGACGCCACCATGTACGTAGTAATTGCAACAAAGTCCCAGAAGACAGGTGATTTGAAGTTCGGTTGCAAAATCATGTACATGATTCGATCGGGTCGTCCAAGGTGGGGGATGATAAATGCAGCGCCGATAATGACGGTGACAACCGCCATTCCCTCGGCGATGCGCGCCAACGGGGCGCGCCATGTCGCACCGGTCAAAAGAAGAATCGCTGAAACTACAGCTCCGCCATAACTAACGCCGATGATTGTTACGACGTTGGTAAGGTCAATGGCCCAGAATGATCGATTTGAAAATCCAGATACTCCCATGCCTTGTTGGAGTTGTACGATCCAGGCCACGATTCCCAATGCCACGATTGCAGAGAGTGCAGCGATCGCAATCCAGAACTTGACGCTGGCTTTTTTGAATGGCCTCATTGTGGCTTCGATGACGCTTGGTTGTTGTATCACTATTACGTTCTCAAGAGTTGTCATTTGACACCTTCCATTGGTCCGCCAAGTGGCTGACCATTTCCAAGGATGTAATAGGTACGAGGATTAGTACCCAACTCCTCCTTAAATCGAACTGCATTTCTCTCTCGCAAGAATGTTGAAAGTTTTACTGTCACTCGTCCGTTTACTGCGATGTCAGTTACAAGGTCACCGATGTAGTGCACGCCATTAGGACACGCATCAACACATGAGGGCAATTCGTTCGTGTAAGGCATGCGATCTGCGCACAACACGCACTTTCCGACGGTGCCAATTTGGTTGGAAGGGAATTCTGGTGTCGAAGGAGAAGGTGCCGGCATCCGATTAGTTTCGGCAGGTTTGCTCCAATTGAAGTAACGAGCTTCATAAGGACAAGCCGCCATGCATGCTCTGGAACCAACGCATGTGTCTTGATCAACAAGTACTAGTCCTTCTTTAGTGCGAATTGTCGCGCTGACGGGGCAAACGTTAAGACACGGTGGGTTCTCGCACATTTGGCACGGAACTGGCATGAAGAATTCTTTGCCAACTTCGTCTTTCCATGAAAGAACTCGCATCCATGTCTGCTCAGGAGGTAGACCATGGCGTTTCTGACAGGAGGAAGTGCATTTACGCTCACCTTTGCACGCGCTGAGGTCGATGATCCGGCACCACTGATGTTCTTTTCCGCTGGCAGTCAGTGCACTCGCACCAGAAGGACTTGCAGCTTTCGCATCATCATTAAAGGAAACCAAGCCGAGCGCTCCACCCATGGCTGCAACACCTGCTGCACCTAAACCTAGGAGCATATTTCGACGGGACATATCTTGTTCGTCGACGGATCGTTCACCTGTTGGAGTAAGCCCTAGATCTGCATTCGGGCCGTACCTGTCGGACCCCTTATCAACTTTTCGTTTTAGCATTCTGCTGAACTCCCTAATTGTGAATGAAGCTAAATTCAATAAGTGGTTGAGGGGACGGGGTCGCCGCCCCCTCAAATCATCTTTTCTGC
>DASVIG010000009.1:0-8334 GCA_036382195.1 Candidatus Nanopelagicaceae bacterium
AATATCTTCGATCTCTCCCAAATCAACAACGACGACATCGAAGGAATCCCCAGCCTCATTCATATACTCGCTGAGTTGATGAATGCGTTCCCTGGTCAATTCGCCGACAGAGAAATGCGGTGCAACTGTGCGCCAACGCTCTTCACCATTGAGGCTGCGCAGCGCAAGAAGAGGTGCAATGGCTGGTCGGCGCACGTCACCGTCTAGCAACAGCACCTCGTGACCAAGAACGCTCAATTCCATCGCCAGATTTATCGCCACAGTGGTGCAACCCGCAGCTCCTGACGGTGCTCCAAGAGCAATGATGCGAGCTCGTCTTTTCATTTGAGTCGGCTTCGAAGTGTTTCGAAGAAGTGGCGCCCGAATGAAACCTCGAATCAACGAGATCATTTCCGTAGCATCGTTGGGTATGGGAAGAATTCCCGCATAGCTTTCGGTAGAAACCGGATCACCAGAAAACCCAACCACCTGCTGCCCATTCCTTTGATAGCCAGCAACAACTTCCGGTGTGATTCCAGGTAAATCGGGCGAGTAGATGAGAAGCGAATTCACAGTGGTATCTACAATATTTTCAAGAAAGTTGTTGAGTGAAGTGATATCCAGGGCGCGATATATGACGCTCCACCCCTGTCCATACAACGTGCCTGCGACAAAGCCTTCCAGTTCCGAATTCGCGATTGCTGTAATGATTACTGGTAACTCAATTTCAGCCATTAACGCGCACCACAACAATTCGGCCCGAAGCCGTGGCTCCTAAAATATTGAGCACATTCTTCACATTTACCGCAAGCGTTAATGAGAGGTCTCCCCCAAGATTCTGACCCTTTCTATCAATTCCTAAGACATAGATGTGAGATAGAAGAATTTTTGGAGGACCAACGGTCTCAGTCAATCGTGAGTCGCCGACGTGATAGAGATTGACGATTTCACCCGACTGTAAATCGGAAGGCATGTCCGACCCATGAACGCTTATGGGAAGCGAAGAAGTCTGCAGCGCCTGAAGATTGTTACTAACCGCCAGTTCTGGCACAAGTTCGCCGGTTCCAATGCTTCGGGTCACAACCGACCCAACCAACGCCTGATGAACTGAGAGGTATGCCGAGTCTCCATCAGGTAGGGCAACGCGATGTTCATCAACGTCAGCGGGCACAATCACGTGTCCTGGTATCAGCGGTGCGCGTGCACCCCACACGAGCTCCGTTTGATTCGACAGTGAAGACAGAATGAAAGCCGACATAAATGAGGCGACGATGAGAGCAATGGCAGTAATCAGGCGAGTTCGATTTTTCCTTTTATAGTTGGTCATAAGGGGTAACTGAAGCGCGTCGATTCATAAGTGACACCGTTTGTCCACACTCATCCCTTCGGATGAGGACCGTCTCCGTCCATGGGTGGAGGTTAATCAATGCTCTTCGAGCGATGGTGCCTCTATGACCACTTCAATGCAATTCGCCCGATCAATCTCCCTTCTGCCGGTATCCAACAATGAGCCGGAATTGTGGAACCACCCGATGTTGGAACTCTTCCGTCCAAGCCGCCCAGATAACCTCCCTCAGAAGCCGCTCCTCTACTCGATTCCCAGCAACTTTGGTGAGGAGTTCGATCCCGAATTTGCACCCCAACCCACCTCCGCAAACGAACTGCCTGAACTTCGAACCTGGACCTTGAAATTTGGAGTCAGCGTCTTAGAGATCTGGGCAGCCAAACGCCAACCTGCTCAATTGTCACGGTGGTGTCATCACACCGTTTACGCCGACCTTGTGAAGAAGGTCGGATCGCAGGAGGATGTTGGCAGAATTCGAAAGCTTTACCAATGTGAACCACTTGATGGAATCAGCGAGTCAGCAATCACCGTGCGATTCAAGTCCCGCGTGCGCTCAATGGCCGTGCGCTTTGAAGGCGTGGATCACCGATGGCTCTGCACATCCCTTAACCTGCTGTAAATCTGCGCCTGCTTATGCAGCCCCATGACAACGCTTGTATTTCTTACCTGAACCACATGGACATGGCGCATTGCGCGAAATTCCTTCACTCCGAGCCGCGCCTGACTCGTCCGGTGCCGAGTACTGCAACTGTTCAGTGGGCTTATGAGTCTCAATACCTTTTGCGCTGACCTCGTTATTTGCCTCTTCGATAGTTACCTCGACATTGAACAAGTAACCTGCAATCTCCTCCTTGATGGCATCCATCATCGCGGAGAAAAGCTCGTAGCCCTCTCGTTGATATTCCACGAGAGGGTCACGTTGAGCCATTGCACGTAAGCCAATACCTTCTTGCAGATAGTCCATTTCGTAAAGATGTTCGCGCCATTTGCGGTCGAAAACCGACAGCAGGACTTTACGCTCAAGTTCACGCATAACTTCAGAACCTAAACTCTCTTCACGCGCGGCATAGGCGGCTATGGCATCATCAATAACCTTCTGCTGCAAGAAATCGGTATCTAGGCCACCGCGCCCACCTAACTCTGCGTCCAGGTCTTCAATGGTGAACGAGATCGGATAGAGAGCCCGCAAAGCAGTCCATAGTGCTGATAAATCCCAATCCTCCGGGAATCCTTCGGCAGTAGCGGCGACGATGTATGCCCTCAAGGTATCTTGCAGGAAAGTCTGGACCTGATCCTTAATGTCCTCACCCTCAAGGACCAAACGTCGCTCACCATAAACAACTTGGCGTTGACGATTAAGCACGTCATCATATTTCAAGACATTCTTTCGAATTTCGAAGTTTTGAGATTCAACTTGAGTCTGCGCAGATCGAATTGCGTTGCTTACCATCTTGGATTCGATGGGAGTGTCCTCTGGAATCCCCGCTGCTGAAAGAAATCTCTCAACTAACCCTGAGTTGAATCGACGCATCAAATCATCTTGTAGGGAGAGGTAGAAGCGAGATTCCCCGGGATCTCCTTGACGCCCAGATCGGCCGCGCAACTGATTGTCAATACGGCGAGACTCGTGGCGCTCGGTGCCGAGAACATATAGACCACCGAGTGCTACAACATCTTCATGTCCCTTGACGACTGCGGCCTTCTGCTTGGCTAGTTCATCCGGCCATGCAACTTCATATTCCTCAGGTGTGTCAACCGGATTTAGCCCATGGCGCTGCAATTCAAAATCCGCCATAAATTCTGGATTACCACCGAGCATGATGTCGGTACCGCGTCCTGCCATATTAGTAGCCACGGTAACAGCGCCAAGAATTCCAGCGCGAGCAATGATCGCGGCCTCGCGTTCGTGATGTTTGGCGTTAAGAACCTCGTGAGGGATGCCATTTTTACGGAGGACAGCTGAGAGTTCTTCGGATTTTTCCACACTCACTGTTCCGACGAGAACTGGCTGTCCTTTGCGATGTCGGTCGACAATGTCTTGTGCCACGGCGGAGAACTTGCCGATTTCCGACTTATAAACCAGATCCGCCTGATCAACGCGGATCATCTCTCGGTTAGTTGGGATTGGCACCACACCCAACTTGTAGATCTGAGAAAACTCGGAAGCCTCCGTCATGGCGGTACCAGTCATGCCAGAAAGCTTCTCGTACAGACGGAAATAGTTCTGCAGCGTGATGGTCGCCAAAGTCTGGTTTTCATCCTGAATTTCAATGCGTTCCTTCGCCTCAAGTGCCTGATGCATCCCATCGCTGTAGCGACGTCCAGCCAACATTCGGCCCGTATGTTCGTCAACGATCAAGAGTTCGCCGTTCATGACCACATAATCCTTATCGCGTTTGAAAAGTTCTTTTGCGCGGACTGCATTGTTCAAATATCCAATGAGGGGCGTATTTACGGCTTCGTAGAGATTCTGAATACCCAGCAACTCTTCGACCTTGGTGACGCCTTCTTCAGTGATGTTAGATGTTCGCTTCTTCTCGTCAACTTCATAATGAACATCGCGCTGAAGTTTTCCTACAATATTATTGAACTCGACATACCATTTCGTGGCTTTATCTGCTGGTCCGCTAATGATCAAAGGTGTTCTTGCTTCATCGATCAGAATAGAGTCAACTTCGTCCACAACGCCAAAATAGTGATCACGCTGAACACATTCTTCTATCGTCCAAGCCATATTGTCACGTAGATAATCAAAACCAAATTCGTTGTTGGTTCCGTACGTAATGTCCGCTGCATAGGCGACACGTCGTTCGGCCGGGCTCATTGAAGCCAGAATGACACCCACACTAAGACCAAGAAAACGATGAATACGTCCCATCCACTCACTCTGAAGTTCGGCCAAATAATCATTTACGGTGACGACGTGGACGCCGCGACCAGCAAGAGCATTGAGGTAACAAGGCAACGTTGCGACGAGAGTTTTACCTTCACCTGTCCGCATTTCCGCAATATTTCCACGGTGGAGCGCAACACCACCCATAATCTGCACGTCATAATGTCGTTGCCCCAAGGTGCGTTTGGCAGCTTCTCGAACAACAGCAAATGCCTCGGGAAGGAGATCATCTAAGCTCGAACCGTTCGCGATGCATTCCTTAAAATTGACGGTCATGGCCCGCAAAGCCTCATCACTTAATTGTGAGATCTTCGACTCGTAATCGTTAACAGTTACGACGACTTTGCTGAGGTCGCGGAGCACGCGACCCTCGCCCGCACGCATAATCCGATCCAAGAATGCCGGCATGCCACTACCTTTCCAGTTCACACACAAGAAACCAGAGGGGCCATCAGGCCCAACCCATCGTCCTATCGTAGAGGAAGAGCCACACAGGCAGTAATCGCACCCCGCACCGTGAAACCTGCGATGGTAAGTGCTCGATTTGCCTCATTTAAGGTAGCTCCGGTCGTCACTAAATCATCCACTAGGAGCACTTCGGCACATCTTCCGGCCTGGGAAGCAACACTAAATGCGCCCGAGAGATTTTCGAAGCGGGCATTCGCGTTGAGCCGCGATTGGTCTCGGACGCTTCGATTATGCCGCAAAATGTATCTGACTTCTGATTTTTCAAGAGAGCCTAACCGTTTGGCGATTTCAGATATGAAGTCTCGACCTCGGCGACGAACTGCACGAGAGGTGGATGGAATCGGAATGAGGATCAGCTGCGCATCCAACTCGCTTTTAACTAAAGAATACGAATGCCTCAATGTCTCACCAAGAAGAGCATCGGCCTCTCTGATGCCATCTTCCTTTGCTGCAAGGAGGATGTTCTTGGCAATAGGTGTATAGGAAACAGAGGAGAACACAGAGAGCGTCCTGAGATGTGTCCGAAAATTGAAGGTCTTCCAATACATCATGCAACGCGGGCAGAGACCAGCATTGAGAGAGTTGCACCCGAGACAGCGCGGGGGGAAAAGTAATTCATTAATCCCTCTGGAGAATTTCATTGGGAGATTCTCGACTGAACAGACCTTTTGCCATCATCGATCTTGCTACGGTGTGGACAAATAATCCTCAGGTTGTAGCCGGATCAATCGACCTTCAATCAGATCTCCTGCTTTTTTTGGCAAGGTAAGTACGAAGTGGGCACCGGCATCTGGCCTCCCCCAAGCTTCCAACTCCCCGTTGTGCAATCGTGCATCCTCCAGGGCAATCGACAACCCGAGCCCAGTCCCACCGCGGATGCGAGCACGTGATGGATCGGCTCGCCAAAAACGATCAAAGACTCGGTAGGCAGAGGACTCATCCAAACCCACTCCGTAATCTCGCACACCCACGGCCACGGTTGACTCTGACTCTACGATCGCTATCTTTATCGGTTTTCCATCAGCGTATTCAATGGCGTTACTGATCAGATTCCTCATGATGCGTTCCACGCGGCGGACGTCCGCATTGACAATGACGGGTCGATCCGGGTGGCGGACATCAATCGAAACTCCGCGTTCACTTGCAACTAAAGAGAGATCTGAGATACATCGAACCACAAGCGCAGTCATGTCGAATTGCACACTCTCTAGAACTGCCACCTCGGCATCGAACCTGCTGACCTCGAGTAGATCTTCCAAAAGCTTCTCAAATCGATCCAACTGAGCCACTAGCAGTTCGGCACTGCGAGAAATATTGGGGTCGAAATCGTACCTGGCTGAATGAATGACTTCTGCCGCCATTCGTAAAGTAGTTAAGGGCGTCCGCAACTCATGTGAAACATCTGATACAAATCGCTGCTGGACACGAGATAAATTCTCCAGGCGCGAGATCTGATGTTGGAGTGAAAGTGCCATTTCATTGAATGCCGTGCCCAAGCGAGCCAATTCATCTTTTCCATTCACTTGCATCCGCAAATTAAGATTACCTGCTGTGAATCTCTCTGCGATCTGAGCAGCATCCCTCACCGGGCGCACCACTTGTCTGACAACGAGCCAGGTAATCAAGCCAATTAAGATTAAAAGAGCAAGACCCGTTAGCAGCAAGGACCGGCTGATCAATTGCAAGGTGGAGTTCTGACTGTCCAGACTAAAAATCAAATACATCTCATAGTTGCCATTGCCCGGGATGGTGACCTTCTGGCCGATTGCTAGACCTGGTATCTGATTGCCGTTTGCATATTTAATATCCGTCTTTCCCCACTGAGGTGAAACGCTTTTCTGAACTCGCGCTCTTAAAGAAATAGGAACCGATGAGGCAGAAATCAGATTAGAAGTTCGTTCATAGTTGACTGCTCCCTTATGACTTCTACGTGTCAACAATAGAGCGACTTCTCGTCCATTGGTCGACGTCCCAATGATCGTTGAGGAATTGACTACAACATCTTCGACAATTTGCCTAAGCTCGGACTCCTTGGCATTTTGGGCAACAATAAACCTGTATTGGGCATTGAATATGGCTGACTTAGTCTCCGCAAGCGATGAATCAAGCTTCACTTTCTGAATACCGTTTGAGAGTTGAGCGTAGAGAGTAGATCCCGTTAACCATACGACTCCAAGAGATAGTAAAACCGTGGAAAAAATTACCCTGAAAGCCAGCGAGTTTCGAAATTGATTAACTTTAATGCGGCGCGGCATATCACGCTCCGCCCATAGCTCCTGCTTTATAACCGACACCACGTACCGTCACAACGATTTCAGGGTGTTCTGCGTCATGTTCAACTTTTGCCCGCAGCCGTTGCACATGCACATTCACCAACCGGGTATCTGTCGAGTGATGGTATCCCCACACTTCGCTGAGCAGCGCGTCACGGGTGAAGACTCGACCTGGTTCTTTTGCCAATGCCACCAGAAGGTCAAACTCCAAACGGGTGAGCGCAATCGCCTTGCCGCCGCGTGTGACTTGATGTGCGACTAGATCAATTGCGAGGTCTGCAAGTGTGAGTAATCCAGACATGCCAGAATTGGCCCGGCGCAAACGCGTTCGGATGCGCGCAACAAGTTCCGAGGGGTGTTTAAAAGGTTTGACCATGTAATCATCAGCTCCGGCTTCCAGGCCTAGAACCACATCATGGGTATCACCTTTGGCACTGAGCATGACAATCGGCACCATCGATTCAGCGCGGATGAGTCGACAGACTTCGATTCCATCTAGTCCGGGCAACATCACATCCAACAACACCAAATCTGGAGGGTTGTTTCGAAATACTTCAAGGACCTCATCACCGCGGCTTACTAGGTTGACGTCGATGCCCGCACTCGTCAAGACGATTCCGAGCATCTCGGCCAGGTCTTGGTCGTCATCAACGACCATAACCAAAGTCATTAGCTACCGTGCTCCCAAGAGTTCAGGTACCTATCTTGTGCAGGGGTCAATGAGTCAATCTGACCCCCCATGCTCTTGAGTTTCAGCTTTGCAACTTCCTTGTCGATATGTTCCGGCACGTCATGGAGGCCCGGCTTAAGATTCTTTGATTCTGCCACAAGCCACTCTGCAGTCAGTGCTTGATCTGAGAAAGACATATCCATTACAGCTGCGGGGTGGCCTTCAGCCGCGCCCAGATTTACAAGCCGTCCCTCGGCCAGCAACAGCAAGCGACGTCCGTCAGCCATTACATATTCATCGGTCTGGTGGCGAATCTTCAGATTCTTCTGACTTGCATTCTGCTCGAGCCAAGCAACATCAATTTCAATGTCAAAGTGACCGGAGTTTGCCATGATGACGCCGTCCTTCATCACGGCAAAATGCTCCTCACGAAGCACGTCGCGGTTACCTGTGACTGTTATGAAGACATCCCCCACTGCCGCAGCATCGATCATGGGCATAACACGGTAGCCCTGCATCATTGCATCCAAAGCTTTCGTAGGGTCGATCTCGGTAACAATTACATCTGCGCCCATTCCCTTGGCTCTTTCAGCTACACCTTTGCCGCAGTAACCAAAACCGGCAACTACCAGAATCCGACCTGCCAGAAGAAAATTCGTAGACCGGAAGACTGCATCGAGGGTGGATTGTCCGGTTCCGTATCGAT
>DASVIG010000010.1:0-4466 GCA_036382195.1 Candidatus Nanopelagicaceae bacterium
AATATCTCGGACCAGAGCTTTGGTAATGACTTCCTCTGGCGCGCCCGCTGGAAGTTGGATATCTATTGTCGCCATCGTTACTTTCCTCCGTTCCAGTGTGGATTTTCCCAGATGACAGTCCCACCCATACCAAGGCCAATACACAAAGTTGTAATTCCATAGCGAACTTCGGGATGCTCTTCGAAACCGCGTCCGAGGTTGAGCATTAATCGAACTCCAGATGAGGCGAGTGGATGACCCACGGCAATTGCTCCACCGAAAAGATTGACACGTGCGTCATCATCGGCAAATCCAAAATGATCGAGGAAGGTAAGTACTTGTATTGCGAAAGCTTCATTGATTTCAATGAGTCCGATATCGCTGATCTTTAACCCAGCTTTTATCAGTGCTTTCTCTGTTGATGGAATCGGGCCGTATCCCATGACTTCAGGTTCAACTCCAGCAAAGGCGAAAGTAACTAGACGAGCTTTAATCCCAAGGCCTAATTCTTTGGCTTTCTCTTCGCTTGTCAGTAACGCTGCGCTTGCTCCATCGTTGAGGCCAGAAGAATTTCCAGCAGTAACGCGTCCAGCTGGGCGAAATGGAGTTTTCAATCCAGCTAGTCCTTCAAGGGTGGTTGTGGGGCGCGGTGGTTCATCCACTGTGGCCATACCCCATCCCAGTTCGGCATTGCGAGTGGCAACTGGAATCAGATCGCGTTGAATCTTGCCCTCCTTGTACGCTTGGGCGGTTTTCATTTGAGAGTTGAGTGAGTATTTATCTGCGCGCTCTTTTGTCAGATGTGGAAACCGATCATGGAGCCGCTCTGCAGTTGCACCCATGGCAAGCGCATCGGCGTCCACAATTTTCTCGGAGAAGTACCGTGGGTTGGGGTTCATCAATTCGCCGATCGGATGATTACCCATATGTTCAACTCCGCCAGCAATTGCGATCTCGTATGCGCCTATTCCAATAGCGCCAGAAATTGTTGTCACGGCCGTCAGGGCGCCGGCACACCATCGATCGACTGAATAACCGGGGACAGAGATGGGAAGTCCGGCCAGAAGGGCGACGCTCCGTCCTAGGTTCATTCCCTGGTCACCGGTCTGCGTGGCGGCTGCGATGGCAACATCGTCGATCTCTTTGGGGGAGATCTGGGGGTTTCGCTCAAGGAGTCCGCGCACGGCGCGAACCATCAGGTCATCGGCGCGGGTGCCGGCATAGAGGCTCCCAGCTTTTCCAAAGGGAGTTCGAACGGCATCAACAAGGACGACAGATCGTGGCATACGCGTTCCTTCTGCTAGTTCTGGATAGTCTCTCCAGAAGGTTACTCGTCAGTAGCAGAAAGCGGTACTTTCTTCGCCGACGCCAAATATGGTCTCAGCACCACGACTAAATAGATAGCCCAAATTCCTATCTGGAGCCAGGTCATGGTCGTGGCAAAGCCGATAGAGCCACTGAGAATGCTGGCCGGTAGGGAATCAGGAGCCAGCCACTTATCGATGCTCCAGGCGGTCGCAGAATTGCCTGGCAACCATCCGGCGCTTTGCAGATCCCCGATGCCGTTTGCCAGAACTCCAGCCGCAACGACAATCAGGGCGACGCCGGTGATTTTAAAGAATTTGCCCAAGTCTACCGAGATCGTGCGCTGATAAATAAGGAATCCGAGGCCGATTGCCGTTGCTAGGCCTAGGACCAATCCGATGGAAGGAGCCATTGAAGTTTTAACCGTCTTGAAATTTGTATAGAGGAAGAGCGATGTCTCCAATCCCTCGCGGGCAACGGCAACGAATGCTGTAGTTGCTATCGCAGCTGCTCCCATATGCACTGCTTGGTCGACTTTGTTCTCAAGCTCGTGTCGCAAATTACGGGCAGTCCGCTTCATCCAGAAGACCATCCACGTCACGAGTGCCACTGCGACGATTGCCAGGACTCCGGCAAATATCTCTTCGCCATGGACTGGCAGTTCGCGGGAGGTAAAACTCAATATCGCGCCCAGTACCAAACTCACGGCGATGGCTAGGAGCACCCCAGTCCAGAGCGCTTTACGTAGATGTATGCGGCCGGTCTTCGACAGATATGCCACGAGGATGCCGACGATTAGTGAGGCCTCGAGACCTTCACGGAGGGCAATGATAAAAGTACTCAGCACGCGCCCAATGTAAGTCCAGGCCAAGATTTTCACAACTTTCATCCTGCGAACATGTGGATGTGCATCTATCTTGAGGGCTTCATCAAGTCCCGCATGATAATAAAGAGGAATGGTTGTCGCGCAATGGAAGTTTTCGCCGCTCGTATTGGCCTGACGGCTCGCGGAATCGTCTACATACTCATGGGCTACTTGGCGTTGCTAATAGCTCGAGGGGGACATGTCGAGGTCGATCAAAAGAGCGTGCTTGACCAAGTCCTTCTCAAACCCCAAGGCTCGTGGCTGGTTGGCCTTCTAGCATTTGGTTTTGCATGTTATGCGTTCTGGCGTTTTTACGAGGCCCTCGCTAGCAAGAGGGCAAATCGCACGAGCGGTTCGAGAATTCTTTCGCTCTTACGCGGAATTGCCTATGCCGCGTTGTCGTATACCGCATTCGTGGTTTTACGAGGTTCACATCAACGCCAGAGTACGCAGCAGCGTGATTACGCCGCCACCATCATGTCTCACCAAGGGGGGCGCTGGCTGATTGGTGCTATTGGTTTCACCATTCTTATCGTTGGCATAGTGAACCTCCGTGATGGGATGCGGCTGAAATTCATGCGCCACTTTCAAGGGCGCTCTCTCTCCCGCTCCGTGCGGCAGTGGATTCGCCAACTCGGAAGGATCGGCACAATGGCGCGCGGGTTCGTATTTGCAATTACCGGAGCGTTAGTTCTCTCCGCGGCCTGGACTCATAACTCGGCTCAAGCGACGGGAATAGATGGTGCAGTGAAGTCACTTCGCCACCAGCCCTTTGGCGAATTATTGCTCGGCATTGTTGCTTGTGGGTTGATCATCTTTGGAATCTACGGCCTGGCCGAAGCTCGGTACCGAGATATCTGATTTTTCACAATACATGGCCACTGGATCTTGGACCTACGAAAGGATTTCACAATGACTCGACAGAAAGTGATTGCTCTCAGACTCGTCGGTGGAGCGATCGCCCTCTGGGGCACGCTCTCCTTAATAGGGGTATTAGTAAAACACGTCTTTGCTTATGGACGTGCAGGGTCATGGGACCGTAGTGTTGATGTCTGGTTTGTTGCACACCGCACTACTTCTTTAAATACTCTCACGTCCTATGCCAATGACTTGGCTAATACTCGGTCGGTCGTCGGTATCACCATCGTGATCGCGCTGCTCCTACGGTGGCGAATGGGGCGATGGAATGAATCATGGATCATCCTCACAGTGATGATCGGGGAAGTGGTTGTGTTCTTGGCAGTGACACTCACTGTCCGTCGGCCTCGTCCATCAGTTGTACAACTGGATAAAGCTCCACCGACTTCGAGTTTTCCTTCTGGGCATACGATGGCTTCGATGGCATGCTATGGGGCCATCGCAATTTTATTGCTGTGGATTTATGGTCGAAATTGGAAATCCCTCACCGTAGCGACATTGCTTTTCTGCATTCCGATTCTGGTTGCACTCTCTCGCCTTTATCGAGGAATGCACTTTCCCACCGACGTGATATCGGGTGCTTTTGGGGGTGCAGTCTGGCTTTTCATCGTGACTTCCACGCTCCGGCCTAAAGATGGAAAGATGAAGCACGCAGGCCTAAAGACGGGGGAATTAAGATGAAGGACAGCACACCCAAGGTCAGAGCAGGAAGGACCGTATTTTCTCCCTTTCGTTCTCTAGTCGTCGCGGTGGTGACCGGGATTTCTTTTGCAGTTCTTGCCATTTGGATCGCGCGGCAAGGAACTAACGTTCCCACCATGGACCTACGCATACATTCATGGGTCATGGCACACCGCAGTTCGGGAAGTAATACTTTTGCGCGTGCTATCACGATGGGAGGAGTGACTCAGATTGTGCTCCCCATACTTCTTCTCATTGGAGCGCTGGCAACAGAAGGCGGACGTGAATGGACCAGACGATTGAAGTCCGGGGTTTTCATTACCCTCGTAGCAAGTATCGGGGCTTTATTGGGACTCCAGATCAATCACTTAGAAGGACGGGTTCGGCCTCCAATGGCTGATTGGGCCGGAACTGCGGGCGGGCCTTCTTTCCCATCTGGACACACCACCGTTGCCTCTTTATTTGCGGCGTCGTGCGCTTGGGTAATCGCAACTCGCGTTAGCGCGGGCTGGCCGCGCGTTGCTCTCTGGAGCGGTGCCGTTCTGTACGCCATGGCAGTTGGTTTCTCCCGAGTCTGGTTGGGGGTTCATTGGCCCACTGACGTTATTGGTGCGTGGCTCTATGCCTTGACCTGGCTGGCGGCAAGCGCCGCAATAGTCCTGGAATGGCGTCGCCGACATCCCAGCCAAAAACCTGCATAAACTTCCAGAATTAATTA
>DASVIG010000011.1:0-17258 GCA_036382195.1 Candidatus Nanopelagicaceae bacterium
CGGAAAAATGGAAGAGCGCTGACCCATTCGATCCGGGAAACCTCACTGAATTACGCAGCGTTGAAGAGTCCAAATCCATAAACAACTTGGAGAATTCCAGCATCATCATTTCCGCAAGTGGAATGGCGACGGGGGGTCGCGTAGTTCACCATTTGGCGAATATGCTGCCCGATCCAAGAAATACCGTGATTCTCGTGGGTTTTCAGGCAGCAGGAAGTCGCGGCAGATCCTTGGAAGAAGGCCGAACCGAAGTAAAAATGCACGGGAAATGGATTCCAGTCCACGCGCATATTTCGAAGGTGGAGAGTTTCTCCGTCCACGCCGACGGCAACGAATTGATTTCCTGGCTTAAGAAGATCATCAAACCAGGTCAGGCTTTTGTTGTGCATGGTGAAAAGGATGCTCAGAAGATATTCGCCACTCGATTGCAGAGTGAATTAGGGTGGAACGTCATTGTTCCTCAAGCTGGGGCGAGTTTTCCCGTCGGATAAAGCGGGTTTTCTCAATCTATCTACTTGATGTAGATGTTTCCTTTGCTTTCGGTAACGTGGTATTTAATAAGTGGTCCGATGGTGGTTTTAGATGATCCCCGTGGCCCACTTATGACTGCTCCGGTATCGGCTTTGAAAACAGAACCATGACAGGGACAGACCAGTTGATTACCTTGAGCAGCGACCCCGCAACCTTGATGAGTACATGCCCCATTCAGGGCGAACAACCCTTTCTTGGTTCTGGTGAGAACAACCTCAACACTCTGCCCCGTGGCAGTGGTGCCGGTGAAAATCTGTATTTGGCCAACTTGGATAGCAGAGGATTTCGTCAGCAATGCACCCAGAGTTGAAGGGGTAGCTTTACCAATTGTGTGAGCTTGCGCTGCGTCCAATTTGGTGAGGAGAAATCCGGGAATAAGCGCAGTTGTAAAGCCCAACATTTGGCGACGACTGATCTTTAGCACTGCGCGAGGCTACTAGGGTTTTTACTCAGATTCAATCAACTTCTCGATCTTCCTCTTTACAAAGATAATGACAATCACAGCAACTGTTAAGAAACCGATCGCCCAGAATTTCAATGCATGCTCGAGTTTGGCAAGTTGATCGGCAAATTCATATCCGAGAATGATGACAATGCTGCAAAATACAATCCCCCCTGCAGCATTCCACTTAAGGAAAGTGCGGTACGGGACCTTATTCATACCTGCCAGTGCTGGCACTAGAGCGCGAAGGAGCGCTTGTCCCCGCCCAAAAAAAATTGCTCCCGCGTGGTATTTGTCAAAAATTCTTTGCGCCAGCTTCCAGCGTTTGGCGCCTACTAGTCTCCCCAGTCGGGATACCTCGATCCTTGGTCCAAAGTGTTTGCCCACCTCATATCCCACCGAATCTCCAGCGATTGCAGCGATAATTGCTGATGCGAGAAAGAGCCAGAGTGCCCAAACTCGTTGATGAGCGAGTACGCCTCCAATAAGTAGCGAAGTTTCACCTGGGAGAACGAATCCAACGAAGGCCGCTGCCTCAGAAAAAATTAACAGAATCAGCAGTAGGAAGAGAGGAATCTGAAGGTTGTGAGCAACGAGCCAGCTTGATGTGGTCTCTATCCAATGCGACATAGCCAGAAGTCTATTGGTTGGCAGTATCTTTACCTCTTGTGACAACTCATAAGTCTTCAATCAAAGTCTTGATGGTTGTTGCCACCTCTGTTGTAACCGATACTCGGGTATTACGTGAAGCCCAGAGTCTCGTCGATGATGGTTATTGCGTTGAAATCGTCGGACGCAATGTCCCAGAAGATTATGTGCCACCTAAAGGAATTAAGACCTATTCTGCGTCAAGCGGGCCAGGACTTCGCCCTCCGGCAATGGGCTCACTGAAAACCAAACGGCTCTCACCTCATTTGCGTGCGATTAGATGGTTCTTGCTCCCACAGCATCGCGCCCGTTCATTTCAAGCGTGGGTAGATTCTGCATATGTGATCGCCTGCGGCTTGAAATTTGATGTTGTCCATGCTCATGATTTCACTGCACTTGGATTGGGATCGCGATTAAGTCACGAACATAATGTTCCCTTAATATATGACAGTCATGAGTGGTGGCTGGGACGTCAAAGGCAGTACCGCGCAACACCCTTAACTGATCGCCGTGAAGCCAGGCTGGAACGTGAACTTGGCCGTGAAGCCGCGGCCGTGATAACAGTCGGTGGTTCCATCGCCGAACTCATGGAATCAGAGCGTGGTTTCAAGAACGTCTCAGTTGTGCGGAACAGTTTTCCGAGTTTCGGCGATACGTCCAAGAAAGTTGTCTCACCACCACATGGAATTATTTATGCTGGCAGGATCGATGCCTATCGCGAATTGGAAGTAGAAATTGCCGCGGCCCCCGAAATTCCAATTCCGATCTGTTGGATGGGTGACCATGACAATCAATGGGCGGCAAAACATGTTCCCCTTGCACGCCAAGCCGGTATCGAGGTTCTTTCGTCACAACCAATTCACGCTGTAACCACTGCGATGCAGAACGCGGGACTTGCCTTCGTTACACATTCAAATCTTTTCGAATCACATCGCTTAGCAATGCCCAACAAACTCTTTCATGCCGTCCAAGCAGGAGTTCCAGTGATCGCAACGGATGTCACGGAGTTGGGTCGCATTGTCCGCCACTATGACATCGGCGAGTTATATGAGCCAGGTGATTCACACTCGATGATTTCAGCGATCCAAAAAGCGATTGCCAGGCATGCAGAATTACTTGACAACGTTAGGGCCGCACAGTCAGAACTCTCTTGGGATCATGATGCCGAGGTTTTACGTTCTCTTTATCGGTCGACGTTGGCAGGTCACCGCTAATGGCGAAGTTTGACGTAAGCATTTTGGCAGCAGGGCGCGATGTATCCAATGCTCGTTTGCAGCGAGTTATGGCTTCTTGTGTGGAAGCCGGATTAAGAGTTGAGTTATTCAGTTCTGGTAATAAGGGGGATCTGCCACCGGGAGTTGTTTTTCATTCTGTTGCGAAAGGTTCCAGAGTGACTCGAATTGTGAACTCCTTTGCCTTACCGTGGCGGGCACGAGGTCGAGTCCTCTTTACTCCCGACCCAGAGGGCGCCATTGCTATTTGGTTGAGTACTTTTGTTCGCAAACGCCCTTGGGTTGCTGATGTCCGTGAGGATTATCGCCTGCTGATAGAGGACAGAGCATGGGCGCAAGGCGCTCGAAAATTTCTCGCGCTGCTTCTAGCCAGACTTGCCGTTTTTGCCTGCGCGCGAGCAGACGTGACAATCGTCGTTGACGACTGGGTCCGTCCTCTTCAGGGGAAAAAACGTTTAGTCGTGCGAAATGCACCGGATATTCGTTTTCTCCCGGATCCTCAAGAGCCGGACCTTCTCCCACGAGCGCTTTATGTCGGCGACGTACGGCGCTCCCGTGGATTGTGGTCCATGTTGCGCACGATGGAATTAACACCCGATTGGCAATTAGATATTGTCGGAAAGATATCCAGTGATGACATTGCCGAAGTCTTACTCTGGAAAGAACATTCTTTAGCCGCTTCGCGAGTCAAATTTCATGGGACTTTGAAACCGGAAGACTCATGGATGTTCGCTAAGGGAGCATGGGTGGGACTTTCGCTATTGGAAAATACGCCGGCATTTCAGCGCGCCTGGCCCACGAAGATTGGTGAATATTTGGCTTGCGGAATACCTGTAATTACCACAGATTTACCTCGCCCGCGTGAGGTAATAATTTCGACCCGGGCTGGGGCGAGTGTCGATTTTGAAACGACCGAATTGACGGCAGGTCAAACGGCTGGAATTTTGAATTCCTGGGCGGAAAACCCTGATAAATATAGAGAAGTTCGAGATCGGGCCAGATCCCAAGTTGAGACGTGGCGAAGTGGCGCGAACTACAACCTCATCGCGCAGGCAATCGCGCAATTGAAGTAAGGCAGTAGGTAAGGTTGGCCCATGCCCAGAATCCACAGCACTGCAGACGTTGCCACAAGCGCGAAGATTGGCGCGGGCGCTGCTATCTGGCACTATGCACAAGTCCGTGAAGATTGCATCATTGGAGAGAACGTGATTGTCGGTCGAGGCGCCTATGTGGGCAACGGGGTCCACATCGGCGCAAATAGCAAGATTCAAAATTATGCTCTCGTCTACGAACCCGCGTTATTGGAGGAGGGGGTTTTTGTCGGCCCAGGGGTAATTCTGACTAATGATGAATACCCTCGCGCGGTAAATCCTGATGGTTCACAGAAGAGTGGCAGCGATTGGGAGGCAACAGGTGTAACCATTCGCGAAGGTGCATCTATCGGTGCCGGAAGCATCTGCATTGCCCCGGTTGAAATCGGAGCTTGGGCACTTGTCGCAGCAGGCTCGACGGTCACAAAAAATGTTCCCGCATTTGCGCTGGTGGCAGGGGTTCCGGCTAAGCGCATTCGTTGGGTTGGAAGGGCTGGCGTACCATTGACCAATGAGGGTGATGGTCGATTTATTTGTCCCAAAACTGGTGCACGTTATCTAGAGCGTGACAGCAACTATCTCGTGGAAGTAGAACAAGGAGCAGAATGATTCCAGCAGCTAAACCTCTTATTGGCGCCGAAGAACGTGCCGCAGTAGATCGCGTGCTGCAATCAGGAATGTTGGCGCAAGGCCCGGAAGTTGCGGCATTTGAAAGTGAATTCTCTTCCATCGTTGCTGGTCGCCACTGCATTGCGGTGAATTCAGGTACATCGGGTCTGCACATGGCCTTGGAGGCTGTTGGTATGAAAGAGGGGGATGAAGTCATCGTTCCTTCTTTTACTTTTGCAGCAACTGCAAATGCTGTCGCGCTAACTGGCGCAACGCCGATATTCGTGGACATCGAACCGAGAACTTTCAATATTGATCCGGCCGCGATAGAGGCAGCAATTACTCCCCGTACAAAGGCAATTCAACCTGTCCACCTATATGGGCAACCCGCCGCTATGAAGGAAATCATGGCTATTGCAGCCCGCCATAATGTGCTCGTAGTCGAGGATGCGGCTCAGGCCCATATGGCCTCCCTTGACGGAACCCCAGTTGGCGCATTCGGAATCGCGGGGGTTTTCTCTTTTTACCCGACTAAAAACATGACCTCAGGCGAGGGAGGCATGATCACCACCGCCTCAGATGAGATTGCTCGCCAATGCCGTTTATTACGCAATCAGGGGATGGAGAAGCGATACGCGAATGAAATTGTCGGCTTCAACACTCGCATGACCGATATTCACGCCGCGATTGGGCGAGTACAACTCACGAAACTGGCTGGATGGACAACGCAAAGGCGAAATAATGCCAAGTTTTTTGACGAGAATCTCAAGGGCGTAGTTGTTCCGTACGTTGCCCCCGGAGCCTTCCATGTTTATCACCAGTACACGATCCGTATCGTCGGACATGATCGCGATGCATTCGCCGCTGAAATGACTAAACGCGGTGTCGGCAATGGTGTTTATTACCCTGTCCCAGTGCATGCTTTGCCGTCATTTGGACTGACATTCGATCTGCCTGAAACAACCCGCGCAGGGAAAGAGGTGCTGTCAATACCAGTGCACCCTTCCTTACCTCAAGGCGATCTCGAAACGATTGTTTCGGTTATTAACTCAATTGCATTAGCAGGGGCCTAATTTATGAAGAACCTACGTGCCGGCCTGGTCGGTCTAGGAATGATGGGTCGCCATCATGCGCGGATTCTGGCATCACTTCCTGGGGTTGATTTCATCGGGGTCTCCGATCCAGCTGGAGATGTAAACGGTGTTGCACAGGGCCGCCCTGTCGTTAATTCGGTGGCCGAACTAATTGCGCTCGATATTGACTATGCGATGGTCGCAGTACCGACTATCTATCATTTGGAGATCGGTCGAGAGTTGGCCGCGGCTGGTATTCACGCAATGGTAGAGAAACCACTATCGCAAGACACCGTTTCTTCACATGCGCTTACAAGTGCTTTTGCTGACGCTGGATTGGTGGGAGCGGTCGGTCATATCGAACGCTACAACCCTGCTCTTCAAGAGGCACGACGGAGACTTGAACAACTTGGCTCGCTCTATCAAGTTGTCACGCGCCGGCAGGGACCATTCCCCGCCCGCATTGCTGATGTCGGCGTCGTCAAGGATTTGGCCACACACGACATTGATTTGACGGCATGGATTACCGGTCAGCCATACGTATCTGTGTCGGCCCGTACTGCTTTGCGAACAGGTCGTGAGCACGAAGATCTTGTTGCGGTAATTGGAACTTTGCAGGATGGCACAATCACTAATCACTTGGTCAATTGGCTTAGCCCGCTAAAAGAGCGTGTGACAATTCTTACTGGGGAAAAGGGCGCTTTTGTTGCTGATACTTTGACTGCGGATTTAACTTTTTATGCAAACGGAACCGTGACATCCCAATGGGATGAAATTGCGCAATTCCGTGGGGTAAGCGAAGGCGATGTGATTAGATACGCCATATCCAAACATGAGCCACTGCGAATGGAGCATGAGAATTTCCGCGATGCGGTTCTGGGAAAGCACGCCGATATAGTGACTATGGAACAGGGGTTGGCAACAGTTGTTGTGGCTGAGGCGATTATTGAGAGTGCTCGAAGCAATTCCACTATTAAAATCCCAGTTGTCAGGTAATCTCAGGAAATGAATTCCGCAGACCGCGGTGGGTTTCACATTCTCTCAATCGTCACCAATAACGCGGTGGGTGATTCACGGGTCCTAAAATCCGCGGAGACCCTTGCGGCGGCCGGTTATCGAGTTACGCTCTTAGCAGGACTGATCGGTTCGGTTCCGGAAGCAGAAGAAGGCAATGGTTTTACGATTCTTCGGGCTCCAACCATTCCAACCATTAAGACCAATACCCAGCATCGACGCAAACCGATATTTCCTTTCAATTTCATCCTGAAAATGAGTAACCGCTATCTTCCGCGCGGTAAGCGCTTTGTTCGGTATGGGTGCAAATTGATGACCCCCGACGTTCTTTTCTGGCGGTGGGCAAGTCCGACCCTATTGAGAGTCTCTCCAAGATTTCTCTATCACTCATGGCCTCTTCTCCAAGACGGAGAAAATACCTTTGGAAAGAAAATCGATAAATTGAGGCCGGACATCATCCATGCCAACGACTGTGACACTTTGGGTCTGGCGCTTCGTGCGAGGAAGCGAGCAAAATCTGCGGGCCATCTCATTGCAATTGTGTACGACGCACATGAGTATGTCCAAGGTGTCCACCGAAAGCATCCAACATGGCAGAGCGCGATGTCTCTCTTGGAACGGACCTCTATCAAGCGCGTTGATGCTGTCATTACTGTTTCAGAGACTATCGCTGGAATGCTCAGTGAAGATTATCAACTCGAAGTGCGTCCAACTGTGGTGCTTAATACCCCACGTCGAATTCAACCTCCAATCGACGCAGACCGCGGAACGATTCGAAAGAAACTTGGCATAGGTCCCGACGCACCACTTCACGTTTACGTCGGCGCGGCCGCTCCACAACGAGGACTGGATACCATGATTTTGGCACTGCCTTTTGCACCGGGTCATCACGTCGGACTAGTTGTCAATCCTAATTCTCTTTATGTCAAAGGATTGGTAGAGAACGCCGTCATGCTGGGGGTCGCAGACAGAGTCCATATCCATCCTTATGTTCCGGAATGGTATGTATCCACCTTTGTTTCAGATGCGACCAGCGGAGTGATCCCGATCTTGCATCATCCCAATCATGAAATATCTCTCGTTACAAAATATTTTGAGTACCTTCATGCACGGATTCCAATTATTGTGAGTGATGTGAAGACCATGGCTGCTGAAATACGCCAATACGGCAATGGTCTAGTTTTCACTGCGGGAGACGCCAGAGAACTGGCAGCTCGATTTGAAGAAATTACAGCAGATCGTGGTCGATTCACCGCCGCCATCACCGAATCCATGTTGGACGAATATTCCTGGGAGCGCCAAGGCGTTAAACTGATCTTCACCCATGATGCATTAGCCGACTTGGTAAAGAGTTCGAGATAAGGGATTTAGTCATGAAAATTACGGTCGTTGCGCTTGGCAAAATTGGTCTTCCTTTGGCCGTCCAATTCGCGCGAAAAGGCCATACGGTCTTCGGTGCCGACGTCAACGAAACTACCGTCAACCTGGTGAACGATGGGATCGAGCCCTTCCCCGGAGAAGCGCACCTTGCGCAATATCTTGCGGAAGTTGTTGAAAGTGGCGGGCTTACCGCCACAACGGATACGACGTGGGCGGTTGCACAAAGTGATGCCGTCGTTGTAGTTGTTCCGCTCTTTGTGGATGAGGCCGGGGTTCCTGACTTTGGGTGGATGGATGCAGCGACGAAGGCGATAGGAAACGGGCTCAAGCCTGGAACTTTGGTTTCATATGAGACTACTTTGCCCGTTGGAACGACCCGTACTCGTTTCGCACCCATGCTCGAAGAACTTTCTGGGCTAAGCGCAGGTGTGGATTTCCACCTGGTCTTCTCTCCGGAGCGGGTATTTACTGGACGTGTTTTTGCAGATCTGCGGAAGTATCCGAAATTGGTGGGTGGAATTGATACTGCGAGTGGAGCCCGCGGTGTGAAGTTTTATGAGGATGTTCTTGATTTCGATCCCCGTCCTGACCTCAATCGCCCCAATGGGGTCTGGGATCTGGGAAGTTGTGAGGCCTCTGAACTTGCCAAACTTGCCGAAACTACTTACAGAGATGTGAATATCGCTCTAGCCAATCAGTTTGCACTCTTCTCCGAATCACATGGGATTGATGTCCAGAAGGTGATCGATGCATCTAACTCGCAACCCTTTTCGCACATTCACCGCCCAGGGATCGCAGTCGGCGGACATTGCATTCCTATCTACCCCCGTTTTTATCTATGGAATGATCCCGCGGCTACTGTGGTCAGCGCTGCGCGCAGTGCAAATGCGGCAATGCCGGCACACGTAGTAGGTACCCTGGCAAAAATTCATGGTGACCTGAAAGATCAACGCGTCGTGGTTCTGGGCGCTGCTTATAGAGGTGGGGTGAAGGAAACCGCCTTTTCAGGGGTCTTTCCGACTGTTTCGGCACTAAAGGAAGCGGGTGCGAAAGTGGTGGTCCACGACCCCATGTACACGGATATTGAATTAACCCAGTACGGATTTGATCCCTACCATTACGGTGAATCCATCGACGCTGCAATTGTTCAAGCTGATCATTCGGAATATCGAGATCTCACGAGTGCTCAGCTTCCGGGGGTTAGGACAATCCTGGATGGGCGCGGAGTAACCGATGAAAATAATTGGAAAGGCGTTCGCTATCATGTTGTTGGGCGTGCGCTCTAACCGAGAAGTTCAATGAGGTAGATCGGTAGGATCTACCACTGTGGCTCGTAATTTAGTAAACCTAGAGGGAGTCTCCAAAGCCTTTGACATCAAGCAATTGCTCGATGAAGTCTCACTGGGCTTGGCAGAGGGCGATCGCATTGGCATTGTGGGTCGCAATGGATCCGGCAAGAGCACACTTCTCCGAGTGATCGCTGGATTGGAGTCACCAGATCAAGGTCGAGTGACGCGGGCCAACGCAGTTCGTGTGGGACTCCTTTCGCAAGTCGATGAGGAAGATCCTTCCGCCACGGTCCGAGATGTCGTACTGGGAAATAAACCCAAACATGAGTGGGCTCGTGAGTCTGGGATCCGTGAAATTTTCGATGGGCTTTTCGGTGGACATTCAGATGAGCTCTTCGACCGGAAGTTCGCAGCACTTTCCGGAGGGGAGCGCCGTCGAGTGGGTCTGGCGAAGTTGCTCGTCGATGATCTGGATTTGATACTGCTGGATGAACCGACCAATCATTTAGATGTCGAGGGTGTTGCCTGGCTCTCTCGCCACCTGAATCAGCGCAAAGGATTGGCAGTTGCCGTCATCACACACGATCGCTGGTTTTTGGATGCTGTCACAGATCGGACGTGGGAAGTAGTTGATGGTCGCGTTGAAGAATATGACGGCGGGTACTCCGCATTTGTTCTAGCTAAGGCCGAACGAGGACGTCAGGCCTCTGCAATGGAGGGACGCCGGAATCAATTAATCCGAAAGGAACTAGCTTGGTTGAGGCGAGGGGCTCCAGCTCGAACCTCAAAGCCGAAATTTCGAGTTGATGCCGCAAACGAATTGATTTCGGCTGAACCCCCGCCACGGGATGGTAATGAGTTGCTCCGTTTTGCTCGGAATAGGTTGGGCAACACGGTTTATGAAATACAGCATGCGCAGATATGTGCTGGAGAAAAAGTGATTCTGGAGGATGTTTATTGGAATGTAGGACCTGGAGATCGGATTGGAATCGTCGGCATCAACGGGGCTGGGAAGACGACCCTTATGCGTCTGCTCAGTGGTGAAATCAAGCCAACGGCTGGAAAACTAATCACCGGGATCACAGTTAAGTCTGCTTTTTTGACTCAACATTTAGACGAACTGGATCCCACATGGCGCGTCCTGGAAGCGGTCGAAAAGGTGGCCAACCACGTCGAGTTGGGCAATGGAAAGGACCTCTCTGCATCTCAGCTCTGCGAGAGGTTGGGGTTTGATCGCGAATCTCAATGGACGCCGGTTGGCGACCTCTCCGGTGGTGAAAAGCGCAGATTGCAATTGACTCGCCTCCTCATGGACAGCCCCAATGTCTTACTTTTGGACGAACCGACGAATGATTTCGATATTGAGACGCTGACGGAATTGGAAGATTTGCTTGATAGTTATGGTGGAACGATTCTGGTCATCTCTCACGATCGGTATTTCCTTGAGCGAGTGTGCGATCGGTTCGTGGGGCTCCTTGGTGATGGTCAACTCCGTGACCTGCCAAGGGGGGTCGATCAGTATCTAGAACAGCGCGAAGCGATGATCTTGCAAGCAGCGACCACTCAAGCCCCCTCAAAGAAGTTGTCCAGCGCTGCCAATGAAAGGGCGATTAAGAAAGATATCGCCCGTCTGGAGAGGCAGATGGAAAAAGCTGAACAGAAGTTGGACGCACTATTGCAGGAGCAAGAGACGGCTTCGTTTAGTCATGAGCGCCTACTCGAGATTGGTGCAGAAATCGCATCGACCCATGCATTGCAGCGGTCCCTTGAAGAAGATTGGCTAAATGCAACTCTCCAGTTGGAGGATTAATGGATTTTCAAAAATGCGATTAGATTTCTTAGCGGCACTCGCGGGCGTGTTAATAGCGATTCAATCTCGGGCAAACGGTGAACTCTCGTATCGAATCCACAATAGCCTTGAGGCTGCGTTAATTTCCTTTGGATCTGGACTTCTGGTGATTGCACTGATTGCAGTCTTCCCAAGGAGTTCATGTCGGCGGCTATTTGATTACAGGAACCTTGATGACCTACCTTGGTGTTGTTGCCAATAACGACCGCGCCTTAGGAGGGAGCAGGGCCAGTCGAATGGCGGATCACTAGGGGGCATGGGAGATAGACCGTTGTTGGTTCGGGTTTTATAGACTCCTCAATCCATTTCTGTAAAATCCGTGCGGCCAGAAGACCCATTTCATGCTTAGGTAATGTAAATGTGGTGAGGGCAGGCTGAATACGGTGCATCATGGGGATGTCATTGAATCCCATCACGGAAACGTCCCTCGGACAGACCAGTCCGGTTTCCTGCAGCGCATCAATAACTCCCAGAGCTAATGGATCATTTGCTGCCAATATAGCAGTGGGCATTTGCGCCATTTTGGCAATGAGTTGATTTGTTGCGGACCAACCCGCGCTTTCATAGAAACCAGTGGCAACCACAACTGGACAATCTTCGGCATCTAGTCCTGCATCTTTGATAGCAGAGTGAAAAGCTCTCCGACGAATATAGCCTGTAGATAGATTCTGCGGTCCCGCAATGTGGGCAATACGGCGATGACCTAATCTAACGAGATGGGCAATCGCATCGTAGACTTCTCTCTGCTCGTCACCAACGACAGCTGGAAGTAAATTGTTCTCGCTTAATCGATTAACGAGAACAGCAGGAATGCCCCGTGCTGCAATCTCCTCTACGACAGGGTCGTGGCGAAATGCAGTCGCCAAGATGAAACCGTCGCATCGTCGATTCTTTAATGTGGTAAAAAGCTGCATTGCTTTGCCGGGTTCGTTATCAGTGTTCACGATCAGCGCGCTAAGGCCCGCGGCCCCAAGAATTTCCTCTACTCCTCGCACGATGGGAGGGAAAAGGGGATTGGTCATGTCGGGGACCAAGAAACCAATGGTGTATGAGCGGCGGGTGCGCAATCCACGGGCAAAGTTGTTGGGCTGATAGTCGAGATTGGCCGCGATCTGTAGGACCTTCTTGACAGTTTTTTCGGCGACAAGGTGTCTGGATACTGGGTTAAGAGCTTTCGATGCGGTCCCGGGGTGGACTCCCGCTTCGCGTGCTACATCGGCAAGGGTGCTGACCATATTTCAAGAATAGGTGATAGCCCTCATGCTGGCTATAAAGGGGGTTTTGAGGTCCGGGTCGGGGTCGATGCCCCTGACGAGCGCGGATATCCCACCTAGCGTGTGGAAAGTTCGAGGTTGGTCACTTGCCAGCACCACGGGATGGGGCTGGTAGGGTATCGGCTTCGGCCAGGTTGAACTGGAGTTGTTCGAATTGCTGGATTAGCGGCGAACTTGCTGGAGGATCCTGAAGTTGCCCGCCTTTATTTAGGCGCCTCAACTTTGACACGTCCGCCGGTCAGCGATCACAAGGGGAACTAATGAGAGAATCTGCGTAAGGATGGCGCTGCAATTAGTCGTAGGAACTTTCACGAAATCCCTGCTCATTTATGTTGCACGAGGACTAGGTCGATTCGCCGAGGCAGGGTTGGAGGTAGAGGAAGTCTCCGTAGTTTCCTCTCCCGCACAGTTTAAATCGCTGGCAGCAGGAGAGTTGGATGTTGCAATCACCAACCCTGATAACGTCATTGCCTATAGATATCTAACCGACAATCCCCTACAACGTAACCTCAATGTCAAAATTCTTGGAGCATTAGATCGTGGGTCAGGGGTCAGCCTCTACTCATCTCCGAAATATCAGAGCCTTGATCAGGTTCCAAATCTGACTTTTGCAGTCGATGTTCCACAGTCTGGTTTTGCTTTCGTTGGATATGGACTTTTGGACAAATTGGGTTTCAAACCCGGCGACTATGCCATCAAAGTCATGGGGTCTACGCCCAGACGGGCGAGTGCGCTGATAGCAGGATTCTGTGACGCAACAATTCTCAATGCTGGCAATGAAATTGGGGCAATTGCAGAAGGTTGCACGCGGTTGGCCTCAGTTACGGATCTGGGACCTTATATAGGGACTGTCATTGCGGCTATCCCTGCATCTTCGGGGGGATACAAGGATGGAGTCCTCGAATTCACCGCAATACTTTTGGAATTAGTCCGTGAAATCCAGAACGGTGAATTCCGTAGTGAGGTATTGGATGCCGCGGTTCAATTGCTTAGGCTGACTCCGTCCCAAGCGGCAGAACATTACGATGTCCTAATGGATCCAGAAAATGGCTTGATTTACGATGGGAAGATTGATCGAGGATCCATTAGAACGCTCATCATGCTTCGCGAAAAATTTCTCCCGACAGACGAACTGAATTCCATTATGGATTCATTGGACGAACTAGTCGTTCATAAGGATTTGCTGGTTGGCACCGCAATATAGTGAGAGTTCCGATAACTGACGTTCGTCGGATTCAATTATCCACTTTTGTCAGTTCCTTTGATCGATTTGCTATGCCGCCGATTCTTCTATCGATTGCCCACGGATTGCATCTTCCCCTTGCGCAAGTTGTCGGGTCTGCCAGTGTCTATTACTTGGTATATGGGTTGATGCAGCCATTGTGGGGAATGCTCTCCAACCGAATTGGTCTGGCAACGATCATCAAGTGGGGCACCTTCCTGGGCTCTCTGGCGACATTTTCTGCGGCATGGACCAATAGCTTGTTGACCCTGACTCTTGTCCGTGCTCTCGCAGGTGCTTTCTTTAGTGCGACCATACCTGCAGCACTTATTTATGTAGGCAGCACGGGCAATGCGAAGCGTCGACATCGAGACATTACTGATTTGATGAGCGGGACTGCCCTTGGAACTGCACTCTCGACTTTAGTCGCGGGGACCTTGAGCGCCGTATGGGGATGGCGTTGGGCCTTTGTAGCCACCGCATTGATTGGCATCATTGCCTCGACATTCATTTACCACCTGGCAGAATTGCCGAAAATCTCCTTTCGCGCACCCTTTATTTCTCCACTGGTCCGTGTTCTCACCAATCGATCTCTCCTGCGTCTACTTTTTCTTGGCGCCATAGATGGCGCGGCGATTCTTGGTATTTTTACCTTTATCCCGACATCCTTGGAATCTCGGGGTAGCAATACCGCCGTGGCCGCTGCAGTCACGGCAATTTATGGATTCGCGGTACTCGTAGGTTCACGGATCGTGGGGAGGTATACGGCCCGAATCACGCGAGCACAATTTATTCTCATTGGTGGAGTCATGGGGGCCGCCGCCTCATTCATTTTGGCCTATTCCCATCATTTAGTGAGTGCATTTTTGGCCTGCGTTCTACTTGGATTTTGTTGGGCTTCAATGCATACTTCCTTGCAGTCTTGGTCCACTGAAGTTGCGCCTAACGAACGCTCCATAGCAGTGTCGTTTTTTGCTGCATCACTTTTTGCCGGAAGTGCCGTAGCATCTGCAATAAGCGGCGGTGAGGCACAACGCCATGAGTTCAACGGAATCTTTCTCCGTGGGGCGCTATTGCTGCTTGTGGTAGCGACTCTGGGAAATACCATGCGAAAGCGCTGGGAGAGCGAGAATGAATGATCAATCCGACAAAGGAGAACAGAGTGGAAGAAATCAGCAAACAGCGCATTAGCTTTGTTCCCCTTGAGGAAATGGATGAATTAATGCAAGGGGAGATGCACCGTTGTGCGACCCAGGGTACGCCCCGTCCCGAGAGTTCGGCAGTGCGGGCTCATGTGCCCAATGCTTTCTGGGCTTTTGCGAACTCATGGAAAGCAATCTTTTATGAAGGGGTATGTGATCATGCGATCAAGGACCTTTGCCGGGTGTACATCTCGCGCACTGTGAAGTGTGAATTTTGTGGTAACCAACGTTCTCAAAAGGCGAGCACTGCAGGTCTACTAGAGCAGCAATATGATGACTTGCTTAATTTCGAGAAATCAGAGAGGTATGACGAGCGTCAAAAAGCAGCCCTTGCTTACACGGAAGCAATCGCTTGGCATCTGGACACTGACGATGCCTTCTGGGAGAGAATGCATAGCCACTTTTCGGAGGCAGAACTGGTGGAATTGGGCTGCTTTGTAGGGCTGACTTTCGGTCAGCAGAGTTGGATTCGTCTTCTCAATATTGAACACCACACGTACATGCCAGCCACAGATGCCTCAATGGCTCCTGGTTTTAGGAACGCAGAAGAAGCAAAGACATCAAAGGCCGACCCGACTTATTGGGCGTTATCCAAATAGTGGGAGTTGTCCGTGCTAGAGGGTGCCTGACAAACCCAGACGATCTGCCATCCAGTCGGCAGCGCGATAGCGGTGTTCTGCGGCCACGTTGGCACAGCCATGGTTTCCATTTTCAAGTAAGAGAAGTTCACTAATTGATGCCGTCTCCTCATGCAAGCGAGCCGCGTCTTGCCACGGGATGAGTCGATCAACTTTGCCGGCGATGATGAAGATGGGACATTTCAACATCTGAGTTCGGCCCTCCATCGTCAAGTTCAATGCGTGCGCACGGGCCTCTTCTTGGTCGGCTGAACCGGAGCGGACTGTATAAGTTTCGCGAGTGAGGTTGGGAAGGTGATCCCAGATCTTTCCGAAGTTGTATGGGCCGCATAATGAAATACATGCTTTGATACGTGGATCGCCACTTGCGAATCGAGGTGCGTAGTAACCACCCAGGCTTACTCCCCACACGGCCACGCGATCGGCGTCAATATCATCACGAGCAATAAGGGCATCAACAATCGCACGTCCAGGCACTTCCCAATCAGCCCTGATGGGGAGTTCGTACTCTGCTTCACCTTGGCCAGGACCATCAACACTAAATGTCGCCATGCCACGTTCTAGGAAGAGATCTTCGGTTGGACGGAACTCCTCTTTTGTTGAATCCAAACCTGGAACAAGAATGACGACAGCGTGAGGGCCATGACCGGCGGGCTTACGCAAGATACCCACCATTTTTCCGTTCTCGAAAGGGATTTCAATCCGCTCTCCAGGAGGGTCCATGTATGGCAGAGCAATCGTGCGACAACGAACTGCATTCTCGTGAGCCACACGCATCTGATCCATGTCGCGTACAAAAACAAATTTGGCAAAGTGGTAAAAGACTGACGCCGTACTAAAATGCGCCGCAGCCGAGAGATACCGTTTGGCTGCTAGAGCCTCATTTCCTAGAGCCTCATAAGGCAGAGCCCCGGCCGACCAGGTTGAACACCAATCGTCCCAAGACTCCAGGCCCTTCATTAACCGTTCAAAGTCGGCGGCCGGTACTCCATTTGCGGTAAAACGCGGTGCCCAATGTGCTCGAGCCGATGCGATGTACTCGTCCATATTTCCACCTTTGCAATCGATTGCGTAAGTGGCAAATCTAGCATCGCTCCCTTCCTTTGGGAATACAGTGATTAAGCCTTCTCTCCTCGGAGGCTTGACGTGCGCCTTCCAACGGGTGCAGTGGAGCCACGTACAACCAGGTTGACCGGGATGACTATATGTTCTCGGGTACGACGGGGATTTGCCATCTCGCGCAGTAGACACTGCGCTGCGAGGCGCCCCAATTCATATTCAGGGACATTGACGGTTGTTAAGGGCGGGTCGAGCCGACCGGCCAGCGGCATATTGTTGAACCCCACTACGGAAATGTCTTGTGGGCAGTTCATTCCCACCTCCCGCGCAGCGTCGATAACGCCGACGGCGATTAAGTCATTACCCGCGATCACCGCGGTGACATCTGGAGATTCCCTGATCATCTGCTCCATCGCAGTTCGTCCTGCCGTCTCATCAAACCCTACGGCTTCAACAACGTGGCATTGCATATCCAGTTTCTTTACCGCTCTACGTACCGCTCGCAAGCGAGCATCTGCGGTAGAGGTGAAAACTGGGCCGACTATCAGCCCTAGCTTTCTATGGCCAAGGGCATGTAAGTGCTCAACCGCCAGTTGGGAACCGAGAGCATCATCTGGCACGACGGAGGAGAAATCGGTCTTATCGATGGTGCGGTTGAAGAGCACCGCAGGAATACCACTCGATCGCAATGCGGCGACGATGGGA
>DASVIG010000012.1:0-3121 GCA_036382195.1 Candidatus Nanopelagicaceae bacterium
GAACTCCCTGAGTGCAATGGGTATGGAACGCCGATGGCAACGGACATGACGATCTCCCGGGCGGGGCAGACTTGGTGGACGTACATCCGTTGATCGCCAGTTCGGATAGAGAGAGTGGCCGTTTCCATTGATGCCGAGGAAAGGGCCTCAAGTTCAGGAATAACCATGGAGCGTAGGTCGATACTTTCCAAATAGGAAAGTCCAAGTGCTAATGAGGACGCGCCCAGCCGATAGCGGCGAGTTTCTAGGTTCAGATCAATGAAGCCACGACTACGGAGAGACGCGAGGATTCGATGGACCGCGGCCTTCGATAAACCAAGTTTCTCTGCGATGTCAGTGACGCCAAGATCTCGCGAGAATGTGTTGGAGAAAAGCAGCAAAACATCTGCCGCGCGCTCGACGGTGGCAATCATCTGTGTCCGTCCACTCTTCTCAACCATGAAATCCCCTAAATCCAGCGTTGCCTGAGGTCGTTCGATCCGGTCGACAAGCCGTACATTCCACTAACCGTAACAGCATTCCGTCTGGCGGGAAAGTACCCTCAACCCCTTGTTCTATCTCGCCTTGCCCTATAAACTTGGAACGTGATTTCAACAGGTGGAACAGTCAATCGGGGAGCGCTCTCGGGATTAAGAATTTTAGACTGTGCCACTCTCTTTGCAGGCCCAATGGCAGCTACGGTCCTGGCTGATTACGGCGCCGAAGTGATAAAGATAGAACACCCGAGTCAAGGTGACCCGGTTCGAAACCATGGACCGAGCAAGGATGGTATCCCCCTCTGGTGGGCATCTCTGGCTCGAAATAAGAGTTGTATGGCGATTAACCTGGGAATGCTTGAAGGTGGCGAGATTCTCAAGAAACTTGTTCTAGATGCCGATGTATTAATAGAAAATTTTCGCCCCGGGACTCTAGAGCGTTGGGGAATCGGACCAGATGTACTCCATGCTATCAACCCTCGCTTGGTGATCGCCCGCGTGACGGGTTTCGGTCAATTTGGACCCTATTCGAGCAGGCCTGGCTTTGGCACTCTTGCCGAGTCGATGAGTGGTTTTGCTGCAATCACTGGCTTGCCCGACGGACCGCCGACACTGCCACCATTTGGTCTGGCAGATGGAATTGCTGCACTGGCAACAGCTCAAGCAATTATGACAGCCATTTTCCATCGCGACACGCATGGAGCCGAAAATCAAGTAATCGATCTAGCGATAATTGAGCCAATCTTTTCCATCCTCGGACCGCAACCGATCGTCTACGATCAACTCGGTCAGATACAGCAGCGCAGTGGGAATCGTTCAGTCAATAATGCGCCCCGCAATACCTACCAGACGAAAGACCGCAAGTGGGTGGCGGTCTCAACCTCAGCACAATCTATCGCCGAGAGGGTCATGCACCTTGTAGGACATCCCGAGATCATTGATGAGCCGTGGTTCGCTACAGGTTCAATGCGTGCCCAACATGCGGATGAACTTGATGACTATGTTGGAGGGTGGATATCCGAACGTCCACTCATCGAAGTGATCAATGCCTTCGAAAAAGCGGAAGCGGCAATCGCACCGATTTACGATATCAGTGATGTTTTTGAAGACCCACAGTTTCAGGCACTTGATACGGTCACCACAGTCCTGGATCCAGATCTCGGTCCAGTAAGAATGCAGAATGTACTTTTCCGATTGAGCGGGTCTCCGGGGGAAATCAAATGGACAGGACGCAAACTTGGAGCTAACACCAGAGACATCTTGATCACCAAACTCGGTTTAAATGAACGCGAAATTGACGAGCTTCGACAAAAGGGTGCCATACGAACAGAGGAGGCCGGATTGTGAGTTACCAGAACCCGCTCAAGGATGCGCAGATATACGATCTTGCACAACCGATGAAACGTGGCATGCCACAATCGCCAAACCATCCCCCGTTTCGAATGCTTTTGGAGCGCCGCCACGGTGATCAGACAAGACCGGATGGAAGTTCTGCCTCAAACGACCTCATCATCACTGGCGCCCATGTTGGCACCCACATTGATGCGCTGGGGCATGTTTCTCACAATGGACTCCTCCATGGCGGAATTAAGGCGGCTGATGTTCAGAGCAATGATGGACTTAGAACTCATGGTATTGATGAATTCGTCCCATTCCTTGGCAAGGGAGTCTTACTTGATATCGCCGGCCTTCACGGCGTAAAAACACTTCCACCAGGGTATGAAGTCACGGTCGATGATTTAGAACGAGCACAACAGATGGACAAAGTAGAAGTGCAGGAGGGCGACGCAGTGTTGATAGGGACCGGTTGGTCGCGTCGGTGGAGCGAACACAAAATTTTTATCGGTGCCACGGATGGCGCCCCCGGTCTAGGGGCAGAAGGAGCTCAATGGCTCGCATCCAAGAAGATTGCACTCACTGGCGGCGAGACTATAGCTTACGAAGTTATCAGAGCAGGTAACGGCCATAGCTCCCTGCCAGTTCATCGAATTATGCTGGTCGAACATGGAATCTTCATCATGGAGACAATGCGCTTGCATGAACTTCTTGATTCTGAGGCGCGTGAATTTCTTCTCATCGTTTCACCATTGCCGATTGTGGGAGGCACTGGATCGCCTGTGCGTCCACTCGCAGTCGTCAACAAATGAAGACACCTACCCATGTGCAATTGATCGCAGATTTCGCAGAGGCAACGGGCAAGGGGGTTAATGCCTCCATTACAAAAGACGTGACTGAGAGAATTCTTGATGTAATAGGAAACTCACTTGCCGGTCGCGCAGAATCCCATGATGAACAAGAAGTTGATCGTGCCACCGAACGTCTCGTTCGGTCATGGGGCGGTAACCCGACAAGTGGAGTTATCGGCTCACCGACTCGAGTGCCAGCTGCAAGCGCCGCCTTAGTAAACGGTACATTGGCGCATAGTCTTGATTTCGATGACACGCATCTGCCATCCATACTTCATCCTTCCGCAACGATAATTCCGGCGACGCTTGCAGTAGCCGAAGAAATGGGATCTTCACCAACTGCATTGATTGCGGCTGCGGCTGCCGGCATCGAAATTTGCAACCGGCTTGGCATGGCTTCCTATCTTCCAGAAGTGGGGAACTCTCTCTTCTTCGAGAAAGGCTTTCACGCAACCTCTA
>DASVIG010000013.1:0-6394 GCA_036382195.1 Candidatus Nanopelagicaceae bacterium
TTGTGCCAGCGGATGGTTATTACGAATGGGCAACCGCCTTAGGTAAATTCCCTCCTAAGCAGCCCTTCTACATTGCTCGCGAAGATGGAGCTTGCCTTGCAATGGCTGGCATCTGGAGTACCTGGATTTCTCCGGCGGGGAGAGCCATGGATAATGTCGCGATCATCACCCGAGAGGCGCTCGGGATCGTGGCACCCGTCCATAGTCGGATGCCTCTGCTTATGCCTAAAGATCGCTGGGAATCTTGGTTGGACCCAGAGTTACAGGAAGTCGGAGAATTGAGGGGATTAATGGAATTTTCTAGCCCTGACCTGGGTTTGACTGTACATGCTGTTTCACGTCGCGTTAATTCCGTCGCAAATAACGGCCCTGCGATGATCGAGCCAGTGATCATGGGCGAGCCAGAGACCCTCTTCTAGGGGTAGCCTTTATGACGATGACCTCGACAGAGTTGGTAAAAGAGAGCACCCAAGAGCGCACCCTGCGCTTTGAACGAGATGCCCTCGCTTTCACAAACCAGTTGTATTCAGCTGCGCTGCGCTACACCAAGAATCCGCATGATGCCAAAGATTTGGTACAAGACACGTACCTGAAGGCTTTCGCCTCATTTCATCAATTTGAGCCAGGGACGAATCTCAAAGCCTGGCTCTACCGCGTGCTGACGACTACTTTCATCAATTCTTACCGCAAAGCCCAACGTCAACCTCAAATTGCGAACACGGAGCTGGACGATTGGCAGTTGGCCGCCTCGGCATCGCACACCAGCGACCAAGGAAAATCAGCGGAAGTTGAGGCATTGGAGAAACTCCCTGACAGCGACGTCAAACGGGCGCTGCAGGAAATTCCGGAAGAATTCCGAATTGCCGTCTATCTAGCTGATGTAGAAGGGTTTTCATATAAAGAGATTGCCGAAATTGTGGGAGTCCCCACTGGCACCGTCATGTCTCGTTTGCACCGTGGTCGTAAAGCGCTTCGAGTTCTTCTGGCGGAGTATGCAAAGGAACATGGATATCGCGGGAAGGAGGAGTCATGAGTTGTGGCGAGAACCATGAGACTCCGTGCGTTGAAGTTCTAAACGCCGTGGATTTATTGATTGATGGCGAGATCGAAGAAACCGCGCAGGTTCGGGCTATAGAGGTCCACCTCCAAGAGTGTCCACCTTGTCAATCAGAATTGGATCATGAGCGTCGGATGCATCAGATTCTTCATGAAGTTCTCACTCGATCCTGTTGCGAGAGCGCCCCGCAAGAATTACATGATCAGATCGCCTTGCAGTTGGTCGCAATGAGACAGCAACCGGCCGATGTATTCACCGAATTCAGAATGACCGAAATTTCAATACAAGTTGATGATTTCGGCCAGATCGAGCACCGAGAGATTTATTTTGAAAGTACGCAAGAATTTCGTTTGCCTCGCGATGAGTGATCGTGGAGAGTGAAAGCGGCATCATTGGGGCTGTCGGATTTTCAGCCATGTCGATTCGACCGGGGGATAGCGCGGTTGCAATGGGCATTGGAGATCTCCCGATAGCAGCGACATCCCATTTCATAAATCTCATCGAGAGCGCTGCGGTTGCAGCAATTGCCGAATTTCTCGGTGCTGGCGAGACGACTCGCACCACGGCTATTGATTTACAGATGCTCGAGGCTGTGGCAATCGGCTCCGAAATTCGGGCTACGGCCACATGTACTGAGGTTGCAGGCCGCGAACTATTTTTTCTCTGCGATATCTATGACGGCGAGCGCCACGTCGTCCATGGGCAAATAAAAAGAACAGCAGTCGAGCGAGTATCTTTTCTCGCCCGTACCGCCGCTCAATCGATCGTGGGACAGTTACCGCAACAGTAAGTCTGATTATTTCTTGGTTGCCCAGAAGATTTCCGCGATCTCGTCAATCTTGGAGAGCAATTTATCGGCAACGGCCACGTCATTGGTGCCCTTTGTTCCTGCTGCGCCTGCAAGTTTGGTCGTCTCATTGAAGAGAGCATTCAATTCAGGGTAGGACTTGAAGTGACTTGGCTTGAAGTAGTCGGTCCAGAGCACCCAGAGGTGTTCTTTCACCATATTTGAGCGCTCTTCCTTGATGGCGACCGCGCGAGACTTGAAATCTGCATCAGTGCTGGCCGCATACTTTTCCATGCAGGCTTTGACCGACTGTGCTTCAAGTTTGGCTTGGGCCGGGTCGTAGATGCCGCAGGGAAGATCGCAATGGGCGTGAACCGTGATTTTCGGGGTAAACATATCTATCTCCTATTTGTCTGTAGTGCAGTGAAACCTTATAGATGTGAGACTACCGCCCATGGCCCGTTCGCACCTGCCCAGATTTTCCTCACGATGGGGGAGCGTTGCCGTTGCGGGGGATTCCATGGCGCCAACCTATAGATCGGGAGATTGGCTTGTGGTCCGCTGGAAGGGCCCCTTTAGGGCTAATCAGGTTGTTGTCGTGGAGCGCGAAGATCACCCCGGAGTTTTTCTTATCAAGCGCCTCCTACGAATAGAGGGCGGTAGATACTGGGTTGAGGGCGACAACAAGAGCCTGAGTACCGATTCCAGAGTCTGGGGTGCGATTGCTCCGGAGGAAGTAGCCGGAAGAGTTCTCCTACGTTATCGGCGAGCGAGCAACTCGCGATAGAAGTGGGCACTCGTCTTGGGGGTGCGTACTTGCGTCACATTATTAACGTGAAAGAGACCGAACCGTTTGGTCCAACCTTCGGCCCATTCCAAATTATCCATGAGCGACCATGCGAAATAACCGCGGAGGTCAACACCATCCTCTAATGCAGTGAGTGCAGCATCGAGATGGCGAGCGTAATAATCGACACGATCTAGGTCATCTACGTGACCATCAATAATTCGATCGGGAAAGGCTCCACCATTTTCCGTGATGTAAAGAGGGACGTCCGGTAATCGCTCTTGAGTTTTTTTCAACGTGGAGATGAGACTTTCGGGATGGACTTCCCAACCCATTTCCGTCAGAGGTCCTCGCGGGACGAAAAAGATAGGAGGAGTTCCAGGGAAAGCAGCCGGCCTCTGTCCATTACCTGGATGTGAAGGTGCATCGCTGGTTGAGGCGATTCGAGTTGGCGAGTAGTAATTAATTCCCAACCAATCTATTGGTGCAGCAATCAGGGCTAACTCTGATTCTTTAATGAACGACCAGTCTGTGATGTGCTTGGTCTTGTCAATAATGTCGGAAGGAAATCCGCGCCCTGCCAGCGGATCTAGCCAGATGCGATTCATAATCCCGTCCATATGATGGGCCGCTTCTTCGGCACCCTCATCTTCGGGGATGAAGGTAGTTAAGTTAAGGACAACGCCGACATTTTTCGCGTGATACTGTCGTAATACTTCAACGGAGTGCGCGTGGGCGACCAGCAATCGGTAGGCCGCTTCAAAACCTGCAGCAGGATCACCTTTGCCGGGAGCCATTACTTTGTCGGCATAACCGAGGAAGGCCGAGCACCATGGCTCATTGAGGGTGGCCCACATGGCGGTGCGGTCGACAAACTTCTTGGCTAGAACCTCGGTGTATTGCGCAAAAGCTTCGCTTATCCCCTCCCAGTTCCACCCACCCTTCTCCTCCAAGGCAGAGGGCAGATCCCAGTGATAGATCGTTATCACTGGCTCAATGTTCCGTGCGAGCAACCCGTCAATGAGTCGGTCGTAGAAAGCCAGACCAGAATGGTCAATCTTTCCGGTGCCATTGGGCATGACACGTGGCCAGCTGATAGAGAAACGGTAAGAATCCACTTCAAGCCAACTCAGCAGGTCGAGGTCGCTTTCCCAACGATTGACGTGGTCACAGGCGGGGTCGGCTTGTGCGCCATCTCGAATATTTCCTGGCACGGCTGCGAAATCCTCCCAGATTGATCTGCCGCGAATGTGGCTGGACCCTTCGATCTGCCAAGACGAAGTTGCAGCGCCCATACGGAAATTGCTCGGGATGCGTTTGGCCAACTCATTGATGGTGGAAATTCTCGACTCATTTAATGCTGACATAGATGGACGCCAATCGATTCTTAGGTAGGACTATTTAACTGATCCGGCGAGCAACCCGCGAACAAAATATCGCTGGAGTGAGAAAAAGACGACCAGAGGGATTGCAATCGTGACGAAGGCGCCCGCGGTGAGAGTCTCCCAACCCGAACCCCATTGGCCCACCAATGAGGCGAGCTTGACGTTAATCGGGGCCACTTCTTCGGTGCCTGATGCAAAAGTAAGTGCCACGAGCAAGTCATTCCAGACCCATAAGAATTGGAAGATTGCAAAAGCTGCAATGCCAGGAATCGAAAGTGGAACGACTATCTGGCGAAAGACTTTGAAGTGATTGGCACCATCGACATATGCGGCTTCCATTAAATCTCTCGGAAGTGAGGCGATGAAATTGTGCAACAAGTAAATGGCAAGTGGTAGGGCGAACATGGTGTGTGGCAGCCAAATTCCGGCGAAGTGACCTGCAATCCCTAATTTGGGAATGATTGTGAAACTACCGATGTGCGCCCCACCAGTAAATAATTGAAGAAGCGGAACCAATGACATCTGAATTGGGACTACTTGAAGGGCGAAGATGAAGAAGAAGAGAGCGTCGCTGCCTTTGAATTTAACCCAGGCCAGACTGTAGGCAGCCATGGTGGCGATGACGACCGGGAAGACTACCGCTGGGATTGTTATAACGATGGAATTCATGAGGTAAGGAAGGACGCCGTCAGAGAGAGTCGCTGAACTAGATCCGAAGAGCACGGCGTGGTAATTGCTCAATGTCAGGTGAGGGCTGGTAAATACATGCCACCAACCGGTGAGAAAGATGTCCTGCTTATTTCTAAACGAACTAGCAAAGAGGCCAAAAGTGGGAACTGTCCAGATGATCGTGATTAACCAGACAGAAATTGTGGCAAATCTGGTGGAAAAGAGCTTTCGCCCTGAATTCGGTGTCGCGATCTTTAACGTGCTCATGCAATTGACCGCTCTCTTCGAAGGTTTCGAATGTTAAAGACCAAGATTGGCGTAACGAAGACAAAGAGAATCACAGCCAAAGCCGAGCCTCGACCTTGATCGAAACGGACGAATACCTCTGAGTACATCTCATTTGCGATAACGCTCGTGCCAAAGTTCCCACCAGTCATGGTCCGAACGATGTCAAAGAGTTTGAGTGAAGTAACCAGCATCGTGGCAAAGACGACGATTGCGGTGCTACGAACCATCGGGAAAGTAATCCACTGAAATAATCGCCATCCAGAGGCGCCATCCAAGGCAGAGGCTTCGACAATATCCGCCGGTACGCCTTTGATGGCCGCGGAAAGGATGACCATGCCAAAGCCAGTTTGCACCCAGATAAAAATGATCATTAAGAGAAAAGTATTGAGTGGCTGAGTCAAGATCCAATTGGAAGGTTTGAAACCGAAAGCACGGACGATTGCGCTCAGCAAACCGGTTTGAGGTTTGTTGGGAACGGCGAAGTCATAGACGAATTTCCAGATGACCGACGCACCAACAAAAGAGATGGCCATTGGCATGAACAAGAGCGACTTCGCAATCGACTCTCGCTTCATGCGATCCAGCATGATCGCTAGAAAGAGACCCAGGGCAGTTGTGGAAAAGGGGGTGATAATGATCCAGAGCAGGGTATTGAAAAGAACCTTATGAATGTCCGGATCATGGATTAGCCAAGAATAGTTCAGGAAACCCACAAATTTTACCGAGTTGGCATCTTTGAAACTGAAGAGAATGGTTTGTACTGCAGGCACGATTAGTCCAGCAAGTAGCAGAATTATCGCTGGCCCCAGAAAAACTAGAATCGCGATGGGGCGTTGTTTGCGTCCGTTCGCCCTTCCTGCGATGTAAAAAATTACCATCAGAATCGCAAAGAAACTGAAGAGGGCAATCGCGATTTGACCGAATTTCGGGAGGTTGGTCGATAAGAAGGAATTCACGACATCCCCCAATCGAAATTTTCAGAAGTTTAGCAAGAAAGGCTATTGAAAGAAGTTGGTGGGGATCCATATTTTGCGATCCCCACCAACTTCATAATCGGTGGTACTAGGTACTGCTAAGGCTAATTACTGGGTAATTAGTTACTTGGCAGGCCAGGAAGCATCGATCGCCTTGGCCACATCGGCCGTTGATTTGCCTTCGGCAAACCACGCGGTCAATTGAGTCCATTCCGTACCTGCGCCAACTGCAGCAGGCATAGCATCCGATGCATCGAAGACGAAGGTTGAATGCTTGTCTGCGAGGTACTTAGCCGAGAGTTGATCTAGTGGGTTCTTGTAAGCCGATAGTGGGACACCTGAGTTTGCAGAGAGCCATCCTCCACCAGGACCAGCAGTAGCAATACGATTAATTGCCCACTGAGGAGTGGAGAGGTAGTTCTGAAGTTCTTGAACTTCAGGGCGCTT
>DASVIG010000014.1:0-5745 GCA_036382195.1 Candidatus Nanopelagicaceae bacterium
CGGGCGTTTGCGCGACAAGATCCTAAGCCCGTTGATGATCGGAACTATAGAACGAACAACATTGCCGCCCTACAACGCCATAAGGAGATTGCTCGGGTTGGCAGAACTAAAAAAAGCCGATGATCTATACCTCACTCCGCCGCTGCTCTTACTTTTGACGACTGAACCATTTGAATATCCCAGAAGCGATTGGCCTACAAATATCACTCTTGTCGGACCGTGCGACTGGGACCCTGACGAAAGAGAACCGGAATGGCTCTCTGAGATCGACCGTCCAATCGTGCTCGTTACCACCTCATCTGAGTATCAGGCTGACGAGAAACTGGTTCAGATCACATTAGACGCACTTGAAAACGAAGATCTATTTGTCATTGTTACTGCTCCTTCGGCAGAGATTGAAAGCTTTAGGGTTCCAGCAAATGCGCGGGTTGAGAAATTCCTATCTCACGGAGCGGTTCTGAACCGTGCCGTCTGCGCCATAACTCACGGAGGAATGGGCGCTACGCAAAAGGCACTCGCCCGAGGAGTTCCTGTCTGCGCCGTTCCGTTTGGAAGAGATCAATTTGAGGTAGCACGCCGTGTTGAGGTGAGCAAAGCTGGCACGAGGCTACCTGCAAAGCGCTTAACCCCTGAGCGCCTTAAAGCAAAGGTCTTTGAAGCGATAAGCAAAACAGATGGCGCACGCAAAGTTGCTACCGCCTATCTATCTGCTGGGGGATCGGTAGCCGCGAGCGATGCGATAGAGAAAATGCTAGAAAAATAAGAAGTTCGACCTCTCAAGTGATAGATGAGACAGGTCCAAAAGCGCGCCCGAAGGGATTCGAACCTCCAACTTTCTGTTCAAAATCTAAGACAAGGCTTTGTTCTTTCATGCGAAAGAACCAAGGTAAATTGTTACTTGAAATGTGGCGTGGAAGATCTGCTATTTCTTGGCTAAGCGATATCGGACTGCAGTCAAGATCCCTTCCAGAATTTCAATGGGGGCAGGTGGGCATCCTGGTATCGCCAGATCCACTGACAAGACTTTGTCGACGCCACCCAAAGTTGCATAGCTCGTACCAAAAATCCCGCCGTTTATCGCGCAATCACCGACGGCTACAACCAACTTGGGTTCGGGCGTTGCCTCATATGTCAGTTGAAGCGCCTTCATCATGTTGCGCGATACGGGCCCCGTCACAAGGAGCATGTCAGCATGGCGTGGGCTGGCGACAAACTTAATTCCTAAACCTTCTAGGTTGTAGTAGACGTTGCCCAGCGCCTGGATCTCGAGTTCGCAGCCATTGCAGCTTCCAGCATCGACTTCACGGATGGTTAGTGCACGCCCGAGAACCTTCAAAATATCATGGTGGATCCGTTGACTGGATTCAACGTCAAAGGCTTTGGGTGGCGCCTCTGTCGCAATGCCGGTCTTTGCGATCTGCCTGAGTATGGTCCACATCAGAGATCGTGCCCCGAATAACTGAGGTTGAAAGATTTATTGATGAGCGGAAAATCCGGGACTATGTCACCGATTACCGCATATTCCACCACAGGCCAATTCTGCCACGAAGGATCCTGCGCGTGGCATCGGGCAATCTGATCGTCCTTGTCTACGGTCAATGCCACGAATACTCCGCCACGCCAGCCTTCAATCCACCCAGCACCACGACCCGCAGAGATCTTGTTGGATGTGGTCAACACTGGCCCGGTGGGCAAGTTGCCGACAATTTCGCGGATCAAACGGAGGGATTCGAATAATTCGTCAAAGCGCACCGCCACACGTGATGCAACATCTCCACCGGAACGAGTAGCCATCGTGACATTCAATTCGTCGTAGGGTGCAGTAGGGGAATCAATCCGTACGTCGTTTTCAATGTCGCTGGCCCGTCCTGCCAATCCAGTCAAACCAAGTTGGGAGGCTAGCTGATTGGTGACAACTCCAGTGTTAAGAAAACGATCCTGGAGCCCGCTGTGATCGTCGTAAATGGCACGAAGAACCGTGACCTCTTTCTCGATCTCGTCACATTGATTGAGTATCTCCTCGAGTCCCGAAACATCTACATCGCATCTGACTCCACCAGGGAGAATGCAGTCCATCATGAAACGATGATTGAACAATGACTTATTCAAGCGGAGCCAGTTTTCCTTCAAGCGCATAAATTGCGAGAGGCCGAAAGCAAAGCCCGCATCGTTGCCGAGAGCACCAAGATCGCCCAAGTGGTTTGCAATGCGTTCGCGCTCGAGCATCAGTGCTCTCAGCCAGAGTGCGCGAGATGGCACGTTCCATCCCCACGCTGATTCCAACGCCATGCAGTACGCCCAGGAGAAGGCAACGGTCGAATCTCCTGAAATGCGACCAGCTAATCGATAGCCATCACTGGCCGCCATCTGCTCGAAACGTTTCTCAATTCCTTTGTGTGCATACCCCAGGCGTTCTTCCAATCGAAGGGTCTTCTCCCCCACGACCGAGAAGCGGAAGTGACCGGGCTCGATAACACCTGCGTGAACGGGGCCTACCGCAATCTCGTGAACGCCATCGCCCGTGACCGAGACAAATGGATAATCAGTTGCCGCCGGCCACTCGACGATCTCCTTTCCGGAGAACTCCTTTCGCAGTGGGAAATAATCAGCGCCAAAAGTGCCGTGGTTGAGCCAGGGCCGCGTGTCCAAGGCGCCTTCGGCTTGTAATCCCAATAGATCTGCAATCGCTCGTTGCATCCGCGTGGCATAAGGGAATATCCCGGCGATGTCCGGGTAATTAACCGATGGGCCGATGATCGGCAATTCCAACCAGAGCAACTTCTTATTCGCAAGGGCATAGACAGCGCAGACACTGAAACGACCAGGTTTCCCGCGATAGCCATCACTTCCCCACAAACTGACGAGACGGCCATGATTTTCTGCGATAGCCAATGCAGCGGTCAGCCATTCATCCGCATTCACCTCACCTCGCAACAACGAAAACGGTGTCTTCATTGGCGACACATTCAAATCCAAATCTGGAATCTCCATGTGATCAGCCCCCAATAATCTGAGCGGCCTGGAGATACCAGGTATTTAAGTAATGTGGAATATAAAGACCCAGCATCAGCGCAATTCCAAGGTGCAAGAAGACTGGCAGGAGCGCAGGAGAATGCTCCAACTTCTTGACGTTGGTCTCACCAAAGACCATCGGTTGCACTCGGCTGAATATTGCAGCAAATGCCACGCCTAACCCCAGCAGAAGAAGTGGTGTAGCCCATGGCAACTGACGCATCGCGCTGGTCAGGATAAGAAACTCGCTGGAGAAGATTCCAAAGGGCGGCATTCCAAGAATCGCCAGGGTGCCCAGCATCAATCCCCACCCGACTGTCGGACTCACCTTGATAAGACCACGGATGTTATCCATGATCTGCGACCCGGCTTTCTGGGCTGCATGTCCAACAGCAAAGAAGATTGCGGATTTAGTAAGTGAGTGAACCGTCATATGTAGCAAGCCAGCGAAATTCGCTATCGGACCGCCCATGCCAAAGGCGAAAGTCATCAGGCCCATATGCTCAATGGATGAATACGAGAACATTCTCTTGATGTCTCGCTGGCGAAAGAGCGAGAAGGCCCCAACCAGCACCGAGAGCAATCCGAAACCAATCATAAGATGGCCGGCGAAGTGGTTTCCCAGGGCCCCGTCCGTGAGTACTTTGCAGCGAATAACTGCATAAAGGGCAACATTGAGAAGGAGACCGGAGAGAACGGCCGAAATTGGCGTAGGTCCTTCGGCATGCGCATCTGGCAACCAGTTATGCAGTGGAACTAGTCCGATCTTGGTTCCGTATCCAACAAGCAGGAAGACGAAAGCCAATGACATGATCACCGGGTTGAGTTGAGATTTTGCCACATTGAGGTTGGTCCAAAGCAGCGGGTTAGTTCCTGCGCCGATGACTTTCTGGGCTGCCATATAGAGCAGAATCGTTCCGAAGAGCGCCTGCGCGATTCCAACTCCGCAGAGAATGAAGTACTTCCAGGCCGCCTCCAAACTCGCCGGCGTGCGATAGACAGAGACCAACAAGACGGTCGTAAGAGTTGCAGCTTCCATCGCAACCCAGAGAATGCCCATGTTGTTGGTGGTGAGCGCCAAGAGCATGCAGAAATTGAATAATTGATACATGCTGAAATACAGGCGCATCCGATTGGGAGGCATTTTGCCCCGCTCCTCTTCGATCCGCATGTACGGCCGTGAAAATACCGACGTTGTGAAGCCAACGAGCGCGGTTAGGGAAATGAGAAAGACATTGAGTGAGTCGATGAAGAACTGCTGATCCAGGGCAAAGAGCGGACCTTTCGCAACAACTCGCAGGGTAAGAATTACAGCCGCACAGAGGGTGCCAAAACTAAATGCGACGTTTACATTGCGGCCATTAGGCCGATGGCCCATCAGCGCCAATACAAACGAACCCATCAGAGGCGTAGCAAAAACGAGAACGAGTGGGTTCATCTACTCCTCCTTCAAGTTTTCAAGGTGGGAGATATCCAAGCTCTCAAATTGCTCTCGAATTTGGAACATAAATACGCCCAGGATGAAGACACCAACCAGGACGTCAAGTGCGATGCCCAATTCAACAACCATAGGCATTCCATAAGTTGCAGAGGTTGCCGCAAAGAAGAGGGCATTTTCCATGGAAAGAAACCCGATCACCTGCGGCAAGGCCTTGGAGCGGGTGATCATCATCATGAAGGAAAGGAGGATGCAGGCAAGGGCGATCCCAAGGGTGCCGGGAGTAATCGACGTGGAAAGTCGTGAGATTGGTAGCGCCAAGTTGAAGGCGAATACGACCAGAACAATTCCGATCAACATGGTGCTGGGAATGTTGAGCAGGGTTTCAATATCCCAACGGACATTGAGCCGCTTCACCAGGCGATGCAATACCCAGGGAATCAAGAAAACCTTGAGAATAAGCGTCAACCCCGCTGAATAGTAAAGGTGATGCTGGTGCGTGACATATGCAACGACGGTGGTAGCCCCAACCACGGTAAGTCCTTGAAGGGCATAGAGATTAATGAGCGTCACGATGCGACGCTGTGCCAGCATCGCAAAGGCGAGAACCAGAATGATGGAGGCAAAAAGATTGACGAGTTGAGGAATTAATTCGGTCATCATGCCCCCAACAAAATGTGCGTCAGCATGCCGATGACTCCAAGAAGGAAAGCAGTAGCAAGAAATTCAGGCACCCGGAAGATCCGCAGCTTGGCAGCCAGAGTTTCAATCAGAGCCAGGACGACTCCTCCTACGCAAAGTTTCCCCAGGAGAATGGGCAACGCAGTGAGCATCGCAAGTGGGGTCCGTGCTTCGGGAATTCCCCAAGGCACAAAGAGCGCCAATCCAAGGGCCGAATATGCAAAAAGCTTTAAGGCTGCCGCCCACTCCAGCAGGGCAAGGTGTCTCCCGGAGTATTCAAGAATCAAAGCTTCATGGATCATCGTCAACTCAAGATGCGTCGCCGGATTGTCGACAGGTATTCGCGCATTCTCTGCCATGGCAACGAGAGTGAAAGCTATCCCGGCAAAGACCAAACTGGGATAAATCGCGAACTGTTGGTGGCCCACAGTTCGCACGATCGTGCTCAGTGCAGTGGACTGACCAATGAGGGAGGCCGAAAACAAAACGGTAAGGAGGGCAGGTTCTGCTAGAAAACCAACCAACATTTCACGACGCGCGCCCATAGTCCCGAAAGCCGTACCTATATCCATCGCTGCCAGAGCAATGAAAACGCGGGCAAGCGCAAAGAGACC
>DASVIG010000015.1:0-4528 GCA_036382195.1 Candidatus Nanopelagicaceae bacterium
ACACAGAAGGCCTTGGAATGATCCAAGGCCTTCTGTGACGACAGCTCCAAGGCAGAACACTTTTTTGTGAGAGTGACCAACCCTCGGGTTCAACCGTTTCCTTGCAAAGATCAAGGCGAGGAAATTCTGTCACGAATCTTCGCTACGCGGAGTAATGAAAATTCGAACCTAGTGACCGAGCAGGTGTTTCACCTGTCTTGAAATCTTGCTACCGAAAAGCCAAAAAGCATCGGAAGATTGATAGCAAAGATAGCCAGAGTGGAACTGAACAGCACTAAGACCGAGCCTCGAGTGCCGTCATAAATAAAAACAAATTCCAGAGTGCCGGCGATTACTACGTAAGCCAGAAGTGACCACTTAGCAACGAGGAAGAAGGTCGCCCAAGCGAAGTTCTCAATTCGGCTCAGCAGCACAATATTTGTCAGTAGCAAGACTGCAGCAACAATCGTCAGGATGACTGATGGAACAAGAGATACATGCCCAGGAAGGTGGGAAGCCAGATAGACGCCACCAATGATGACTAAAGCTAAGATACCGATGGAGATTCCTTCAATCGGTGGGAACTTTCGCTCTGATGAAGGCGCACTATAAGTATTTGTTTGGGTGCTCATAATGTGGCGATCCGAGTCATAATTACTAAAGTAGCAACTTGCATTGCTCCCGTGATTCCCGCGGTGTAGAGAAATCTTTTCATGAGTCGGCCTATCCTCTCTCCGTTTGGTTGCGGCTTTCTCAATTCAAAGAGGACTGCAATATTTGCCGGCTCCAGAATGCCAATAGCAATGACCGCCATGGCTCCTACAACAATCATCGATGCGACAACCCAAGCATGGTGATTATCTGAAGCCAAAATGAATTTTTCATGTCTGGCCAATTGCCATCCCGCAGCAAGGGTCATGATGACCAGAGTTGGCATAAGTACCAACATCTTGGGCATAAACCGTTTGGAGAATTCCATCCGTGCAGGAATAGAAAGTCTTCCCAAGATCGGTCCCACGATGAAACCTACAAAAAGGTCGATAGCAGTCCACAAGCCACCGCCGACAACGTGGAAAAAATCCAGAGCCCACAAGCGATTGGTTGCAATAGAAACTATTAGTCCCACCAGGCCAACGCCGACAAATGGGAGCGCCATAAGGGGCACGATTTGAAAGGACGTTGCTGGTTGCGCCGAAATATCGTGAGCCATGATATCCACTCTCCTTTGGATATGAATTTCGTCAAAGGTAGGTCACAGCAAGATGAGTGTCAACGACTCTAACTATGTGGTTCAAGATTTCTTTTCCTTCACGTGGGATGATCTGTCTAGGAAGGAGTCGCTATGAGCGGACGCCTTTTCGCGCGAGTGCCCAGTGAACAAGTTGCTGCGCAAACTCCGGTAGATCGTGATCGAGTAGTTGATGCAGCACGCGCTTTCTCATTAATAGTTGTTGTTGCGGGGCACGCCCTGATGGCAGTCGTGGCATGGAAAAACGGAGTGCCAAAGATCGGGAATCTGCTAGCCGCCTACCCGTGGACCCAGGCGGGTACTTGGGTATTGCAAATCATGCCGCTCTTTTATTTTGCTGGAGGTGCGGCGAATGCGATTTCTTGGGACAAGCATGTAGCGCGCGGTGGCAAATATCCGAATTGGATTTGGAGCCGCACCCAACGGCTACTCCGCCCGTTATGGATTTATTTAATTTTCGCAGGATTTGGAGCCGCTTTCATCAGCGTGTTAGCGCCACCGCGAGTTGCTGTCCCTTTGATGTTTTTGACAACGCAACTGCTCTGGTTTCTTGGTTCGTACATATTGGTGACTGCGCTTACTCCGTTATTTCACTCGGCATCCACGAGCAGGGGAGTTCTCATTACTGTCGGATTACTTCTTATAACCAGTTTGGTAGATGTGCTCCGACTCTTAGCTGGTTGGCCTTCGGCAATTGGTCTAGTGAACTTCGTTCTCGTCTGGTCTCTATCTGCCTACCTTGGTTCGTTGCGCGCGCACGGAATCCTCGCCCGATGTTCCAAAACGTTTCTTTTTTCGGTCATTGTTTTTAATCTGACCACTAATGCTTTGTTGATCAGATTCGGGCCTTGGCCGCTTTCCTTGGTGGGGATGCCGGGGGAGCCGATTACCAACATGGCGCCACCTTCGCTCGTCCTGGCAATCCACTCGGTCACCTTGGTCGCACTCCTGACCTTCTTTAATGAGTCACTGACCCGGACCTTGAATCGACCGACAATCTGGCGGCGGACAACCGCAGTAAATCTGGTGGCAATGACCCTCTATTTATGGCACTTGCCGGTGCTCACCGGATTGTTGGCTATCTCGCATGGTCTGGGTTTGGATCGACCGACTCGGTTCGGGTCCAACGGCTACCCAGTTCCCGAGGGGTGGGGGTATGCCCTCGGATCGCTCGGATTCTGGGCAGTTTTTGGGGTGTCTATCTGGACAGTTGTCCGATTTGTGTGGGTATTTGAGTACGCTCACCTGCCGTGGTGGGATTCATCTCCGCATAGTTTCGCCCCTGATTCTTCCAAAGCGTCAATCTTGGTCGGAATCGGCGTCACTGGAGTCGGGGTCGCTTTGTTGATGCTCTCGGGCATTGGTTTGGGCGGATTCCCGACCAGAGTGGTCCATCGCCTGGGGATACCCCTAAATGCCGCGCTCGCAATGGCGATCTTGCTCGGATCCGGCGCCTTGATCAGATGGGCTGGGGCGACTCGTTCCGACCCATTCCTACCTACCTCTTAGCGTTTCTTTTGGCGTGTCTTGACCGCATATTTAATGAAAGTAGGAGTAAAACCCTCGTTTTGACCTTGGCAGGGCGAGTGGGTTACGCTCTCGCCCTGCTCTTTTTTAGAGCTCTGTCCGATTGCCCTGCGATTAATTTGCATCAGCACTCGTGCGAAGTCAGGCGACACGCCCGACCTCGTGGGTCGGACATTGCTCGAAAATGGAAGCAGAACTGATTGACGTAAAAGTCTAGCGACTTTGTACGTCGCCAAGAATGGAGAAAGATGCCAACGATTCAACAACTGGTTCGTCGCGGTCGTGCTGAAAAGACCACGAAGACGAGTACACCTGCGCTTAAGGGAAGTCCTCAGCGCCGTGGTGTTTGTACGCGTGTTTATACGACGACGCCGAAGAAGCCGAACTCTGCACTTCGCAAAGTCGCACGTGTGCGTTTGACCAGCGGTATGGAAGTTACGGCATATATCCCAGGCGAAGGTCACAACCTGCAAGAGCACTCCATTGTTCTTGTCCGTGGTGGTCGCGTTAAGGATCTTCCAGGTGTTCGTTACAAGATCATCCGCGGCTCACTCGATACGCAGGGTGTCAAGAATCGTAAGCAGTCGCGTAGCCGTTACGGCACCAAGAGAGAGAAGAAGGCTTCCTAATGCCACGTAAAGGTCCTGCGGTCAAATCACCGGTAATTGCTGATCCGGTCTACAACTCTCCGGTTGTCACTGCCCTCATCAATAAGATTCTGCTTCATGGCAAGCGTTCCACCGCCGAAGCGATTGTTTACAACGCTCTCGAAGGTTGCCGGGCAAAGACTCAGATCGATCCAATCATCACTCTGAAGCGCGCCCTCGACAACATCAAGCCAACTGTTGAAGTGAAGTCACGTCGCGTTGGTGGCGCCACTTACCAGGTCCCAGTTGAAGTTAAAGCTGGCCGTTCCACCACTCTTGCCCTTCGCTGGTTGGTTGATTTCTCTCGCGGACGTCGCGAAAAATCAATGGCAGAACGCCTAACCAATGAATTGATCGATGCTAGCAATGGTCTCGGTGCAGCAGTTAAGCGTCGTGAAGACACCCACAAGATGGCAGAAGCTAACAAGGCTTTCGCGCATTACCGCTGGTAATCCGCTAACTAACTCATACCAAACCCAACACTCTTAGAAGAAAAGGAAACCAAGTGGCCACGGATACTCCAATCGATCTAGCGATGGTCCGCAATATCGGGATCATGGCTCATATCGACGCGGGTAAAACCACGACCACAGAGCGCATCCTTTTTTACACCGGTATTAACTACAAAATCGGTGAGGTCCACGAGGGCGCAGCCACCATGGACTGGATGGAGCAGGAACAAGAGCGCGGCATCACCATCACTTCCGCTGCAACCACCTGCATGTGGCACGACCACCTCATCAACATCATTGATACACCTGGTCACGTTGACTTCACCATTGAAGTAGAGCGTTCGTTGCGTGTACTTGATGGCGCAGTTGCCGTGTTCGACGGTGTTGCAGGCGTTGAGCCACAGTCCGAAACGGTATGGCGCCAAGCCGATCGCTACAGCGTTCCTCGTATCTGTTTCATTAATAAACTCGATCGCACCGGTGCCAACTTTGACATGTGCGTCGGCATGATTGTTTCCCGCCTCAATGCGCGCCCACTCGTGCTTCAAGTACCGATTGGAAATGAAGGAAGTTTCCTTGGAGTGGTTGATTTGATCGCAATGAAGGCACTTGTATGGCCAGGGGAAACCAAGAAGGGCGAGGATTACATCGTTGAGGAAATTCCTGCGAACTTG
>DASVIG010000016.1:0-4451 GCA_036382195.1 Candidatus Nanopelagicaceae bacterium
TTTCTCGGGCGGCAAAATGCTTGGCAATATTGCACCAGAGGCAGGATACCCAAATGCTTCACCCGCTCCCATAGCAAAGACGAGGGCGGCAAGCCCCCATGCCGGGACACTAGGGGTGGCAATAAAAAGTAAACCAATCATCAACAGACCGCGATATACATCCGCCCCGATCATGACGAACTTGCGAGGCAAACGATCTGCCCAAACTCCACCGACCAAAGCCAGCAGGACGGAGGAAAGAACTCTCGAGGCAAGAATCAAACCTAAGGAGGTCGCATTACCTCCGGCATCCAAGACGGTGACAGCTAGCGCAATCGGAAATGCAGATGCACCAATCGTCACCAATAAATTTGAAACCCAGAGATTTCGATAATTCGAGTAGGACATCAAACTTCCCGGGGCGATTAGAGCCATAAGCTTCTACCAACCCCCTTCTGCGATGAAGTTTGAGGCGCCTAGTGTGTCGGCTTCGCCTTTCGGCTGGCAAGTACTTGATCGATTAATCCGTACTCAACGGCTTCAGCAGCAGTAAGGATCTTGTCGCGTTCGATATCCAAAGCGATTTGGTCAGGCGATCGAGTGGAATGCCTTGCAATCAACTCTTCAAGAAGTGTGCGCATGCGTGCGATTTCTTTGGCCTGAATCTCAATATCAGAAGCCTGCCCCCCGCCTTCGCTGGACGGTTGATGGATCAGAATTCGTGAATGCTCCAGCGCATAACGCTTGCCTTTAGACCCTCCAGCTAGCAAAACAGCAGCGGCGGAGGCGGCTTGACCAAGGCAGATGGTCATGACGTCCGGTCGCACGAACTGCATGGTGTCGTAAATTGCAGTCAGCGCAGTAAAAGATCCGCCCGGTGAGTTGATATAGATCATGATGTCGCGGTCAGGATCCATGGATTCAAGGGTCAGTAACTGGGCCATGACGTCATTAGCAACGGTATCGTCTATGGGTTGACCCAGAAAAATAATGCGTTCTTCAAAGAGCTTGGTGTATGGATCGAGGCGCTTGTAGCCGTAACTGGTCCGCTCTTCGATAGTTGGAAGGACGTAGCGGTTGGTAATTTCGTTCACGCGATCGAATTCCATTCTCATGCTGTGCCTCCACGACCTGAAACTTGTAGCGCTGATAGAACCACATGATCGACAAAGCCGTACTCCTTGGCTTCATCGGCGGTAAACCAACGGTCACGGTCGGAATCGGCCGTAATTGTGTCAATATTCTGGCCGGTATGGAAAGCAATCAATTCGGCCATCTTCTTCTTGGTAAAGCCTATTTGCTCTGCCTGAATCTTGATATCGGTTGCTGTGCCGCCGATTCCGCTGGATGGTTGGTGCATCATGATCCGCGCGTGAGGCGTGGCGTAACGCTTGCCGGCTGCTCCTGCGCATAACAAGAATTGACCCATTGACGCGGCAAGGCCCATGCCGACAGTTGCAACGTCATTATTGACGTATTGCATTGTGTCGTAAATCGCCATACCAGCAGTCACGGATCCACCAGGGGAATTTATGTAAAGATAAATATCCTTCTCTGGGTCTTCGGCCGCCAAAAGCAAAATCTGCGCGCATATGGCATTTGCCATCGAATCTTCGACTACAGAACCCAGAAAGATAATGCGTTCCTTAAGCAAACGGTTATAGACCTGGTCATCAAGGCCACCAGAACCAGATTGCGGTGCGCGAGAGATAATCTCGGCCGCTGGCAAATTGGTACTAATAAGATCCACGGACATCCTCCTCATTGAAACTTCCTGTATTGACCCTAACAACCTGGCTCGCTAAATGCTTCCCAAATGTGACTTAAGAGGGGGTTGTTCGCTTAAGGCGAAGCGATTATTCGTCAGCGGCTGCAGGCTGTGGGCGAAGTGCCTCAAGATCAATAGTTTGACCTGATTTGTCCACCACGGTTACGCGACTTAACACGCCCGCAAGGGCTTTCGCGCGGGCAACTTCTGCGACCAATTGACTGATTTGTCCGGCCTTAGTGAGTTCTTGCGCGAATTGTTCAGGTGCCATGCCATAACGCGATGAAGTACGAACCAGATACTCGGTCAATTCGATCTCGGTTACTTCGACCGCCTCTGCCTTGACCACAGCATCAAGCAAAAAATCTGACTTAAGTGAAGAACGAACTTGGCCTTCAACTTCTGCGCGGTGAACCGTATCTTCCATACGCCCTTCACCTTGAAGATGGTCATCAACTTCGGCAGTGACGAATTCATCGGGAACTGGAATCTCGATCTCGCCCAAGAGTTTCTCGACAAGAAGATCACGCGCTTGGGCACCTTGTTCCAGCTTCTTGAGGCGCGTCAATCGCTCAGTGACATCAGCACGAAGTTCATCCAGGGTGTCGAACTCACTTGCGAGCGCCGCGAATGCGTCATCAAGAACAGGAAGCTCGCGTTCTTTAACTGCCTGAACAGAAACTTCGACTAATCCGGTCTTGCCCTCTTCCATTCCAACCAGTTGAGTTTCAAAAACTTTCACGTCCCCTGCTTTCAAACCGACCAGGGCTGCATCAAGGCCATCGACCATACGATTTGATCCAACCTCATAGGACATGCCAGAAGCCGTGCCGCCTTCTACTTCTTCACCATCAATGCGAGCAACTAGATCAATCGTCGCGAAGTCCCCTGTAGCGGCAGCGCGCTCGACAGTATTGAGTGTCCCAAATCGGATGCGAAGTGCATCAACTTGCTCTTCGATGTCCGCTTCTTTTACGTCGGCGTCATCTACGGTGATTGTGAGACTCGAGAAATCTGGCAGTACGACCTCTGGTCGCACATTCACTTCAACAGTGAAGGACAACTTCTCTTTATCAACAAATTCTTTAATATCAACTTCCGGACGACCTAGTACCGCGACGTCATGCTCGCGGGCAGCTTGCGAATAAAAAACTGGGAGTGCTTGGTTGATGGCCTCATCCAATACCGTTCCACGACCCACACGCTGATCAATCATGGCTGCGGGAACTTTGCCTTTGCGGAAACCTGGGATGTTCACCTGCGTTGCGATCTTCTTGTATGCATCGCTGACATGCCCGCTCAACTCTTCAAAAGGCACATCTATAGTGAGGCGTACACGGGTAGGAGTTAAGGTCTCGACCGTGCTTTTCACGTGGAACTCCTTGCTATGCGAATCGCATGAATTGGGGATCTAATAACTGGTCGGGGCGGAGAGATTCGAACTCTCGGTCTCCTGCTCCCAAAGCAGGCGCGCTAGCCACTACGCTACGCCCCGCGGCGCAATTGGGAAGTCTAGAGGAGAAATTCCCTCTCTCTTACCGAACCGATATCGTTAGCCCCTGTTAGGGAGCCTTCGGGCTCCTGAACAACTTTGCGGGTGTAGCTCAATGGTAGAGCCCCAGCCTTCCAAGCTGGCCATGCCGGTTCAATCCCGGTCACCCGCTCCAAATCGGAGTTTCGCACTGCCAATTGAGGACTTTCCCTCACGTATTCCGCATACGCAGGTCTTTTTCGGGATCGGTAGTGCAACATCCTCGATCTCGCAAACGCACCCGCCCCGTAACTGCCCCATATGTAAGAAATAACAAGAAAACTACAACCGCACCACCGACTAGATATCCGAACATCGTGACCTCCTTTACGCGTTGCGATCTATCCCAGATTTTATCGCTCTTTGAAGAAAGAATCTCCCTCCAGGCACGACACTCATTCATCCCCCGACTCAGACACAATCACGCGCACTAGGGTCGGCTTCATGTGGCTAGTTTAGGTGGCCTACATGTGTGACAGAGTAATTGCCGATCAAAGTTAGTGGGAATGCTTCTGTATTAAGGCCACAAATGACGGTTGCCTGTAATTGATAACCGGTCACAACTGCAGCACCGTCTACCGCAATTTCTACAACAAGCGAGACTCCGTCTTGTTTTGCTCCCGAAGTCCAAAAACTCCCATTTGCGACGACGTAGGCAGAGTTGATGGACGGTGAAGCACCGACGGCAGAAATACTGATTGCTAATGGAAACGTTGAGACCTGTTTTGCCGAATTGAATACTTGAATCAACAATCTTAGAACATAACTTTTGCCGGCTTCAAAAGTTCCAAATGGATTAGAAGTTTGTGCTGAACCCGGTAGCCCTGAGATATAAGCAGCAAAACTAACCGCACCGAAAAAGGATTGCGACGGTCCTGTTGTACCCGTTGCACCGACATCCCCTTGAACTCCTTGCGTTCCAGCTTGGCCCTGCGCACCTGTAGCACCAGTAGAACCAGTAGAACCCGTAGCACCTGGTGAACCAGTAGAACCCGTAGCACCTGGTGAACCCGTAGCACCTGGTGAACCAGTAGAACCCGTAGCACCTGGTGAACCAGTTTCACCTCTTGCACCTGCAGTGCCTACGGAACCAGGCGCGCCCGCTGATCCTTGCGCACCAGGCGCGCCCGTACCGCCTGATGTACCCATTGGACCCGAAGGTCCTGTTTCACC
>DASVIG010000017.1:0-9728 GCA_036382195.1 Candidatus Nanopelagicaceae bacterium
TTGACAGAGACCGATGCCGCAGTCGAAGTGACACCCCTGCTTCTAAGATACGCTCGAAAGTCTTTCACGTCGTTTGAATAGAGACCGTAATAATCAATTTTCAATGTGGAAACTTTTCCGAGGTTCTGACTCTTCAATTCAGTGAGCGTTCGATTCGCCAAGTAATTAAGCCAGACTCGATGGTCACTAAGGGCGCTGGAATAACTGGCCGTCATCCACGGATCAAACTCACCACGGAGAATTATCGTCCCCGGTTTATTTCCCAATAGTACTCTCGTTGTGTAGCGACTATTCGGATTCAAATATTCCAGAGTTGCCGTCGCTGATAAGAGCTTCATAACCGAGGCAGGTTTGCGTGGAGAGGTTGAATCCTTCTCATAGACAACATTTCCGTTGGCGCGGTCAATCAGGATAATTGACGGGTGGGCCAGGCTGGAGGATTTTGCAATGGAGGCGAAGAGAGCTTGAACCGCGGAGGTTGTGAGAACTGGGCTAGCAACTGCTGGGGATAGACCAATCGCGAAAAGTGGGATTGCGAGTAGAGCAATCCGTCCCGACCGCAAAAGTCTCATTCGTCTATTTCCAGAGAACGGCGATTGCGATATTCGCCATGGTCAGCGCAATCATTGCGCTCCATACCGAGTCCTTGACTGCCGTCTTCCTCATATTGAGATAGCCAAGAATTAGAATCACAATGAGGATCGCAAACTTGATACCGACCCAGCCGTTATTGAGCAGGGGCCATTTATCTGGGTTCTGAGTGTGCAGAGGTGTCCGTACTCCGACCATCACCAATCCCGCAACTAGTGCAGTAAGCCCGATATGCAGGACTCCCGGAATAATTCGTCGTGGGGATTTGGAAATTTGCAGGAGCAGAAGTACCAATAGGCCAATAACAGAGAGAATGTGCACCCAGAGTGCAATGTCATTAACCCATGCAAGCGCGGTCATCAGTATCCCTTTCGCCGATCACGGATAGCCTTTCCAATCCATTCAGTTTAGAGTGCCGTACATGCTTCCACCTGCAACCATAGGCCCAGGCGAATTCTTTCCAGTCGTGGGCGTGGGGCCCCACGCTACGCCGTGGCCGGCGGGCGAGGAATTCGATCCTGAGCTCCTGGCCAATGGCGACCGCCGGAATGTACTCGATAAATATCGTTACTGGAAGGTCGACGCGATCGTCGCGGACTTGAATACAAAACGACACTCATTGCAGATCGCGATTGAGAACTGGCAACATGATCTCAATATCGGGTCGATCGTCCGCACTGCCAACGCTTTCAATGTGGCCGCCGTGCACATCATCGGCAAACGAGATTGGAACCGCCGAGGGGCGATGGTCACTGATCGGTATCTCACCGTCATTCACCACCCTACGGTTGCAGATTTTGCGCTCTGGGCTGGTGAGAACTCAGTACCGATCATCGGAATCGACAACGTGCCCGGTTCCCTGCCACTGGAGAGTTCAGAATTACCTGAGAAGTGTGTTCTCCTCTTTGGTCAAGAAGGCTCCGGCATGTCCGATGAAGCTATTGCCGTCTGCTCGGTGCTATATGCCATCGAGCAGTACGGATCCACCCGATCTATGAATGCCTCGGCCGCAGGGGCAATCGCCATGTATCACTGGGCTCTCCAACACCTTTAAGAGATGAGACGGTGAAAATAGAGAGATGAATTCTCGTTGGTTAACACGGAACCTGATGATCATCACCTTGGTCTCTCTCGCCCAGGATGCCGCGAGTGAACTGTTGTATCCGCTACTGCCATTGCTGCTCACATCAGTTATTGGCGCGGCCCCCTTTGCACTTGGATTGATTGAAGGTTGCGCCGAAGCTGCCGCGGGATTTACTAAGTTGTATGCAGGCAAGGCAAGTGATCGCATAGGCCGCAAGCCGTTTATTATCGCCGGCTACGGTGTTGCCAGCATCGGTAAAGCGTTGGTGGTTACCGCAACAGCGTGGCCTCTCTTCTTCCTGGGGCGCATTACCGACCGGATAGGCAAAGGGCTACGTAGCACCCCTCGCGATGCTCTCATTCATGATTCTGTTTCACCGCCACATTTAGGAAAAGCATTTGGATTCCATCGCGCCGGGGACAATCTCGGTGCAGTGATTGGTCCATTGCTGGCGCTACTAGGTCTTTCCCTGCTTCATAACGATATTCGCAAAGTTGCCATATGGGCTCTGATTCCGGCCCTCATCTCAACCGCTCTGACTTTCTTTGTTAAAGAGCGATCGCGGGCGATCATCCAGCGCGAACCTCCGAAGCCGGATAGCGGCCCGTTACCCGCCAACCTCAAACGCGCAATCGCAATCTTGGTATTGATTCAGGTGACCAACATTCCCGACGTCTTGCTCTTGCTCCGGCTGCACGACATCGGTTTTTCCACCCAAGGGGTAGTACTCGCGTACGTTCTCTTTAGTTCGGTGGCAATGCTCGCAGCTTTCCCGGCTGGGTATTTAGCGGACCGTTTCTCACCTTATGCCATTTACAGCATAGGTTTGATGACCTTTGCTATCGCCTACTTTCTCCTAGGCTATTCGAGCAATCACACGATCGCGGTTATGGCCATCGGACTATACGGATTCTTCCCTGCGCTGACAGACGGCGTGGGTAAAGCTTGGATCGCTGGACTGAGCGAAAGCCATCATCGTGGAAAGGCACAGGGTGTCTACCAGGCCTCGATGAATTTTGCAGTGCTGGGCGCAGGTCTCTGGGCAGGAGCGCTCTGGACTCGACACTCCATGGAATGGCCGCTGATGATCGCAGCCATCGGTGCCGGCTTAGGCGCCCTCGCTCTGGTCATTGAGAACTTCCGTAATCGACACTAACCGTCGATCGATTTCATCTGCCTCATCAATACGGCCGATTGTGCGCATAACCGTAGCCATCCGAGTCTCGACATCCACTATGAGCTCGAAATCCTTGGGGTCTTCATCTGTTGCCGCCTGAAGCACTTCGTCCAAAGTGCCAAGCCCCGCCTCAAATTTGCCCAGAAGAATTTGGGCTTTCCCATATTCCAGTAATGCGAATGTCTCACGCCGATGATCATGCGCAGTCTCAAAAACGTCAATCGCTTTCTGCGCAGTTTCAAGGGCAAGTTCGCCCTCGCCCAATTCAACCAGGCAAGCAGCTATCTTCTGGTCACACCGACCCACATGAATGACCTCGCGATTCTTTTTAAAGAGCGCGCGGGCATCGGTAAAACTGGCCAAAGCCGCATCAAAATTCTTGACTTCGCGGTATGCACATCCGATGAGATGAAGATCGTTGGCTGCGCCGATCTCGTTCCCGTCGACCAAATGTTCTTGCGCACACCCTTGCATCGTGTCAATGACTCTCTGGTAATTCTTGGACGAATACCACCACTCGCCCAAGGTGCACGCTAGTTCTAAGGCAATTGGCGATTTATTCTTACGTAAAATATCAACTGCCTTGCTCATAGCGCTGGCTGCTTCGTCTATCCGCTTAAGTTGATTAAGGTTGTACCCAATTGCCGAATAGGCCTGAGCCAATCCTTCGCTGGGTGCGTTTGCACCAAGGCCGTCATAAATGTCACAGGCGGTTTCAGCTAAAGCCAACGCGTCATCGTATTGGCCACGAGCATAAATGCGCGCACTCAATTCGTAATAAGTGCTGGCCCGCTCGGCACCATCAACTTCAGGTATGCGATCCCAGAGCATTTCCTCTGTTATGAGTTCGTCTTGATTTGCTTCGTCGTCGTCGCTCAAGGCTCTCTCCTCACTCGGTAAACGTCAGGCTATCTAAGCATTGTTACAAATAGCGCCAAAGCGCAGAGCAACATCACTACAAATGTAATAGTAAGGGCAGCACGAGAGAGCCTCCCACTGACCAAATCGCCCATTATCGTCCGATTCCCAGCAATCTTGGAGATAAGGAATATCAGGGGTACGGCAACAACCCCGTTGAGGACGGCCGCAAAAACCAAGGCTTTCATCGGGTTGATCCCCGTTGCCGTCAGACCCAGACCGATCAAGGTCGAGATGATGATAATCGCGTAGAACCCCCGCGCCTTCTTCGGCTTCTTATCCAGGCCGGCTGACCAGCCCGCTGCTTCGCTGACGGCATAGGAGGCCGAACCTGCCAAGACTGGAATACCCAGCAAGCCCATACCAATAATTCCCAATGCAAAAATTCCTTTTGCCAGCATGCCGGCATTAGGGAACGTTCGCACCAACGGCTCCAATGCTTTCGCAGCATCAGCGGCCGTCGCCACATTTGTAATCCCATGTCCATGCAGGACAGTTGCGGTAGTAATCATCATGAACCAACTGCCGACCTGGGAGACGAGCATGCCTATCGACGTGTCTTGGCGAATCGTCTTCATGCTCCGTCTAGCCGCGTGGGCACGGTGTGCAGCTTCAAGTTCTTCCACCTCTTCGGCTGCTTGCCAGAAGAACATGTACGGACTGATTGTCGTCCCAAGAATCCCAACAATTACATAGAAGTATGCCGGAGTGAATTCAATCTGAGGAACAATTGTTGCTTTAAGGATTATTCCCCATGGCTCGCTCACTATAAATGCAGTTGCGACATAAGACAGAAGCGCTAAAGCTAATATCTTTAGAAAGTGTGCGTACTTCTGGTAGCCGATGAATATTTCAAGACCCAAAACAAGCAAAGTAAAAAGTGCCGACATTAAGAGAACTGGCACAGGAATAAAAAGTCGTAACGCGGCTCCCACAGCCGCAATATCGGCACCGATATTCACCGTATTGGCAATGACGACGAGGGAGACAACGACGGTAAGCACTTTCTTTGAGTAATGCTGCGAAGTGACCTTTGCCAACCCAGAGCCAGTGACCGAACCAATCCTGGCGGCGGCCTCTTGAACGGCAATCATCAGCGGAAGGCAGAGGGTGAGCGTCCAGAGTTGACCGTAGCCAAAGGCCGCACCTGCCTGCGAGTACGTTGCGATACCCGAGGGATCATCATCAGCGGCGCCCGTGACTAGTCCGGGGCCCAGTACTCGTGCCCACTTGGGATATCGCATCAGGTTCCCACTCTATACTTTCACTTTAAGGAGGGTTCTTTGAAATTCACTGCTAAAGCCCACCAGTCACGATGGAAAGCAATTGTGGCAGCACGAGTCCTTCTCCTGCTTGGTCTCATCGACATTGCCTCAAGCACCTCCGCCCCGTTCCATAAGAAGCTCGCCTTTGTCAAGAAATTTGTTCCCGAAGTCTGGCCCAACGTCGCTTCCACTGGAACCGTGATCATTGGCGTCCTTCTCATGGTCCTCTCCTTTGCCATAGCCAGGCGAAGTCACGCCGCCTTCTTGGTCACCCAATTACTCCTGCTGGTCAGTGTTTCTCTTCATCTAATAAAGGGTCTCTTTATCGCGGAGGCGGTTGCCTCGGCCACCATGTTTATCTTCTTGCTCCTTATACGACGCGAGTTCTACGCCAAGCCCCATCGGAAAATCATCACCCGCGCCGCGATTGTTTTTGCTCAGTTGGCACTATTGAGTTTTGGTATCGGGTTGTTTCTCATAATCGCGCCAGACCGCCTTTTCGGCGGCGAGGTCTCAACTCATGCAATGCTAACTACGATCTTCCGTGGTCTGGTTGGATTATCCGGCCCGGTTCGATTTGTCAGCCATCGAGAGCAATTTGTTTTTGACTACGCGATGCCAAGTCTGGGTTTTCTCACGTTGATCGTTCCAATGCTCACTCTGCTGCAACCCAGTCCTCCCAAACCCAGAATGACCGCCCAGGACGAGGCCGGCATCCGCGGGCTTCTCGCCGAATTTGGCGAGCGCGATTCAGTCGGATATTTCGCGCTACGAGAAGACAAGAGCGTGGCTTGGTCATCTACTCGCAAAGCCGCAATCACCTACCGAGTGGTCGGTGGATGTGCCCTTGCAAGCGGTGATCCGATTGGGAATCCAGATGCTTGGCCTCTGGCAATGCAGACCTTTATGAGCCTATGTCTAGAGAACGGCTGGACTCCTGCCGCGGTGGGCTGTAGCGAGGAAGCGGGGGAGATTTGGGTTCGGGAATCCAAGATGATTGCCCTGGAAATCGGGGATGAAGCGATTGTCCATGTCGCTGATTACGAGCCCGATAATCCACGTTATCGCAATGTACGTCAGACAGTGCGGAGAATCCTCAAGCAGGATTACACAACGCAGATCTACCGCACCTGCGAATTGACCCCTGAATTACGCTTGCTTCTCACCGAGGACTCAAAAAAATGGCGCGGGGGTAATACCGAACGCGGCTTCATGATGGGTCTTGGACGCATTGCTGAGAGCGATGAGCCAGACCTTCTCATTGTCACTGCAATGAAAGATGGTCAAGTACGTGCACTATTGCAATATGTTCCGTGGGGGGGAAAGGGACTCTCGCTAGACCTCATGCGCCGGGCGCCGCATGCAGATGCAGGGGTCAATGAATTGATGATAGATGCGACGATCAATTACGCCCGTGCCAATGGCATCGACTTGATTTCACTTAACTTCGCAACTTTCCGATCCGTCTTCGAGCGAGGTGCACAACTGGGAGCTGGTCCCATCATTCGCTCTTGGCGCAGTATCTTGCTCTTTCTCTCGCGATGGCTCCAAATGGAGAGCCTCTACCGGTTCAACTCCAAATTTCGCCCGGAGTGGGTACCGCGGTATGTGATTTTCCGAAAAAATGCCGACCTACCTAAAATTGGAATTGCAACATTGCGGGCAGAAGCATTTATCGGTTCCAGACGGACTAAAACGAGAAAGACCACCTCGCTGGGCTAGCTTCGCGAAGTGGTCTTTCCCTTTAAGAGTTAATCTATTTCTTCGCGGTTGTCTTCTTGGTTGTCTTCTTAACTAAATGTTTGATCGTCTTCTTGCCGGTCTTCTTCTTTGCAAGTGCAACGCCTTCAGTCGTTTGCTTGGTTGCCGTCTCAGCCATCTCGTGCTTTCCAGTACCTTCGGCAGCAGATGCTGCGGGCTTTGTGATACTAGGTGTGGCTGTGGTGACTGTGGTGGCCGCATTGGCAACTACTGTGCCGCCTAAAACCATTCCGCCTGCCATAACAAGTGCTACTAAAGTCTTTTTCATTTTGTCTCCTTGATGGATTGATCGATGAGCAGGAATATTCTCAAATCAAAATCAGAGAACAATGGGAATGGCGCGGTGGCGCCTGAGAATATTCAGAGAGTTTAGATATGGGGAATCTTGGTGGAGAGCCAATCCAAGATTCTGGGCAACTGACTCTTCCAAACCTTTGTCGTATGGCCGCCATGCTGATCCACCAGTTGATCCATTACGAGATTGGGGTTCCTGACTTTCTCCATCGCAGTGATATCGCCCATCACACCAGGGTCCTGACTGGAACCAACCAACAACATGTGCGAAGGGAGTTTCAAAGCTTTGGCCAGAAGCAGTGGCGAGTTTGCATCCATCACGGTTTGCGAACCGCCAAAAAGGTTTCCGGTTAATTTTCCTTTAAAGGGAGTGAAATATGCAGCAATCGGAATTGCCACACTAAATCTATCGCTATGACTCAACATTACTTTTGCAGCACAGAATCCACCGGTGGAATAACCGGTGATCGCCCAGTCATTTCGATCTTGGCTGACACTTAACCCGCTGATCATCGAGTTGGGAACATCGACACCCAGCCAGGTATTTACTTGCGGGCCTCCCGGAATGTCGGTGCATTCAGTATCTCGTGGCGGCGTCACGCTTAATGTTGGAAGCACAAGGACAAAGTCATGAGCAAAGCCGGTAGAGACTTCATGGCGGATGATATGGATGAGATCCAATGCATGAAACCAGGTAGTGGGCACACCGGGATAGCCGGGCAGCAGCACCAATACCGGCCATTTCTTATTGGGATCAGATCCGTACGTCGGTGGCAAGTACACATAGACCGGCGCCGTCACCCCGCTCTTGGTCCCGGTGAGAACAAAAGAGAATACGCCACCGTTGGAATGGAAACCCACTCCTGCTCGAGTGCTCCGAATGTAAGTATCCAACGGTGATGAGGTCTCTATCTGTATCTGTGTTATGGGGTTGTTGTAAGCCGCGTAATTGCCGAAAAGATCCCGCCATGTCGCGTAGAAGACCATCGAATGATTGATACCGACGAAAGTTGTTGTCACGACGAGCAATTGTGCAAAGGCCAAAATTCCAAAACGTTGAAAATTCTTTACCCACCGTCTTCCGCGAAATCTATTCCAAAAATGAATCAGCGCAGCATTTAACAGGACGCAAATGGCGATCAGCAGAACAAAGAGGGGCAATCCTATTAATGACATCAGTCAATCACGCCTTGGGTAGAAGCGCAGAATTTGTGCGGGTTGGGACATTTGGAATAGCCGGGCGCCACTTGCCCAGCGGACCTCGTGCCATCCCTACCAGTATTGTTTCGGTGACCAGTCGAGCATCTATCCGCGTGGTGGCTGGAAGTTTGGGATGCCATGGGCAGATGTTATCGAGTGCACACGACCAACCGTTGCTCCCAATGTCGAGGACGCCCGCGCCCTTGGAGTTGGTGTAATACGTGGCCATGGACGTTATATTTTTGCCGCGCAAAACAATCACAGATCGACCCAATTCCTCTACGGCAGGTCCGAGGGTATAAAGCGGTGAATCCACTTCGCGTCCGACAATATTCCGCAGGATGCCTGGATACTTCATCGCATTAAAGGGCCATCGGGTGGGATTAGCGATCGTGTAATTTCCGTCAACACCGAGTCCCACATACTGCGACCCCAAGAGCAACGCTTCTGGTTTACGGATGGGGGCATCCCTCCAAGGTGCAGTCGCCAAGACGGGATTCGTCCGGTTGGGATCTAAAGGCGAACCGCGCCACATGATGAGTTCGCGATCATTGACCTGTAGTCGTGGTCGGTTGTATCCGGCATTACCGCCGAAGGAAACGAGATTTATCCCTCGAGCCACTGCGGATTCGAGGGCGGTTCGCATCTGGGTTGTCCAATACTCCCCGTGACCGCCATAGAGAATCGATTTGGTGTTATGCAGTGAAGGGACATCCTTATTCAATTCCAGGTCGGTGATGTAATTGAGATCGATTCCGAACTTCTCTGCCAGACGGAGAATGGGGAACTCCATATATCTGAACTGGCCGGATCCATCCCCATCGTAGGGTCGGTTGAAAGAGACGATCATGCCGCGACTGGCTCGGGTCAACGCTGGTCCTTTGTACAGTGAATAACCACCCCATTCGTTGTATGCCTGCCAGGTCAACACCGAGGAAATAGCCGTGATGGCGCTTTTGGAATTGGGATCCATCACGGTAATTGGCACGAAACTCGCATCGCCTTGGCCATCGTCAAGCCGGATCAAATATTGGCCAGGCAAGGTATTAGCAGTGATCGGAAAACTCCACGCAACCGGCCACCTGGTTGTCACCATTGAAATTGGCGCCGGGGAGATGTGGACTACTGGATATTTAAGTACCGGTTTAGTTTTTACAGTCATCACCAACCGTGCGCCAGCTCCACCGTAGTAGCCCATGCGAAAAACCTTTATGGTCACGGGCACTGCATTTCCTGAAACATGAAGACCTACCCGATCACCGCAGATTGCACTCGGCGAATCAAACCAACCCTCAATACTTTTGGAACCGAAAGAATTCTTCAACCAGCTTGCAAAACCACCGATTTTCTCAGAGGCGGTTTCTTTACCGCTGAAATCCCCCGCGTATTCAATCGGAATTCCATTGGCCCACGTCCGATCACCGATTTTTTTATTCTC
>DASVIG010000018.1:0-11360 GCA_036382195.1 Candidatus Nanopelagicaceae bacterium
TCCTACGCGTTCACATTCGAAAGGGAATCACGTCGATTGGCGACCGCTTGAGTTAAGCGATCCAGCAATATTCCAAGAATAACAATTGCCAGTCCCGCAGCCAGGCCTTTGCCCTTGAGGTTTTCTTGGGAAAAGCCAGCAACGACGAGATACCCAAGCCCTCCAGCGCCTACTAGGCCTCCTACGACGATCATTGCCAAAACATAAATAAGACCTTGATTGGTGGCAAGAGCCAATGCACGTCTTGCACTCGGCAACTGGACCTTAAGTATCATCTGCCATGGACTCGAGCCTGCGGCAGTAGCGGCCTCCGTCATTGTTGTTGGGACGCCTCGGATTCCATCGGCCATCAATTTGATCGATGCCGGGGCGGCATAAACAACTGCTGCCATAATCGCGGTAAAGCGAGTAGCCCCGAAAAGTCCGAGGAATGGCACGAGATAGACAAAAGCGGGCAGCACCTGACCTGCATCCAACAATGGACGTATCCAACGGTCAGCCCGCCTGCTGCGCCCAATCCACGTACCGACAAAAATTCCTAATGCAACCGTAATAGCAGCTGCAACCAAGGTCGAAGCAAGCGTTACCATCGCGTCCGACCAGAGTCCGGTACCAACCAGAGCGAGAACACAAATGGTACTGATGATCGTCAACCGTATGCCGCCAAAGATCGCTCCCAAGGAGATGAGCGCCAATCCAGTGACAAACCAGGGGCTATCCACCAGAAGGGATTGCATGGGATTTATGAAGCCATATGTAACAACATCGGTAATTCCATTTGTGAGAGTCACAAAATGTAATTGAATCCAGGCAATCGTGTGATCGGCAATGCTCGCAAAGTTTGTACCCATGGACCCTGATCCGGGGAAGGTCGCAGCCCAGATATACGTACGCGAAATGTAGATCAGAATTACTGTCATCAGCCCGGTGCCGATGAGAGTGAATCTATGAAATCGTTTCGATGTCGTTATTTCCGAGTCAACTTTTGCGGCGGCGGCCGTTGTGCTTCGATCTAGCACGACGGCCATAATGACAATGGCCAATCCAGCTTGAAAAGACTTCCCGACATCTAGCGATTCGAGCGCCCGGACGACAACTTGGCCTAAACCTGGGGCATCGATGAGGGCAGCAATAGTCACCATGGCCAGCGCCGCCATTATTGTTTGATTTATACCAACCACAATCGTCCGTTTTGCCTGTGGCAATTGAACTTTTCTCAGCGCTTGAAATCGAGTTGACCCCATTGATACCGCAGCCTCCACGCTCGACCACGGAACTTCCTTAATGGCCATGGCTGTAATTCGCAGCGCGGGAGGGACCGCATAAATCAGTGTGACTATCGTCGCTGAAGCCGGCCCTATTAGGAAGAAGAGCGTCACCGGTGTCAGGTAGACGAAAGTAGGCATTACTTGAGCAAAGTCGAGAAAAGGTGTGAGAAATTTTTGAAATCTAGGGAAAAGGCCGGCACAGATGCCGAGCGGGATACCAATGATGAGAGAGAGAACCACCGCAGCAAGGGTTAGAGCGAGTGTATCCATGGACTCTTGCCAGAATCCCAACAAGCCCAGAAATATAAAACCAACTACGGCAAGAATGGCTACCCGAATATTTGCAATTGTGTAAACCACAAAGCCGATGATGGCAACCACACCCAACCAGCCGATCTGTGGCACCGTTCTAGCCGAGCTAGCTTGAGAGATACCATCTCGAAGAATCCCCACAAACCCATTGATGAAGGCGCGAATATCGTTGACGACGTAGAGGAAGAATGGATTGGAATTTCGATTTCTATCTATCCAATTGCTCAAACTACCGAGCCAGTCACCAAATGGAGTTGAAGACGAACGATCCAGAGGCAATGTTGCAATTCCACGGAAGATTAGCGCAAAGGCAAGAAAGAGAAGAGTCGTAATTGAGATATAACGTCCCACATGAGATTTCTTGGGAGGGGGCACCTTCAGTGAGGGTGCCGGACGAGAGAGCAATTGGGCGCTCATCATTGATCATTCCCTGCAATCACCGAGAGGATGTCCTCGGATGCGACCACCCCAACGAGTTCGGTTCCGTCCATGACTCGCACTGCACCGATGGTCTCGAGCACCCGACGCGCGGCATCGCGAACTGTAAGTGTGGGTGACAGAACCAACTCGGATAATCCTTCATCTTCCCTGGCCGCTCGGGCAATCCATCGCAGAGTGAGAACGTCAGACTTGGGAAAGTCGCGAACGAAATTTGCCACGTAATCATCAGCTGGCGTGGCAACTAACTCCTCCGGAGTGCCAATTTGAACAATCGCACCATCTCTCATGATTGCGATCCGATCGCCAAGTTTTACAGCTTCGGCTAAATCGTGCGTTATGAAGACCATCGTCTTGCCCAATTCATGATGGAGGCGGATAACTTCTGTCTGCATATCCCTACGGATTAAGGGGTCTAAAGCACTAAAGGGCTCATCTAGAAACATCACCTGAGGGTTCACAGCTAGGGCGCGGGCCAGACCAACACGTTGTTGCATTCCGCCAGAGAGTTGCTCTGGGTAAGCCTCGGCATACCCCTGCAATCCGACTAGATCAATTACTTCGTTGGCGCGGGCATGGCGCTCGGCTTTCTTCACTCCATTTATTTCCAAACTATAAGCAATGTTGTCAATCACTTTTCGATGAGGAAGTAGTCCAAAGTGCTGAAAGACCATGGAAAACCGGGTCTTCCGCAATTCGCGTAGTCGTTTGGCATCCACCTTGAGGACGTCTTCCCCTTCAAGTTTGACTTCGCCTGCCGTCGGTTCTATGAGCCTGGTCATACACCGCACGAGGGTGGACTTACCTGAACCAGAGAGTCCCATCACGACGAAGACTTCACCTGGTGCTACGTCAAATGAGACATCTCTGACGGCAATCGTGTTGCCAGTTTGAGTTCGAAGTTCGGATCGGGAGAGTTCGGCCGTAGGCGTTCCGATGATCTTCTCTGCATTAGGTCCGAAAACCTTCCAGAGATGTCGCACGGAAATCATCGGCTCGGTTGCACTCATTCATCGTCTCCTTGGACTTCATCTTTAAACCAACCGGACCGCGTAGGAGAATTGTTGGTCCATATATGTTTAATTTCAAGGTATTCCTGCAATCCGGTCGGTCCTAGTTCGCGACCGATTCCAGAGGCCTTAAATCCACCCCACTCAGCTTGCGGGCGGTAAGGACCGTAATCGTTGACCCAGATGGTCCCATGCCGAAGGGCTCGGGCAACTCGTTGAGCCTTGGCGTTATCGCTACTCCATACCGCCCCGGCTAGCCCATATATGGTGTCATTCCCAAGAGCGACTGCCTCGCTCTCAGTGGTAAAAACTTCAACCGTCATAATCGGACCAAAAGATTCTTCCTGGACGCAGTACATCTTGGTATCGCAGCCGTCTAGAACGGTGGGTTCAAAGTACCAACCCGACTTAAGATCTTCGCGGCTACTCCTTCTGCCACCGGTCAGCACTTGGGCACCTTCGGCCACCGCGTGCGACAGATAGTCCTCAACTTTTCTTAAGTGGCCTTGGCTAATCAACGGACCAGTTTCAGCAGCTAGGTCCTTTGGGCCACCGAGTCGAATTAGTTGCGCCCGTTGAACGATCTGCTTGACCACAAGATCATGTACGGAACTCTCGACCAATAATCGAGTACCAGCAGAGCACACCTGTCCTGAATGCAAGAACGCCGCAGTGACGGCATTATCGATTGCGGCATCCAAATCAGCGTCAGCAAAAATAATATTCGGGTTCTTGCCACCAAGTTCTAGAGCAACTTTTTTTACGCTCTCCGCCGCGCTAGCCATAATGGCTTTCCCGGTTGAGAGCCCTCCGGTGAAAGAGACTAGATCTACGCGGGAATCACGGGTAAGTAGTGCGCCCACAATCGCCCCCGATCCAAGGAGCAGATTGGCAACACCAACCGGTGCACCCGCCTCCTCAATAAGTCCGAGCAGATGAATGGCACTGGATGGGGTTAATTCGCTGGGTTTGAGAATGAAAGAACAACCGGCGACAAGTGCCGGAGCAACTTTCCATGAGGCTTGAAGCAACGGGTAATTCCAGGGGCCGATGAGGGCGCAGACCCCAACTGGTTCATGCACTATCCGGCTATCAACCTGGTCCAAACCACTGCCCACTACCCGATCGTGTTGCTGGCGCCCTAAGTCGGCGAAGTAACGGAAGGTAGCAACCACATCGGCAACGTCGTACTCCGCCTCAACAATCCGCTTGCCCGTGTCATTGCTCTCTTTGAGCGCAATTTCGGCAGCATCCCTCTCTAGAAGATCTGCCACCTTTGCAACCAGAGCACTTCGAGCAACCCAACTCCAAGACGAGAAAATCCCAGAATCAAATGAGGCCCGGGCTGCTGCAATCGCATCGGAGGCGTCTGCCGCAGTTGCCTCCGGCACGCGTGCGACTACGGATCCGTCGTGGGGACTAAGAATTTCGCGAACGCCACTATCTGACGCGGTTCGCCATTTCCCACCGATAAAAAGTCCAGGCGAAGGCGGGTCCTTTGGGTGCGCCACCACGTGCGTTGTAATTAACTATCCAGGGTGCTTTTGCGCTCGGCTACAAAATCTGTCAACTCCAACAAGATCGCAGAATCCATATCAGGCAGAACATACTCATCTAGTTTCTTCTGCCAGATCTCGGAAGCTCGGGCGCGCGTATCGCGGGCTCCTAGCCGAGTCCATCGTTCGTAGTTGTCGCTATTGGTAAGGAACGGTCGGTAGAAGCAATCGCGGAATCGATCCATAGTATGGGCAGCCCCGAGAAAATGACCGCCATGCCCAACTTCCAGATGGGCGTCAAAGGCAAGTGATGATTCAGTGAATTCCAGAGGCGTGAATTCTGCCATCAAACTCTGCAGAATCTCAATGTCCACAATGAACTTGTCATATGAGGAAACTAGACCACCCTCAAGCCAGCCGGCCGCGTGCATGACCCAGTTGGTACCTGAAAGAAAAGTCGGCATCATCGTCATCATCGTTTGGTAGGCAGACTGCGCATCAACTGACTGCGAAGAGTTCAATCCTCCACCGCCGCGGAAAGGTAATTTAAAGTGGCGCGCAATTTGGCCCGTGCAGAGCAGGCCGATGCCGGATTCTGGAGTTCCAAACTGTGGAGAGCCGGACTGCATATCGATATTGGAAAGAAATGAGCCAAAAACAACGGGTACTCCTGGTCGTATCAACTGCGCAAGGGCGATTCCAGTCAGCGCTTCGGCGATCTGCTGGGCCAAAGTTGCCGGAATTGTCACCGGACTCATTGCCCCCATGAGAAGAAATGGGGTGCAGACAACGGGCTGGCCAGCGAGAGCATATTCACGGAGAGAATCCAACATGCGATCGTCCCAACGGAGCGGAGAATTACAGTTGATAAGAGATATGAGCGCCGGCGTCTCTTCAATAGCGCCACGACCACCATGCAGTATCTCGGCGATCCGGATGACATCGCGAGCATTCTCGGCTGTGACAACGTTGCCCATGAAAAATTTGTCGGTCAGCGTGGCAGCTGCAAATGCCATATCTAGGTGGCGTGAATCCAAGGAAAGATCATTTGGTTCACAAACAACGCCACCGACGCTGTCGAGGGCATCATAAGACTGCGCCAACTTGCAGAAGTTTTGAAAGTCGTTAAACGTGGCATCGCGACGGACATTACCTTCGAGCACGAAGGGCGGCCCATACACGCCCCCGAAAACCATCGAATCTCCGCCGATATGCACGTTGTTCTTGGGATTGCGAGCGCGAAGATTGAATTCACTGGGCGCCTTGGCAATTTGAGTCAGGATCCACTCAGGATCGAATTTTACGTTCTCGCCTTCAACGGTCTGTCCTGCGTCGCGCAACATATCAATCGCCCAGGGGCTCATGAACTCGATGCCTATCTGCGAAACGATTCGACGCCATCCCGCGTCGAGGATCGACATCGATTCTTCGCTGAGGATTTCATACCGAGGCATTCGATTGTTAAACACTTCGCCTCCAATTGCTGACCGGTTGAGTGGGGTGTTGACCTACGACAGAGTAGAGAATACGCTATCAATATGGAACAGAGGTTCCACATTATGGAACACTTCCAAAGCCAGAAAAGGAGGGGCAACACGTGGGAAAAACTGAATTAAGAGGCGGAACTCAGGCAATTGATCGGGCCAGCGCCCTTCTAATTCATGTACTGGAAGCGACCACTCCTCCACTTTTAGGCCAGCTCGCTCTCTCCCACGAGTTGCCGAAAAGTACAGCCTCTCGGTTGCTGGGCGCCCTCGAACGTCAAGGTCTCATCCAGAGAGATCGCACCGGTGCTTACTTGCCCGGACATGTGGTTACCCGCTTCGCCCGGCAACGAGATCGCGAATTAGACCTCGCCACCAGAATGCGTCCGGTCTTAGAGGCCATCGCGAAGAAGACCGGAGAGACGGCTAACCTGGCAATTGCCGGCAACGGATATGTCGAAATGATCGACCAGGTGGATGGTCGCTATTTATTGGGCGCCACTAATTGGGTGGGCACCAATGTTCCGTATCACTGCTCTGCCCTTGGAAAAGTCTTACTTGCGTACGGGGCAGTCAAAATGCCCGGTGGACGCCTTGAGCACCGCGCTTCACGGACCATCACAACTCGAACTCAATTGCTTGCCGAGTTAGAGAGCGTTCGCCGTCAAGGATATGCCACCATCAAAAACGAACTTGAAGAGGGACTTGTCGCAGTTGCCGCACCTGTACGCGAGAGCGATGACAACGTCATCGGGGCAATCTCCATCTCAGGCCCGTCGCCCAGGTTGGCCGATAACCAACTCAAAAGTCTGGGTGAATTGATTATCAGCGAAATTGCACGAAAACAACACGACGACCATAAGAAAGCTGGTGCAGTATGACACATGACGAAATCATCAAGGCACTCTACGACGAGACTCTTGTCGGCAATGCTCCAGCCGTGTTGGAATTGACTCAACAAGCCCTTGCAGATGGCATGGGTCCGGACACAATTCTCTTTGATGCCCTTATCCCATCACTTGAGGAAGTTGGTGCCCGATTCGAGCGCGGCGATTTCTTTGTTCCAGAAATGTTGATTGCCGGAAAAGCAATGTCGGGCGCTCTCGCTGTTCTCCGACCGTTACTAGCAGAGACTGGGGCCGAATCCATTGGCACTTTCTTGATGGGAACCGTCAAAGGCGATGTGCATGACATTGGAAAGAACCTAGTAAACATCATGCTAGAAGGAGCGGGCTTCAACGTCATTGACCTCGGCGTCCAAACCCCACCAGAGAAGTTCATAGCAGCAATCATCGAACATAAGCCCGATATCGTTGGTATGTCAGCATTTCTCACAACGACTATGCCGATGTTCAAGGTTAATATTCATGAGATCACAAAAGCTGGCCTGCGTGATCAAGTTATGATCATGGTCGGTGGTGCGCCCGTGACCCAGGAATATGCCACTGCAGTTGGTGCCGATGGTTATGCCTCCGATGCCTCGACTGCGGTCCGACTTGCGAAAGAATTGATCAAAAAGCGGCGCGCCCTGGCTTCGGCTTAATTCGAAATAGAACTTCAGAAAACCACAACGTGAAAATACTTCCCCTCATCGAGGATGCAATAAAGAAGCCGATCTGGGATTGTCGGATGTGCGGTCAATGTGTCCTTCATTCCACCGGCATGACCTGCCCCATGACCTGCCCTAAGACATTGCGAAATGGGCCGTGTGGAGGCGTGCGCGAAAACGGCAACTGCGAAGTCAATCCGCAAATGCAGTGCGTGTGGTTAAAAGCATTTGAGCGGAAGGAAAGTCTTCCGCTGCCACAAGCCTGGCGCGACCATTACAACGACCTCCGGCCGCCCGTAGATATGCAGCTCAAGGGTACGTCTTCATGGGTCAATTTGATTACCAGGCGGGACAAAAGAGTTCCAGCCGGGTGGAATGCGGTTACGCAATCGGAGAACTCTCGATAATGTCTCGGCTTCGCACGCTCCTCGAGAATACTGACGAGAAAGTATTCACTGCAGAATTCCCGACCGTCGACGGCGGTGGCATGGCGCGTGTTGCCAAACAAGTCGAGCGACTTGCCCCTTGGTTTGACGCGGTCAATGCCACTGACAACACGGCAGCGCATGCGCATGCTTCAAATGTCTCCGTCGCGATTGCAATCAAGCTCCAAGGACTTGAACCCATCATGCAAATTGTCTGCCGGGATAAGAATCGTCTGGCCATTCAAGCCGATATGGTAGGTGCCGATCTGCACGGCATAGAAAATATTTCTCTCATTACGGGTGATGATGTCACCGCTGGTGATGAACCAGAGAGCCGGAGAGTATTTGATCTCGATGGCCCACAAGCGATCAAAGTTGCCAACGTTCTCAACCAAGGTCAGTATCTTTCGGGCCGCAAAATCACTCCCGCACCCAACTTCTATATCGGCGCCGTCGAGAATGCAGCCGCCCCTCCCCTGGAATATCGAGTGGAAAGAGCGCTCAAAAAATCCAGAGCCGGTGCTCGGTTTCTCCAATTGCAGATCTGCTATCACCCAGATCGTCTAGAGAAATTCTGTGCGGGGGTGGCAGCAACTATTCCTACGCTGCATCTACTGCCGACAATTGTTCTAGTCAAAGGTGGCCGTCAACTCCACTTCATCAATGAGAAAGTCCCTGGCATAGACATCCCATTGGGGACAATTGAGCGGGTCGAAAGAAGTGCAGACCAAGCAGAGGCTGCATACCAACTCGCTCTCGAGCAAGCCAAGCATTCCCTTGCCCAACCCGCTGTTCGAGGGTTGCATATCGCGGATTTTCGACACGATGACACTCTCGCTAGGTTGATGAGCGACCTTGGCAGAACTCCACGACCACGAAACCAACCATAGGAGCATGATGCATACCGTTCTCAGGTCCGCCTCGAAAACCGTCACCATCGGTCACGATCAACCCTTCTGCATTATTGGCGAACGGATAAACCCAACGGGTCGGAAGAAATTTCAAGAGCAGTTGCGGGCTAACGATCTCTCGCAGATCGCTATCGATGTCGATGTGCAAACTCGTGGTGGCGCAGACGTGTTGGATGTCAACATGGGCGTTCCACTTACGGACGAGCCTGCGCTTCTGGGCCGCGCCATCACAATGATTCAGACAATCAGTGATCTGCCGATCTGCATTGATTCATCAATTATTGAGGCACTTCAAGCCGGTCTAGAAGCTTACGAAGGCAAAGCCATAGTCAACAGTGTCACGGGTGAAGAAGAACGCATGGATCTCATCCTGCCGTTAATTAAGAAACATGGGGCTGCGATCATCGCTCTCCCCAACGACGCCACCGGTATTCCGGCAACTGCGGCAGAGCGTCTAATAATCACAGAGAAGATCGTGAGAACAGTTGAGAAATACGGAATCCCACTGGAGGATCTGGTCATCGATCCCTTGGCGATGACAGTGGGTGCCGACCCCGAAGCGGTAAAAATCACCTTAGAAACCATCCACTTGATCCGCGAAAAGTGGGGCCTCAACATGACGCTGGGTGCCTCCAATATCTCATTTGGTCTGCCGTATCGTCATGCACTCAATGCCGCTTTCCTCTCTGCGGCAATGTCGCATGGACTCACTAGTGCCGTCATGGATGCACGTACGCCAATGATCGTTGAAGCAGTACGTGCCACCGATCTTCTCCTCGGACTAGATCCCTGGGGAACTCATTGGATCAGCCGTTTCCGCGCACTAGAGGCTGCCAAATCTGCAGCAAACATTGGAGTTTGATATCAGCAAACGACCGTTAGATGAATCTCTGCTACCAGAACACGATGGAACGGGGAGAGTAAAGCTTGCGTTTCGATCGCTAGAAACCGACGGAACGGTATCCAGTGAGCGCGTCATCACCGTGCCCACTGGTGTTAGCGCATTTGATGCTGCCTCGTGGAATGGAATTGCGATTGATTCCACCTGCGGCGGATATGGCACCTGTAAGAAATGCAAAATAAAAGTGACAAATGGGGAAGTTCCTCCCTCTAAATTAGATTCCCGAGCCTTTACTCAGGCCGAGATTAGCGACGGTTGGCGCCTAGCCTGTCTGGTTCGCACGGTAACCGATATCTCGATTGATGTACCTCCTCTAACAACTCGGCCCAAAGCTGCAACTGTCGGGGTTGGGCGTCAAGTAATCCTCAGACCAGCCGTACAGAAACGCTATGTCGAATTAGTCGAACCCTCCCTGCACGATCAACGAACTGACATTGTCCGATTGCTAGATGCGGTTGATGACATAGAGGCCTCTGCGTCACTGGCTGCAATCCGCAATCTTCCGCAGACTCTTCGATCATCCAATTTCAAAGTCACCGCTGTCTTCATTGAACAGGAACTCATCGACATCGAGCCAGGAGATACCACCGCGATCCGGTATGGAATTGCTTTCGACCTAGGAACAACCACCGTCGTCGCAACACTCTTGGACTTGAATACCGGAACACCACTTGCCGTGGCGTCTATGCTCAACAAGCAACAGCCTTTCGGTGCGGATGTCATCACTCGAATAAGCGCAACGATGCTCGACCCCGCCGCGCTGGGGCGGTTGCGTGGCCTAGCCCAAGCGACGCTCTCAGAACTCACGGTCGAAGTCTGCACAAAGGCCGAAATCAACCCATTGCACGTTTATGAAGTTGCGTTGGCTGGAAATGCCACGATGACTCAACTAGTTCTTGGGATAGATCCCGAACCATTGGGAGTTGCGCCCTTCATCATGGCAAGTGCCGATTACCCAGATGTAGAAGCCGCCGAGCTCGGGCTCTCCATTCACCCGCGCGCGAAGGCGGTTATCTTGCCGTCTCTCGGCGCATATGTCGGAGGCGACATTGTGGCTGGCGCATTAGCATCGGGGATGGATCGTGACAAACGGCTCCGCCTCTTCATAGATGTCGGCACAAATTGCGAGATCATCCTGGGCAACGGGGAGAAGATTCTCGCTACTGCCGCCCCGGCTGGCCCGGCCTTTGAAGCTGCCTCAATCAAATGCGGCGTCCGTGCCGCCTCTGGTGCAATTGAAACCGTGAAGATTATTGACGGAGATTTTGTGATTGGCACAATTGAAGACTCCCCTGCCATCGGCATCTGCGGCTCGGGTTTGGTAGATGCCTGCGCTTGTTTGGTCCAAGTCGGTTTGCTCGATCATTCCGGACGATTTGTAACTGACGAAATCGCCAAGGAAGTCTCGCCAATCCTGGCTCCTCGACTTGTCGATCGCGAGGGCGAGCGCGTCTTTGTCTTGACGTGGGGTGCCACCGTTGGCGATCCAAGTGACGCGGTCTTTCTGACCCAACGAGATATCCGTGAATTACAGTTCGCCAAAGCAGCCATCGCCACCGGATGGGC
>DASVIG010000019.1:0-41107 GCA_036382195.1 Candidatus Nanopelagicaceae bacterium
GCAATCGATGAAGGTTGGAGGGTAAACACAATCCTTAACTTATTATTCTTAACCACCAAGGGTAATGTCTTGCTTGTCGTACCACTCTAATGCTCGATAGAAGTGATCGGCTTCAAAATCTGGCCAATATTCCTCTACTACAAATATGTCTGCATAAATAGATTGCACAGGCAAAAAACCACTGAGCCTTCTTCTGCCTCCCCACCGAATAATTAAATCAATCCTCGACACATCAAATGATTTAATGTTGCTAATTATGTTCACATTCTTATTGTCAGCAACTTTTAGTTGGTTTAAGTCCCATTCCCAACCATAATTAACGAGAAAATTGATTTTTATTCCACCATCGCCAAAAGTTGTCCTAGTGGTATATCCGCGTAATTCATTTGGGAACATAGGTGAATCACTATTTCCAATGACCAATAATGAAGCATTCTCCTCTGTAAGCTTTTGAGCAGCAATAATGCATGCCTCAGTGAAAGCTTCTCTCTGAACGGTTGGTCGTTTGTTGTTATCTTTAGTGAAACCATAAAAAGTTAATTCTTTAACGCCAACTTCCTGGCATAACTTAAATAAGGCCAGCCCTGATTCGAGCCCCGTCGCATATCCTTTTTCTTTACTTATCCCGTTTGACGCTGCCCACCTGCGATTTCCGTCGGGGATAATTCCAATGTGTTCAGGTATTCGCATCAGAACCCCTTTATTGTTAGAACTCTTTTACTTGATGTCATACTTGTCTCCAGGTCATTTGCGCGTGGCAGGTCGCAAGTATGTCATACACAACGCCACCACGGTAATTGTATTGGGGGTGAACAGAAAATGATTCTTCATTCGCAAGTGCATGAGTCCTCGTATAGGGCAGATCCGCTGCTTCTCATTCACGGCATGGGATCATCATCCACTGCATGGAAACCGATACTGAACGAACTCAAAAAAACTTTTACCGTCGTAACCGTGGATCTTCCAGGTCACGGCAAAACACCTATGGATCGTTCTCAACCCATGGATCCGCAAGCATTAGCGAAGGCGGTTATCGCAACCATGCAGTCACATGGTTTCAACCACTTTCATGTCGTTGGCAACTCTCTTGGCGGATGGATTGCACTTGAAATGGCAGCCATGAAACCTGAATCGATTGCATCAGTCACAGGATTGGCGCCCGCGGGATTATGGCTTGCTCCCATCAATGCTCGCTATCCAGGACCGGCCATTGCACGAATGTTGGCGAATAGTGTCAACGTGGTTTCCCCATTGTTGTTACATTATGAATGGGCACGCAAGATTGGCTTCGGTGATGTGAGTCCTCTTTGGCGCGAATTTTCTTATGAACTCTGCGTGGATGCGACGCATGCCATGGCAACGGCCACTGGTTACTACCCCGCATGGGATGCACTGCTAAAAAAACGATTCGACTCATCGATCAACAAATCGATTCCAATTACGATCATATTTGGCGATGCAGATAAGACACTACCAGCATCTATCTGCCAAGAACGCTCTCTAGTCCCGCGTCACGCTCGATGGTTGATTATTAAGGAATGTGGTCATGCGCCAATGTGGGATCATCCTCAAGAGGTAATTCACGAAATTCTAAGAAATACGAGCAAGCGGTAGCGTCGCTCATGAAGATGCGAGATAGGGCAGACTACAGACCATGTCACAACGCCATTACAGCCCTCGTGGAAATCGCCGGACAGGTATCTCTAACCGTTCGCAGAGGTTCTTAAACGCAGTCCTAGCAATCGCGATTATTTTGCAGATTGTCTATCCCCTTGTAAATGGTGAACCGCTTCGCATCATCACCCTGGCCAGTATCTACTTCGCCGCCGCCGCCATACTTTTACAGGCATTTTTCTCATTCGGAATCCGCTATGCATCGACGTATTTAACCGTGACATTCGCCTTCATTTTGGCAACGGAACAAATTGGTCTGCGAACTGGCTGGCCTTTTGGTAATTACACTTTTGATCCCAGTTTAGGTTTCCAGATCTTCGGAGTCCCCCTTGTGATTCCATTTATATGGCTCATGATGGCCCATCCACTTCTCGTTGTGGCTAGGCGCGTAGCCCAGAGTTGGATTTTTCTTTACGGCGGAATTGCAATGATGGCATGGGATTTATTCCTCGACCCCACCATGGTTGCAGCCCATCGCTGGACTTGGACATTCACTGGCGCGCACGTTCCCTTTGAAAAAGAGATTCCTCTCTCCAATGCGTTCGGGTGGCTTTTCGTATCGATGGGTTTGATGGCGTTACTGAATTTGGTCCTACCTGGGGAGCGAAGGAAGAAGAGCGCAGACTTCACCGTCGTTGATATCTTTCTGAGCTGGACATTTGTCGCAGGTATTATCGGCAACCTTTTCTTTTTCCATCGCCCTGGCGTCGCATTTATCGGCGGCCTCTTCTTTGGAATAATCCTTGCACCTTATGCATTCTCGCGGTGGTTCGGCCGGCCGTAAAGAATATGGGTTTGCTAATTCAATGCAGTTGTTTATAGGCAAATCGAAGTAAGAAAATAAAACTGACAGCTTGCGCAATTGTCATAGCTACAGCCAGACCCGTGACCCAAGTATGTACCGGCGCAAACTGGTAAAGAAGAATGGCGATAAAGAGAGAGCCGCCTCGAACGTTTCGATCTGCCATAGATGTAAGGCGAGGTTTCCCCATTCCGATCGATACCAAGCGCACCTTCGCGTACTCTTGAAATCCAGCCAGGGATGCAAATGCCAGGACCCATGCGACCGAGGCTCCTAAGCGGTAGAAAGCTACCGCCCAGAGAACTTCCGAAATGCGATCGGCCGTGGCAGCCAATGTTGATCTCAGTTGATCTGTTACTAACCGCCTGCTTACTGCCCTCTCGTCAATGCCTCCCAATAGGAGAGAGACGAGAAGAGGAGCGACACTCCACCAATGTGGAACGGTGGCTGCCGTGAGGCATGCAGCAAGAAGTCCGATAAAAGTTCCACTGATTGACAAGTTGCGTGCGATTGGGCGGATCATCTTTCAATCTCCAAATTATGGTAAATCTCTCGAGTCGCGGTGGAACTATTCATTGTATAAAAATGAAGCCCAGGGGCTCCAGCATCAAGAAGCGCGCGACACATGTCAGTGGCCAATTCGATTCCAAGCGCCTTCACCGCTTGAGGATCTGATTCCACTGCTGCGAATTTGTCGCGGATTCGATCGGGAATTGGGGTGCCGCCCAACTGCGCCATGCGCATCAGTTGCTTGACATTTGTTATGGGCAATATTCCAGGAATGACAGGTAATCTCGAGCCCCGCGACTCCAGCCTCTCGACCAGAACGATCCATTTTGTTACGTCAAAAAAGAACTGCGTTGTAGCAAAACTTGCGCCGAGTTCTTCTTTGCGAAGGAGTACGTTGATATCTTTCTCAAAATCTCCATGGGAAGCTGGATGACCGTCCGGAAAAGCCCCAACCCCGATCGTAAAATCACCAAATTCGCCAGCCAATGCCACGAGTTGATCGGCATGGTTGAATCCCCCTGGTGTGGGCTCCCATGGCGCATCAGGGCCGCCCGGAGGGTCCCCTCTCAGAGCCAGAATGCTCTTGATGCCTGCGTCGCGGTAATGAGTGAGAATCTCCAGCAACTCGTTCTCACTCGACCCGACACAGGTCAGATGCGCGACGGTGGGAATATGGGTCCGTTGGGTGATTTCCGAGGTAATTCGGATCGTCCGATCCCGCGTGGACCCTCCGGCACCATAGGTAACAGAAATGAAATCAGGGGAGATCGATTCAAGCCCCTCCATCGCATCCCAGAGGCGATTTTCACCTTCGGCATCCTTTGGCGGGAAAAATTCAAAAGAGAACGTTGCCTTCCTCACATCCATCCTTTCGCTCACCATGGAGAGTGAGGGTACCGTTACTGCGTGATCATTGAACCCCAGCGCGCCTTAGCCGATATTCGCATCGGGATTCAACGCGAATTGACAAACTTTCTTGTCGAGCAAACGCACTATCTCGGCGATATTGGCAGCGAACTTGTTCCAGTTGCTGAGGCTATCAATTCATTCTTAATGGATGGCGGCAAGAGATTGCGTCCACTTTTTGCCTACTGCGGATACCTGGCAGCAAGCGGCAAGGACGACAACACCATCATCACGGCGGTTGCCAGCCTCGAACTACTCCAAGCGTGTGCGCTGATGCATGATGACCTCATCGATGCCTCCGATACACGTCGCGGCAAGCCCTCAATCCACCGCCGCTTTGAAGCAATTCATGAAAATGAGGAACTCTCAGGATCGGCAACCGCATATGGTGCAGCCGCAGCGGTCCTCTTGGGCGATTTAGCTTTGGTCTGGTCTGACCAGTTGCTCCATCAATCGGGCGTTCCAGACGCTGCCCTGATCCGAGCATTGCGGGTTCATGACGAGATGCGCGTGGAGTTGATGGCGGGACAGTTCCTGGATATTCACGAGCAGGCACTAGCAACAACCAGCGTCGCGCGATCGCTTAAGATTGCTCGGTTCAAATCTGCTAAGTACACGATTGAGCGGCCGATGCATTTTGGAGCATCCCTTGCGGTCGCCGATGTCGGGATAAGGCAGACGTACAACGAGATTTACTCGGAGTATGGCCTCCCGCTTGGTGAGGCCTTTCAACTGCGAGATGATCTCTTGGGAGTATTCGGAGATCCCACGGCTACCGGAAAACCTGTCGGTGATGATCTTCGTGAAGGAAAACGAACTGTCCTCATGGCCATGACCCATGACCGCGCTGACGCCAAAGAGGAAGCGGTCATCGCCAGATACTTTGGCGACCCTCATCTGGACGAAGTGGGAATTGACTCACTCCGCACGATCATTTCTGACACCGGAGCACGAGAGCACGTGGAAGAACTGATCGAAAAATTGTTTCTTACCGCACTTGACGCTCTCAATCGCGATGAAATTGAGCCATCTGCCCATGCTCTTCTAGATGAGCTTGCGTCGATTGCTGTGGGCCGAAACATTTGAACCTCGTCGCGGCGATTGAAGATCTTTTATCGGGACCTTCGCGTTGTGGCTCGACACATGTCATTGCAATTGATGGTCGCGCTGGCGCTGGCAAAACAACTCTTGCATCTGATCTCTCCCTAGCTCTTGGAGTAAATCGAACTGTGCTCCTTCTTCATATGGATGAAATTTATGCAGGGTGGGAAAATGCCCTTGGCGAATCCTTGACAAGGACACTCTCGAAATTAATGGGTAATCTCGCAAAAGCAAGCAGTTCAACCCTCCCTATCTTCAATTGGAGTGCCATGGCTTTCGATTCAGAACGAGTCATATCTCCAGGAGATCTCATCATTCTGGAGGGGGTCGGTAGCGCCCAAGAAGCAGTTCGCACCTTTGCCACCGTGACTATATGGCTGGACATCGACCCCATACACGGGCTTGAACGGGTGCTCCATCGCGACGGCGTGGGTATCCAGAATCAGATGCGGCAATGGCAGCACGATGAGGATGCACTCTTTCTGCGCGATTGCACTCGCGAAAAGGCAGACTTTATTCTTTCAACCTTGTAACGCCAGCCGCGCGCCGCTGGCGTCGAGTTGGGGCTAGTTGCCTAAGATTTTGATGTGTCCGACTTATCCGGTGAAATGATTGATGGGCGGTATGAGCTGCTCCATCAAATCGCCAGCGGCGGAATGGCCACAATCTATCTGGCAATGGATACTCGCCTGGATAGAAAAGTGGCCGTGAAGATCATGCATGCCCATCTGGCTAACGATGAGGCTTTCGTCGAACGATTTATTCGCGAGGCAAAGGCCGCGGCGGCTCTCACGCACCCCAATATTGTCGCTGTCCAAGATCAAGGTTGGAACCAGGGCGGTGTACCGGCGGTATTCCTTGTCATGGAATTGGTGGAAGGCAACACTCTCCGCGAATACCTCTTTGAGCAGGGATCTCTTCCGCCGTCTGAAGTGATCCGCTATCTCATTCCAGTATTAAGCGCACTTGCGGCGGCTCACAAAATCGGAATTGTGCATCGTGACATCAAGCCAGAAAATATTCTGATCTCCCATACAGGGCGGGTCAAAGTCGCTGATTTTGGTCTGGCTCGTGGTGAGTTATTAGGAAATACGATGAACGTGGACTCAAGTAACATTTTGGGAAGCGTCTCCTACCTTTCGCCCGAGCAAGTCCAACGCGGAGTTGCTGATGCTCGAAGCGATGTCTACTCAGTGGGGATTGTGGCATTTGAATTACTCACCGGCCAGAAACCCTTTGAAGGAGAGTCCGCGATTCACATTGCCTACAAACATGTCAACGACAAAGTCCCGGCGCCATCCACCCTCAAACCTGAAATTCCAGAGTCATTGGATGCCCTCGTGCAGAGGGCGACGAGCACAAATCCCGATGACCGACCCCGGGATGCGGGCCAATTCCTGGAAGAACTCCAAGGGATCCAAGCCCAACTCGACCCCAAAAAGACCCAACTCAGCCTGGAATTGGATTTACCACTCCTTCCCTCGCGTGATAAATCTCGCCGTCTACCGCGAGTCTCACCTCCCAAGCCCCCAGACAAATCTGACAGAGTGTCCACCATGTCCCCAACCAGAGATGGAAAAGCTCCGCGTGAGAAGAGTTCCGCGAGCGCAAAGAAGCGCCGTGCCAGCAAAGGCGTGCAGCGCAACCGCTGGATCGTGCTCCTTGTCACCCTCCTTCTCGCCGCCGCAGGTTGGTATGCCATAGGAGGCGCCAATGCGCGGGTCATCGTCCCCTCGGTAGCCGGACTCTCCGTCGAACAAGCAAACGCGAAATTCACGCCATTGGGTTTGAAATCAGTCGTGGGCGCTGCAGTCTTCAACGAGATTGTTTCAAAAGGAGCGATCATCTCCTCATCACCTGCGGGCGGCGGCCGAGTCAAGGCCGGTGCCACCATTTCTTTGACGGTCTCCAAAGGGCCAGAGCGATACCTCGTTCCGAATATGAAAGGCCTGACTGCAGTTGCCGCTACTGCGCTGATTGCCAAGAATTCCCTGATCGTCGGGGTTACTACAGAAGCATTCGACCCAAAAATTCCCAAAGGATTGGTCGTCAGTTCTTCACCGACTGCTGGTTCGTCAGTGAGATTGAGTACCTCAGTCAGCCTCATCATCAGCAAGGGAGTCGAGAAATTTCCCATCATCTCCTACGTAGGCAAGAGCAGCGACCAAGCCCTCAACGACCTCACTGCTGCTGGCTTCAAAGTCTCTCCCACATATGCGTTCAGCGATACCGTGCCAACGGGAATTGTGATCAGCCAAACTCCTGACGGAAAAGTATCCGTTCCCAAGGGGGTGAAAGTCTCGTTAGTGGTGTCAAAGGGGTCTGAATCGGTTTTCATCCCCAACGTTTATTCCCTGACAGAGGCCAGGGCAACTGCAATTTTGCAGTCGTTGGACCTCTCGGTGCAAGTGATAAAAATGGGGAGCCGTTCGGCCAAGATTGTGATCGACATAGTTCCAAGAGTTGCGACAAAAGTCTTACGTGGCAGTGCAGTCACCCTCACACTAGGGTAGGCAAATGTCTCGACCACGTATCGGTGCTCATGTTCCAACCTCTGGTGGTATGGCCAAGCGCTCGATTGCCTACGCCCTCACCATAGGCGCCGAAGCCATACAAGTTTTCGCGTCGAACCCACGTGGTTGGGCGATGCCCGAACCCAAGCGTGATGCTGATAATGAATTCCGTGCAAAAGCGGCGGAGTTGGATATCGCAACCTATGTACATGCGCCATACCTGATCAATCTGGGTTCTCCCACAGAAGCCACCTATCGCAACTCGCTCGCCTCTACGGCATATTCACTCCAACGTGGAGTCGACATCGGCGCCCTGGGCGTAGTCATTCATACCGGGTCTGCCGTAGATGCCGCCCACGTTCCCAAAGCCTGGAAGCAGATTCACGACGGCATGATGCCAATTCTCGAAGCGCTCAACCATGACTCTCCCACGCTCTTACTCGAACCAACTGCGGGGCAAGGCCAATCTCTTGTCAAGAGGCTGGAAGACCTCACCAACTATTTGGATGCACTCGAGCACCACCCCAAAGTCGGGATCTGTTTGGATACCTGCCATGTTTTTGCTGCTGGCCATGACATAAAAACCAAAGGGGGCATGACACAGATGCTGGATCTTCTGGTCTCTATCGCCGGAATCGAGCGAATTCAATTGGTGCATGCAAACGATTCCATGGATGTATGCGGTGCATTAAAGGATCGTCACCAAAATCTAGGTGAAGGCGAGATCGGATTCGACCCATTCAAGGAACTTCTTGCTCATGCAGCTGTGGCAAATGCTCCGCTTATATTGGAAACTCCCGGTCAAGAACCCGAGCACACCCGCGAGGTTGCACTGCTGAAGAAATTCCGCGGATGACAAAGCGCCTTCGTCTGGCGCCTTATGCCTTGCTCGTCGTTTCGGTCACATGGGGGTCAACATTCTTCTTGATGAAAGATGCCATAAAGCGCCAGGACGTAAATAGCTTTCTCTTTTCGCGCTTTGCTCTCGCTGTCGTTGCCATGCTCCTTATCAGGCCGCACGTTGTTAAACATTTCTCCCGAGATCTGCTGACCAAAGGTTTTTTTGCAGGGTGCTTTCTGGGCGCTGGCTACATTTTGCAAACTCTGGGTCTGGCACGAACAACCGCGGCAGTAACCGGCTTTGTCACCGGACTCTATGTTGTTGCCACGCCCTTGATCGCTTCTGTCGTCTTGCATCAGAAGATCGAGAAGCGAACCTGGGGCTACATCGGAATGGCGACAATCGGACTCGCTCTCCTCTCATTGCATGGCTGGTCAATAGGTATTGGGGAATTATTGGTGCTGGGCAGTGCCTTTGCTTACGCTGGGCACATCGTCGCCTTAGGTCAGTGGAGCCGAGGTCGCGACACATATGCGCTCACCATCATCCAGTTGGCGACATGTGCGTTGATGTCCGGATTGGCAGCACTCAAGAGCGGCTTCCATGCTCCGCCAGACCGTGGCGTCTGGGCAGTCGTGATTTTCACGGCGGTCTTTGCAACGGCTTTCGCTTTCATAATTCAAACGTGGGCGCAGGCGCATATGACATCTACGAAGGTTGCCGTCATCTTGACGATGGAAGTTGTTTTCGCGGCTTTTTTTGCAGTTCTCTTTGGCAACGAGAGTCTCACCCCACAAATCGCCCTCGGCGGAACCTTGGTCGTAATCGCCATGTATTCCATCGTTCTACGTGAAGCGTGAGATACTTACCTCATGCGCGTTGACCTACGTTCGGACACAGTGACCACTCCCTCGGATGCGATGCGGCAAGTGATGGCCCAAGCACCCGTCGGTGATGATGTTTATGGTGAAGATGTGACCGTGAATGCGCTCGAGGAACGCGTGGCTGCGCTCTTTGGAAAGGAAGCGGGAGTTTTTACTCCCTCTGGTTCACTTGCCAATCAGTTGGCGATACGAATGTTGGTCTCCCCTGGTGAAGAACTTCTCGCCGAAACAAATTCCCATGTCGTCCGAGCAGAATTGGGAGCAGCCGCAGTTTTCAGTGGGATCACAACTCGGACATGGCCGGCCCATCGTGGATTACTCAACGCCGAGGATGCTCTTGCAATTGCACGTCCGAACTCCGGTCCGTATTTGGTTTCAACCACCGCGATTGCTGTAGAAAATACACATAACTTCGGAGGCGGCACTGTTCAGCCAATTGCTCAAATGGCCGCCCTCCACAAAGGCGCTCAGGAGATGGGCATCGCACTGCATCTAGACGGAGCAAGAATTTGGAATGCCCATATCGCAACCGGAATTCCCTTACCTGAGTATGGACAGTACTTTGAAACAATCAGCGTCTGTCTCTCCAAGGGATTGGGCGCACCGGTTGGGTCACTCATGCTCTCCACTAAGGAGAAGGTCGCGAAAGCTCGAGTCTGGCGGAAGCGATACGGCGCCGGGATGCGGCAGATAGGCATGCTTGCAGCGGCAGGGCATTACGCCCTTGACACCAACTTGGCTCTACTACAGCACGACCATCGTCGGGCAAAATACCTTGCTACCCGTTGTCATGCTGTTGCGCCATCAACAATTGACCCCGAAAACGTTGACACAAACATCGTTGGTTTGGATCTGAGCGAACTTGCTCTTACTGCCACAGAATTCGCCCAGATGGTACGAGCTGAGGGAGTTCTCATAAGCGCTCTTGGTCCAAAATTCGCTCGACTCGTGACGCATTTAGACATCGATGACAAATCGATGGAATTTGCTGGAGAAGTTTTAACTCAAGCTCTACAACGCGCCCTCGTGGTGTAGGAGCCACTCTTTCTTCTCTAAGCCATAAGCATAATTTCCGAGAGCGCCGCCAGTCTTCACAACCCGATGACACGGGACAACGAGAACTATTGCATTCTTGGCACAAGCAGTTCCTGCCGCACGAACGGCGGCTGGTGATCCAGATCGGCTGGCTAAGTCTGTATATGAAATAACCTTGCCTGCCTTTATTTTCCGCATGGCCTTCCAAGCTGCCTGCGAAAAAGGCGCGCCAGGCTGTCGCACGGCGATTGAATTGATCGCTTCAATGTCACCATCAAAATAATCATCGATCAGATCAGAGATCACGGGAATTCGCTTGACTGCATTGATTTTTTGCTTTGCATCAACGAAATCGAGAGAATCGATAACTGAATCTAAAGGTCCGAAACTTGCACCCAAGAGCACGTGTTCGTCAGCGATCAACTGCATCATGCCTATCGGCGTCTTAATGGGTGCAGAAAGAAAGGTCACTGTGCCAGATTAACGATCGCGAAGCATCTCCGCTACAAGGAAAGCCAACTCCAGCGCCTGCGCGTGATTTAAGCGTGGATCACATGCCGTCTCATAGCGTATGGACAGATCCTCATGAGAGATCTGCTCTCCCCCACCGACACACTCAGTGACATCGTCGCCAGTGAGTTCGATATGAATGCCACCGGGATGCGTGCCTAAGGATTTATGCACTTCGAAGAAGCCCTTCACTTCATCGAGCACATCATCAAAACGCCGTGTTTTATAGCCACTAGGCGCCTCATAGGTATTGCCGTGCATGGGGTCGCAGACCCACAACACCTGCGCACCAGACTTGGTCACTCCCTCAACGAGGGCGGGCAGCGCCTCGCGGATCTTGCCTGCTCCCATCCGAGTGATAAAAGTAAGTCGCCCCGGTTCGCGGTCGGGATCCAACTTGTCGATCAGCGCAAGCGCATCATCTACTGTGGATTTTGGTCCGAGCTTCACCCCGATGGGATTTCGAACTTTAGCCGCGAAATCAATATGAGCGCCATCGAGTTGGCGAGTTCGCTCGCCGATCCATATGAAATGAGCTGATACGTCATACGGCAACTGCGTGCGCGAATCTATCCGCGTCAATGCTTTTTCGTACTCGAGGATGAGCGCCTCGTGGCTGGAGAAGAACTCAACGGTCTTGAAAGCAGCTGGATCGACTCCGGCCGAGCGCATAAACTCCAGCGCGCGGCCAATCTCTTTAGCCATTTCTTCATAACGCATCCCGACCGATGAATCTCGAATGAACCCTTTATTCCATTCATGTACCTGACGCAGATCCGCGAACCCACCTTGAGTGAATGCGCGAACCAAGTTCAGGGTCGAAGCCGAAGTGTGGTAAACCTTAAGCAAACGTTGGGGGTCCGGGGTACGTGAACTCTGCGTAAACTCAATTCCATTGACTGCGTCGCCTCGGTATGCGGGCAACGTAACCCCGTTGCGCGTCTCGGCGTCATTGGAGCGAGGTTTGGCGAACTGCCCCGCCATGCGCCCCACTTTGATAACGGGCAGGCTGGAGTAATACTGCAATACGGCAGCCATCTGAAGAATTGTCTTGATCCTGCTCCGGATGGAATCCGCGGTGGCAGCTGCAAAAGTCTCAGCGCAGTCGCCACCTTGCAGCCAGAAGGCTCTACCCGCTGCTGCTTCGGCAATCCGAGCTTTGAGGTTGTCGCACTCACCTGCAAAAACTAAAGGCGGCAAAATTTTAAGTTCGGCAACTGCTGCCAAGACCTCCGGGCCCTGGGCTCCCCCAGGCCAAGCAGGCTGTTGGGCCGCGACAAGGTCAGGGGCAAAGAGAGAATTCACAGTGGTCATAGTTTCCTAGCGTAGAGAACTGGTCGACGGTCGCGGGCTGCGATTATCCGAAGAAGATCTCAGCTTCCTTGTAACGGGCAGCATCCACCAGTTTCAAGGCCGAGGTAGCCGAAAGAAGTGGTACGCGGACTATATCTGTACCGTGGAGCGCCATCATCTTCCCCCAATCACCCTCGTGTGCGGCGGTAATGGCCTGTAATCCAAAGCGCGTGGCAAGCACCCGGTCGAAAGCGCTCGGGGTGCCACCACGTTGGATATGGCCCAATACCGAGGTCCGGGCTTCCTTGCCCGTTCGCGCTTCAATCTCATGGGCCAACCACTCACCGATACCCGAGAGTTTCACATGCCCAAATGAATCCAAGGTCTGATCCTTTGTGACCATATCGCCCTCTTGAGGAATCGCACCTTCAGCAATAACGATGATGGGCGCGTAATTAGTCTTAAATCGAGACTCGACCCACTCGCAGACTTTCTCTATGGAAAACCTCTGCTCGGGAATCAAGATACATGCGGCCCCTCCAGCTAGACCTGAGTGAAGCGCGATCCACCCAGCGTGACGACCCATAACTTCCACGATGAGGGCCCGGTGGTGTGACTCGGCGGTGGTGTGCAAACGATCGATTGCTTCAACTGCGATGTTGACTGCAGTATCAAATCCAAAGGTGTAATCAGTGTTATTGAGATCATTATCAATAGTCTTTGGTACCCCGACGACCTTGACTCCCAACGAGTCAAGTTTTGTGGCGACACCTAAAGTGTCCTCTCCACCTATCGCGATAAGCGCGTCGATGCCGGCATTGGCAAGATTCTCCTTGATTCGCTCGACGCCGTTCTCAATCTTGAATGGATTGGTGCGGGATGAGCCGAGGATCGTGCCACCACGCGGCAAAATACCCCGGGTAGCTGCAATATCCAGGGGCATGGTTAGACCCTCGATGGGCCCTCGCCACCCATCTCGGAAGCCAACAAACTCATGGCCATATTCTTTGACCCCTTTACGAACCACTGCACGAATAACCGCATTGAGACCAGGGCAATCTCCGCCACCTGTGAGGACACCAATTCGCATTGCAATTTACTCCAACGACAAGGGGCACTAAATGCCCAATTGATCGTCAACGTTGACTAGTCCAGTCTAACGGTAACTTTCGCGCAACGTAGGCCAATTGCCTTCAATATCTGCAATGAAGGAGGATCCCCCTCGCCTGATGGTGGCTTTTCTCATAGTCGGCATGTGAATGCGGAGCCACTGTCGAGAAAGTTATGCAGCAACTGTGACACCTTTGCCGACAACAACAACGCCCCCGTCAGAAATCGTGAACCGTTGACGATCACGTTCTAAATCCACACCAATCTGCGCACCTGGTTCAACGACAACATTCTTATCCAGAATCGCGCGCCGTACCACCGCTCGGTCGCCGATTTTCACAGAGGGCATTAGGACTGACCCATCAACAAAAGCTCCCGCTCCAACAACAACATCGTATGAGGCGACGGTTCGTGAGAGATGACCGCCCGCAATTATTGTTCCAGCGCCAACAATAGAATCTTGAGCAATACCGCCTTCGCTAAATTTCGCCGGCGGTAATGAGGGTAGGTTCGTCAGCAGAGGCCAAGCCCGGTTGTAGAGATTGAAAATTGGGTGGATGGAAACAAGGTCCATATGCGCGTCAAAGTAGGCATCGATTGAACCGACGTCTCGCCAGTAGCCTTTGTCGCGTTCTGTTTCACCGGGTACTACGTTGTTGGCGAAGTCGTAAACTTTTGCGGAGCCGTTCTTTGTCAACATCGGAATAATGTTTGTACCAAGATCATGCCGACTCTCTAAGTCAACGGAATCAAGTAGGAGCGCCTCTTCCATGACATCGCGTCTAAAAATGTAGTTGCCCATCGACACGAGACAGAAGTCTAGGTTACCGGGCATTGGCGGTGGATCAGCGGGCTTCTCATGGAAAGCTTTGATGGTCACGCCATCTGCGGCCAACTCAATCACACCAAATTCGCTCGCCTCAGACCGAGGTACACGGATCGCGGCAACTGTCACACCTGCGCCGGTACTCAAGTGATGATCAAACATTTGGCCGGGGTCCATGCGATACACGTGATCAGCACCAAACACCAGGACGTGCTTGGGATCCTCATCGTGGATCAAATTGAAGTTCTGCAATATTGCATCGGCGCTGCCCGTGTACCAGCGGGGCCCGAGGCGCTGCTGGGCGGGTACAGGGGTGATGTAGTTGCTAAGCAGCGCGGACATTCGCCATGTTGTCGTGATGTGTCGATCCAATGAGTGTGATTTATACTGAGTGAGCACCGCGATTTTGAGCATATGCGCATTCACCAAATTGGAAAGAACAAAATCGACCAAACGGTACGAACCGCCAAAAGGCACTGCGGGTTTTGCGCGATCGGCGGTGAGAGGCATCAAGCGCTTGCCTTCTCCACCCGCCAGAACTAATCCAAGTGGAAGTTCAATTCGCGCCATGGCGTAACGATAGCCTTCTCTCAGAAGGCAAACTAGGGCTCGCCGCCGGAGAAAGGAGTGGTCATTTTATGTTTCCAATAAGAGTCGGATTAGTTACCAAAGAATGGCCACCATATGTATACGGAGGTGCCGGTGTTCATGTAGTTCAATTAGCGCAAGCTCTCCGTGCGCGTTCGGACATTTCACTCTCAGTCCATTGTTTCGGAGTGCCCCGAACTGATGCAATCGGTTATCCAGTTCCAGCGGAATTTTCTAGATCCAATCCGGCGTTACAAGCTCTTGCCACAGATCTGGTAATGGCCAATGCATTGTCGAATGTCGATGTGGTACATACCCATACTTGGTATGCGAATATGGCTGGGCATATTGCCTCGATGATGCATGGCATTCCGCATATTATGAGCGCGCACTCCCTGGAACCCCTGCGCCCCTGGAAAGCAGAACAATTGGGGGGTGGCTATCGACTTTCTTCTTGGGTCGAGAAGAGTGCAATGGAAGGCGCGGCAGCAATCATCGCCGTCAGCGATGGAATGCGAATGGATCTCTTATCTGCCTATCCGAACGTCGATCCTTCGAGAGTCCACACTATCCGCAACGGCGTAGACACCGAGAAGTTTGCACCGCACCATGACCCAGCGGTGCTAGCGAAATATGCGATCACAGGTCGATATGCGCTCTTCGTCGGTCGCATCACCAGGCAGAAAGGACTTGCTCATCTACTCCGGGCATGGCAGGGCGTCCCCGCCGAGTATGGCCTGGTTATTGCCGCGGGAAGTCCCGACGAACCTGCAATCGGCGATGAGATTGCAGAATTGATTTCACAACTGCAGACAACACGGAAGAATATCTGGTGGATTAGAGAGATGATGCCGCACGACGAACTCATCGCGGTCCTCACTGCCGCCGACCTCTTTATCTGCCCGTCAATCTACGAACCGCTCGGCATAGTAAATCTTGAGGCGATGGGATGCGCCACCGCAGTACTTGCATCTGCAGTCGGAGGAATTCCCGAGGTTGTCTCACACGAAGAAACTGGAGAACTCGTTAAGTACTCGGATTCTGCACAAGTTTTTGAGAACAATCTGACAAACGCGACAGTAAAACTTATGGCACAACCCGCTCTGCTGCAGCAATATGGCGCAGCAGGTCGCAGGCGCGCGCAGAGAGAATTCGGGTGGGATGCGGTTGCCAACGCTACAATGGCCCTCTACGAAAGCGTTGCGCGCTAAAGAAAACGGAAACACATGTCCCGTCGAAGTTGGTTTCTCTTTCTTCTCGTCGGACTCCTTTGGGGTATCCCCTATCTGCTGATCCGAGTTGCCGTGCGCGATTTGAGCCCTGCGCTTGTGGTCTTCGCGAGGGTCGCCATCGGTGCGGCCATTTTGATACCAATTTCGATCCATCAGAAATCCTTCGCATCAGCAGTGAGAGGTCTCAAATATGTGTTGGTGTATGCCCTTGCGGAGATCATCGTCCCTTGGTTTCTGATCACCAAAGCCGAAACAAACCTCTCCTCCGGTTTGGCAGGGCTTCTCGTTGCAACAGTGCCGATTTGGTCCACAATTTTTGCCTCCCTGACAGGAGATAAGACAGTCTGGCATCGCAAGCGACTCATTGGATTGATTGTCGGTTTTCTGGGTCTCATTGCCCTGGTCGGAATCGAGAGTTTCACTGGCCAGAGCGCTCATTGGGCAATTCTCTCGATTTTGCTTGCTGCGGTGGGTTACGGATATGCCGTCAACATGATTACTCAAAAACTGCCCAATGTCTCCGGCATCGCCATAAACGCGGTAGCGATGGCGATGGCCACAGTTGTCTATGCACCCTTCGCACTCCTGCAATGGCCACACGCGCATGTGTCAACAAATTCACTCCTGGCAACGATTGCTCTAGGAGTGCTTCCGACGGCCTTGGCCTTTGTTCTCTTCTTCAAAGTGATGGAGGAAATCGGACCGGCACGCGCTTCGCTGGTGACTTATCTCAACACTGCGTGTGCGGTTGTCCTCGGAGTGGTAATTCTCTCCGAACCTGTGACACTGGGAATGACCGTCGGGCTGCCGATGGTCTTGATAGGTTCGTATCTGGCTAGCCGAAAGCCCGTGTACGTAGAAAATCTGGAGATCTAAGAAAACTAATGGATCTGTTCTTTAGACCTCTGACTCGACCAGTACTCTGTGCTCTGCCTGTGATGCAGCTGCAACGGATATAGCCCGTTCGTACGCGTAGATAGCCCGGTCTTTCAAGCCGACCTCCACAAATGCGCGAGCAACTTCTCCCCAGTAGAACGCCAGGTCTTTGGAGGGTTCTGAATCTGCCATGTATTGCGCAGTAATTTCCAACTGAACCTTTGCCTCTTCAATCTGACCCTGAGCAAAGAGCGCCTTCGCCTTGAGGGCGAGCAGGCTGATCTTCGGACCGGAAATTTCGTTAGGTAGTTCGGTCAAACCTTTCTGTACATACAGCAGAGCTTGGAGTGGATTGCCCTTGAGCAATTCGACCTCTGAGAGCGTATGGCATGCAAAAGCAGCAAAAAGCGGGTTGTTCTCTGCAGTTGAATTGAGATAGGCAACTTCGGCAAGATCGTGAATACGGACTAAATCTGGATTTGGCAACTCCAACATGATCTTGGCGGCGTTGATATTCAATTTCGGTAGGACATCATTGAGTTCGGCCAACTTCGACCAATGCATGGCATTGGTGATGTGGCTCAAGGCGAGGGTGAGATCGCCCCGACTTTCCGCAATCATCGATGCCTGCCATTGAGATTGGACAATTGCCTTGGGAGATTTGCATTTCTCAGCGAGATCCAACGCACGGGTGACTAATTCTGAGGCCCGATTGGTGTCGCCGCGATGGTAGTGACAACTGCCAAGGAGACAGAGCAGTTCGACTAATTCAGTCTCAGGCCACAATGTCGCGTACTGTCGCAACATTTCTTCGCCCCGTTGAATCCCAAGTCCGAGATTGCCAAAACGGAAGCAGACCCTGACGATCTCATTGCCAATACGAGCGCGGACGTCAGGAGAGGCCTGAGTATGGTTGTTGAAGAGCCCTTCGAGTTCATCCAATACGCCCTCAACTTCGCCTTCACGCACGCGCACCTGAAGCAGAACGACCGAGGCGGCAAGGAGCGCGCCGTTATCGTCCTGGCTGGCTGCAAGAGTGCGCTGGGCGAAATCTTTCGCTACCTCGAGGTCACCCGAACTCAGGGCCACTTGAGCCACATTCAACGCCCAGCCCACCTCCTGGTCCTTCTGGTCGATGACCAATTCGTCGGCCGAGATCCCTAGGCGTGAGGCCAGTTTCTTGACCAAATCTGGTTTGGGCTTCCGCTTTCCGGCCTCCAGGAGCGAGATGTAACTGGCAGCAGATATCCCATCGGCCAGTTCAGCTTGAGTCAGACCGGCCCGTTCGCGTTGGCTCTTTAATCTTGCGCCAAAATCCATCTGGGTCTTCCCTTTCCCTTAAATGTGGGATATCTTACAGAGAATCTTTACAAGGTGTAAAGACCATTGGGGGAATATTGTGAAGAAATTAACAGCCGTACTTTTAGCAGCCGTCTTTCTAACCGTCTTGAGCGCAGCTCCATCCGGAGCAGCCGTAAAGAGCACTGCCTCAATCGGCGGACCATGGTGCTGCTACCTGTAATCACGGATAAATCATCGCACAACTAATAGTTTTGAAGGGATGAGACTTTCGATGTTTTTGCACAAAACATTCAAAGGGCATTCCTTTTTCCAACGAGCCAAAGATGTCTCTCCCGCCATAGATCTGCATAGGTGGGAGTTTGTAATGGGTGCACTCTCACGCGTTCTTCCTCATCGTTTCACCCTGGCTGGCTACCCAGTTGTTGTGGCAGCACAACAATTTTCAACAGCTCAGATCAATACCACCGCATTTCAGTCCAGAGCTCTTGCTCCACGGTACATGGATGGACATTTCCGACATTCGCGAATTCCAGTGCGGCAACCTGATTCGATGAAACCGATATTAAAATGGAGCCTCGTAGCGCTCTCAATGATGATCATCGGCGGTTCGAGTTCTGCGCCGCTTACAGTCGCCAACACATCTTTCTCATCCAAACAAATTCAATTATACATTCAAGTCGTGACCTCCAATTTGGAACAGAACCAAGGTCAGGGTTCATCATTTGGCACCTTTAGTCAAGCAAAGCTTTCGTGTTACTCCGTTCTCTTGGGAGAAGGAGAGCGCGCTGGTAATCCGGGTCTTTATACCTGGTTCACCTGTAGCGGTATACACAATCCTCTTTCAGCTAGTAGCAACCCGATAAATTTCTCTTGCACCGGATTCTCCTCGGCTGTCTGGATCCAGCCAGCTGGAAATAAAGTTCAATACTCGGCAGTTACCAACACTGCGCAGTACGTAGCCCTACGAAATGCGGCCCCCGAAGAGGTCCAAAACAAATTGACTGCGGCTTACAACATTTTTCACCAGTCTGCAAATGAAGCGATCGTGGGCCACGCCATCCCAGCGACGCAAACTTTAGTTAAGCCGGTCTGCTTCTAAATACTTTCTCATTCTGAAAGGAAAAAGATTCCCTTACGATTGATTAAATCCTAACTTCTCTAGGAGTTTTGGATCGCGCTGCCATTCCTTAGACACCTTGATGTGAAGACCGAGAAAAACTCGGGCATCTAAAATCCGTTCAATGTCGGCTCTGGCACGCGTCCCAACGTCCTTGAGCCGTTCGCCTTGATGGCCAAGCAGGATTCCCCGCTGCGAATCTCGCTCCACGTGAATAGTGGCGTGAATGTCATAGAAAGGACGACTGCCCTGATCTTCTCGCTCTGACATCTCATCGATTGTCACAGTGATGGAATGAGGCAATTCTTGCCGTACGTCCCGCAGAGCGGCTTCGCGGATCAATTCGCAGATTAACTTCTCAGGTGTTTGATCACTCACCACATCCTTGGGATAGAACTCCGGGCCCTCTGGCAATAGACCACCGATGAGATTCGCCAGAAGATCTATCTGCTCGTGGATGACCGCTGAGACCGGAATAATCTCATCCCATGTGAAGTCCTTTGCAAGAGCGATAATGCCGGAAAGTCGATGAGCCAATTGAGATTTACTGACGAGATCGGTCTTAGTGACAACTGCAATCTTGATGCTTTTCGGATACTTTGCGATCTCGTTGATGAGAAACTCATCCCCCGAGCCCGAACTCTCATCGGCTGGCAAGCACATTACGATCACATCGACAGAATCGATGCTCTCTCCAACTACAGCGTTCAAGCGATGCCCTAGGAGAGTCTTGGCTTTATGTATTCCGGGCGTATCGACCAAGATCGCCTGAAATTCGGGACGGTTGACTATGCCGCGAATTGCATGACGGGTGGTGTTGGGATGCGGAGAGGTGATCGCGATCTTGCTTCCGACCAACGCATTGACGAGGGTGGACTTGCCTGTATTTGGACGGCCGACAATGGCAACAAAGCCCGACCGAAATTTACTCATGGTCTTATTCTCTCATCTAAACGTCGTAACGAACTCCACCGCATCAACGATAGATGTGACAATTTCAGCTGCTCTTTCGCCAATGAGGCGATGACACCCCTCGCTTGTAGCTGAGGTAATCGGTCCAGGAATCGCCATCACGGGGCGCATCAACTCGCTCGCATCGCGTGCCGTGCGCAAGGAACCACTTCGAAAAGCTGCCTCGACCACCAATGTTGCTTTCGACAAAGCGGCGATCAAACGATTGCGCGTCAAAAAACGCGATGGAAGTGCACGCGTTCCTGGCAGGACTTCACTGACCAACGCGCCGTTCTCGGCAATCTCCGCAAAAAGTCGGGCATGACCTGCCGGATAGTTAACGTCGACTCCAGATGCAAGTATTGCGATGGTGACACCTTCTGCCACCAGAGCTCCCTTATGTGCTGCCGCATCAATCCCATACGCGCCTCCGCTGACGATGCCCCACTCTCGATCAACGAAACCGGCAGCAAAATCAGAAGCAATCCTGACCCCGTAATTGGTGGGATTGCGGGTACCGACAATAGAGAGCGATGGCAAATGCAGAGCATCGATGGAACCTTTTACAATCAATCCAATCGGTGGAGTGGCCAGGTCGTTGAGCATGTGTGGCCAGAGTTCGTCCTCGGGGATTACAAACCTCGACTCGGTCTTAGCAATGCACTCTAGGATTTCTGCTGCGTTTGCCTCGCGCACAGTGCGAATGATTCTTTCGAACTTGACAGGGTCGTAACAGCCATTGCGCAATTTCTCGACAATTGCAACAGGCCCATGAAACTCTATCTCTCTGATCCAAAAAGGCGTACCACCTTCAATCGCGGAGATCAAAATCGCACGTGCTTCGCGAATATTCATGACCTCACTCCTTCACGCATAGCAAAGGCATTTTGAGTGTCACCTAAGGTGGGTTGTAGATGGCCAGCAAGGTCTCCCACGCTCCATGCCGTTCGCATCACCTTGTGAAGTCCCCTTGCAGTTATATGCTCACGGTCCAATTCGTTGTGGAGAAAATTCATCGCAGCGCGCTCGGGCTGATATGTCGTGCGCAGCGCGCGACTGGGGATCTCCGAGTTCAGCTTCCATGGTTCATGGATAAATCGATGCGCTGCAATTTCGCGGGCGGCCATCACTCTCCTGCGAATCGCTCTGCTGGACTCACCCAATTCGGTCTGCATCATTTCAACCCGACTTAAAGCATCGACTTCCACTCGAATGTCGATGCGATCCATGAGCGGCCCCGATAATTTCCCTAAGTACCGCCTGACCTGGAGCGAACTGCAGGTGCAGTTACGACCGCGTCCCGTGAACTTCCCGCAAGGGCATGGGTTTGCTGCTAGAACAAGCAGAAAACGTGATGGATATGAAACGTTTCCGATGCCCCGAGAAATTGTGATGGATCCAGATTCGAGCGGTTGGCGAAGTGCATCCAGAACACCCAATCCACACTCTGGCGCCTCATCGACAAAGAGAACACCGCGATGGGCTAATGAACATGCGCCAGGTTTGATCTGCTGCGAGCCTCCGCCCACCATCGCCACTCGTGTTGCGGTGTGATGCGGTGCGATGAAGGGCGGACTTATCGCTAAGGGAGATCGAGCGCTGAGTCCTCCCGCGATCGAATGGATGGCGGTTACTTCCAGAGATTCATCGCGCGAAAGAGGTGGCAATATCCCAGGGATTCTCTCTGCAATCATAGTTTTGCCCGCCCCCGGCGGGCCGATAAAGAGAAGATGATGTCCGCCAACAGCGGCAACTTCTGCCGCCATCCGAGCACGACTTTGCCCGGCGACATCTACAAAATCCAGAATCTCCTCATCCTGACATTTTGGTAAAGCCAATTCCTGGGCTTCATCCCTTTCTCCTGTTCGTAGCCACCGGAGCAAAGCGTGAAGGTGATCCATCGGAATGATGGTCATCTCGCTCATCAATTCTGCTTCCAGCCGATTGCTCGACGGAACAACTGCCACAGTGATCCCATTCTTGTAAGCCGCAATCAGGGATGGCAGAACCCCGCGGACCGCGCGAATGCGTCCATCCAGAGCGAGCTCACCTAAAAAGAGGATTTCACTACTGCTCTCTGGTGGAATTACCTGTTGGGCCACCAACAGAGCGACGGCAATCGGCAGATCGAATCCTGGCCCACTTTTGGGCAGCCATGCAGGCGAGAGGGAGACAGTCACTTTGCGATTGGGCCAAGCCTCAGAGCAGTTGACCAATGCCGAACGGACGCGATCGCGTGATTCTGTTAATGCAGCATCGGGCAACCCGAGAAGGGTATATCCGGGGATTCCATTGGCAATGTCAACTTCCACATTGACCACATGCCCATCCAACCCCAGGAGGGCAATGCCCAAACTCTGTCCCAGAGTCATAGAACATTCGCTCGATAGTCGATGCTCTGCTCTCCCCGCGATCCGATCAATACTGCCGCAGCGTCGATCTGAAAATCTGCACCGAATTTTTTATGTGTCACCAGCCAGGCGAGAGCCAGACTTTGCAGTCGATGTGCCTTCCTATTTGTGATTGATTCCAAAGGGTGACCAAAAGCCAGAGATGATCGGGTTTTCACTTCGACAAAAATTACTTTTCCATCAGGAGATTGCGCGACTATATCTATCTCACCCTCTCTGACCCGCCAGTTTCGATCCAGGATTGTTGCTCCACTAGAGATCAAATACTGGGTGACCGCATTTTCACCAAATGCGCCAAGGGAAATATTTTGGGATTTACTCGAATGAGGGGATTTCTTCTGGATTGACATAGTGCAGCCACGATATTTCGATGGAATTAAGAAGTGAGAAAAGGGAATTGCCTCTGTGCGCTAAGAATCCGTGTTGATAAGGGCAGCTACGTTGGAGAACGAACGACGATGGATACGACACGGTCCGTTCACGGCAAGCGCAGCGGAGTGCGACGCCGTGCCATACCCCTTATGCCGCGCAAAACCGTACTCTGGAAATTCAAGGTCGGCCTCACGCATCAATCGATCACGGGAGACTTTTGCCACGATGGAAGCGGCGCTTATCGACGCAACGACTTGATCACCTTTCCATACACCTAGCGTCGGCAATCCCAGACCGGGTATGGCGTAGCCGTCGGTAAGAACAAAACCAGGGATTGTCGATAATCCCTGTACCGCGCGACGCATACCCTCCAGGTTTGCGATATGCACGCCTCGCTCGTCGACTTCTTCTGATGATATTTCCACCAGGGAGATGGCTAGGGATTGTTGGGCGATGATTTCGTAGAGTTCCTCGCGGATTCTTGCAGATAACTCTTTCGAATCGCGCAGAAGGGACAACTCCGGCGCAAAAGGATCACGGAGAATTACTGCCGCCACAAGGAGTGGTCCAGCGCATGCACCACGACCTGCTTCATCAACGCCAGCAATCGGCGCAAGACCCGCATCAAGCAATATCTGCTCGATGATCTTCATCGGCTTAAGTAATTTACTTCAGAACGTCGATACGGTGAATGATCGTTGCGTTGCGCCACGGCCAAATAACGGAGACCACGCGACCCACGACTTTGCTCACGGGGACCATTCCCTTGTTGATGTCATCCATGTGATAGCGCGAATCAGCGCTGGCTCCTCGATGATCCCCCATCACCCAGATTTTGCCCGTTGGTACCGTGACATCGAAATTCATGTCACTGGGATTGTCGCCTTTGAAAATATATGGCTCGTGAATCGGGATGCCGTTTACCGTAATCAATTTATCGTTGTTACAACAAACGACATGGTCACCGGCAACGCCAATAACCCTCTTGACCAGGTGCTGCTTTGCAGGATCCGGTAGAACTCCCACCGCGATCAAACCTTCAGTGATCTTGGCGAGCACAATGGGTTCGCCATTTGAAACTGGATCCGGCAACCAATGTGCTGGGTCACGGAAAACAACAATATCCCCACGCTGAATCGTCTTGGACAAGAAAGGAAGCTTGTCCACCGCCACGCGATCATGAATTTGTAACGTGTTTTCCATGGATCCGGATGGAATATAGAAAAATTGCACCAAGAAAGTCTTGATAACAAGGGAAACTACTAATGCAACTATGACAAGTATAGGAAATTCCCGAAGGATCGAACCCTTCTTGCTCATCAAAGTGAGTTAGGCCTGCTCGGCGGGTGCTTCAATCGTCTCAACGACTGCAACCTCTTCAACCGCTACTGGGGCTGGAGTTGAAACTGCTGCAACCTCATCAACTGCTCCTCGCTTTTCGCGAATCTTGGCAGCCTTGCCACGAAGATCACGCAAGTAATACAACTTGGCTCGGCGGACATCGCCCTTTCGGACAACTTCAATCTTTTCAATGACAGGTGTGTGCACGGGGAATGTGCGCTCCACGCCAACACCATAAGAGACTTTGCGGACAGTGAATGTCTCACGGACGCCACTGCCTTGGCGACGGATGACGATGCCCTGGAAGACTTGGAGACGGCTCTTATTGCCCTCAATTACGCGAACGTGAACCTTGAGTTCATCCCCGGCTCGAAAAGTTGGGATATCCGAGCGAAGCGAAGCAGCATCTACCGCATCAAGCACGTTCATTGTGGGTCCTCATCATCCTAGAGACATCTGTCCTATTAACGCCCGGCTAGGTGTAACCGACGTAAGGCGCTTATCTTGCCACAGCTGGTGCGTAAGCGCTAAATCGCCTCCGATTCAGGCTCAACTATTGCCTCAAGGTACGGATGGAGGATCGGACCTGCACAGACCGTGATTCCGGCTGGAGTCGTTGAGAGCCAGGCCCCGGCTTCAGTGGCAATGAGACCACCGGCGGCGGCATCCCACTCTTTTAACCCTGACTCAAAATACCCGTCGAAAGCCCCCATGGCCACATAACAGAGGTCCACCGCGGCCGCCCCGCACCGGCGCAGATCGCGTATTTTCGGGAGCAAATCGGCGATGACACGGCCTTGGCTAATTCGTTCCCTAACGTCATAAGCAAAACCCGTACCAATGAGTGCACGATCTAGTTCGATCGGATTGTTACAGGTAATCGGTGATCCGTTGAAGAATGCTCCACCACCGCGTACGCCCGTCCAGGTGGAGTTGATAGTGGGCGCATGTACTACGCCCACGAGTGGTCCTTGTGAATCTTTCGCCGCGATGCTGATATTCCACCCCGGAAGTCCGTAAAGATAATTGACTGTTCCATCTATCGGATCAATAACCCAGGTAATTCCGGATTGAGATAATCGCGAAGCGCCTTCCTCCGCGATAATGCCATCCTGCGGACGAGTCCGTAACAAAGCAGCGACGATATGTTCTTCACTAGCACGATCCATCTGCGTTGCAATGTCAATAGCGACAGATTTCGTGGATATCTCGAAAGATGCAGGTCGATCCAGAAGAAGATCCCCTGCTTCGCGAGCTACTCGCAAAGCCAGCGCCAACAATTCATCTGTTCCAACTGACTCTGTCATGACCCTTACTCTAACCGCCCCCTAGGCTTTACTTCATGTTTACTCCCTACCGACGCCTCTTTGCCACTCCAGGCGGTTTGCGATTTTCACTTGCCGGTTTCGTCGGTCGAATGCCCATCTCCATGGATTCACTTGCTCTCATTTTCATTATTGTCCATGCTAGCCACTCATATACCTTGGCTGGATTGCTGGCGGCTGTCGGTTCGCTCGTCGTGGCCGCTGCTCTTCCATTCTGGGCGCGCATCGCTGATCGGATCGGACAATCGCGGGTACTTTCTGTCGTAGTTCCTTCGCGATTGATTCTTCTCACCTTTTTCATTCTCTTGGTGGTCCACCATGCACCGGTTTGGAGTTGGTTCGTTTCGCTCATTTTTGCCGAAGCCACCGTTATCAATACCGGAGGATTCGTGCGCCGGCGATGGCTCTGGGCCTTAGGCGATGATCGTAATCTCATCAATACTGCCTACTCTTATGAAGGCTTGATGGATGAGATCGTTTTTATTCTGGGGCCGGTTATTGCGACTGCGTGCGCGACTTCCATCGCACCAGAAGCAGGATTGATCGCCGGAATGATCTTCATGCTCATCGGCACAACAATCTTCGCGCTGCAGAAGTCCAGTCAACCACCTCCACATCCTCGCAACCCGGATGAGCCGCATCCGCCGGTACTGCGGAATCCAGCGGTACAGGCGGTGGTGCTGCCAGCTATCTTTCTAGGAGGTTTTTTTAGCGCTGTGGGAATAGTCGTTGTCGCTTATGCCCAAGAACATCACGCTGCTTCTCGCACCGGACTTCTCTTAGCGGCATGGGCATTAGGGAGTGCGATTGCGGCGATATTCAACGGAGTGATCAGGTGGCGGATGAACCATGCTGGAAGGTTCTGGGTATTTCTTGTACTGCTGACCTTCCTCTCTCTGCCTTTCTTGTTCGTCAACAATCTAACTTTTCTTGCTATCGCCCTCTTCTGTAATGGCCTGGGCATCGCACCTTTGATCATTTCCGCCTATGGGGTTGCTGAGAACGCAGTCCCGCCGGGGCAAATTACTGAGACTCTGGCCTGGGTTGTGGCGGGTATGCCAGTAGGCGGTGCCGTCACTAGCGCCATCGCAGGCTGGGTGATCGACAATTTCGGTGCCTCGCGCGGTTTCTGGATTCCAATTGGCTCTCTTCTTTGCGCCATCGCAATGACACTTCCCTACTTTCGCACCTGGAATCGGTTACGCTTGGAATCGTGACCGAACTTCGATTGACTGGCAAAAGCACAGATGGCGCATATCTCAACTTAACCGATGGGCAAGAAGGCGAATACACCTTGCGGATCAGCGACACGTTGAGGGCGAGCGTCAATCAACCTCGCTTGGCAGCAGTTCGGGTCGACGAGGGCCAAACAATCTCTGTCAGAGAGATCCAGGCCAGATTGCGCTCTGGCGAACCAATTGAAACGTTGGCTCGCGAAGCAAATTGCGCGATCGACAAAATCGAACGTTTTGCCGGACCTATAGTGCAAGAGCGGGCGTACATTATTGGATTGGCGCAAGAGGTAGTCATACGCAAAGAGAGCGGACGCGAGCCGGTTACCTTTCTCGAAGTCGTCACGGGTCACCTTGCACCTCGCCGCGTGGACATGGACGATGTCGAATGGAACACCTGGCGCATTGAGGACGGCAGTTGGATTATCCGCGTGAATTATCCCAATCGCGATGGAATAGGGGTTGCCGATTGGAGTTTCGAATCTTCTCGCCGAGCCCTTGCCCCGCTCAATGACGGTGCACGGTGGATTGTTGGCGAAGAGAGCACTTCTACGCGCTCGCCCAGTCACGGGCTGGTCTACGGCAATCATCCATCTGCGCGTTTGCCTGAATCACGTCCCTTAGAAGGTCGAGACGGGCCTCGCCTGGTGGCCATCCGTGAAACTCCCGATGCGGACGCGGCCAAAGATGGCGTCACGGGGCGGGCCAAAGTCCCATCTTGGGATGAAATTATGTTTGGAACATCCAAACCCGATGAAGACGAGTCTGACTTCTAAGTTGCGTTAGTTGATGGTGAACATTCCCAGCGGGACAAGTCTTTCTGCCTGAGTTAGCGCTCCATGGTGGCCCACCATTGCAGACTCGAGGAGTTCTCGTTTAGGGTCAATCATTACTAGCCCCCCTCGAGATATCACGATGAGGTCGCCCATGCGATCATGGGCATTCTCTGAGACCGTAGGTCCGAAAAGGTTTGCGGCAACAGCTTCATCATGTGTGAACACGTCGACCCGATCACCAAGAAAATCGCGCCAAGTCTCTGCGATTTCATTTAGCCCCAATCCTCCGACTTGTTCATCGCAATACAGGTGCCTTGCGCGTGGTTCACCAGCGATTGTTGAGATGGCCTCCAAGAGTGGATTGTCTTTACCAAGGACCACTTTCTCTTCAACATTAATCATCCCGTGATCGGACGTTAACCAGAATCGCGTTCCTATGGGAAGTTCTGTGATCAAGGTGGTCACGAGATGGTCTATAAAACGCAGTGCCGCCAACCATTTCTCTGATCCAACCCCATCCTTGTGGCCTGCTACATCGAGATTGTTTACATACACATAGGTGAAAGCTGGAGATTGTTGGAGAGATGACTTGGTCTGCGCGACAAGTTCAGAGAGAAGATTTGCGCCGCGGTAATGCGCGCCGCGAAATGCAGCTTGAGTAAAGCCGGTGTTCTCATATCTCTTCGCAGCAACGTGGGAGACAGAAATTCCGTGATGTGAGGCGCGTTCAAAAAGGGTAGGTACGGGTTGCCATACGGTTGGATCGACGCGCTCGTCCCACTTCAGGGCATTGAGGATTCGACCACCACTTCGTGGAACACGAACCGTGTACCCCAACATTCCGTGCACGCCAGGCAGTTCGCCGGTCATCAAAGTTGCCAGACTTGTTGCTGTGGTGGAAGGGAAAGCAGTCTCCACTGCCGCAAAATAAGTAAGAGAACTAATGGTCGGCAGATAATGATTGAACTCCTGAATAACTTGCGCACCCAGACCGTCAACAAGAAATAAACATTCCAGACCTGCCGGACTTTCGCCGGTTCCGATGCGATCATACGTATCTGGTAGCCCAAGGCTGGCAAAAATTGATGGAGCGATCTCACCCAGATGCACGGTGTTATCCTCTCATCAAAAGCACTATCGTGTTCCCGTGAGTGTCAAGATGCCTGCAATGCATTTATCACATGAAGTTCGTACCGCCCTTGACGGCAACAAACCCGTCGTTGCCCTTGAATCCACAATCATCAGCCACGGCTTGCCACGACCACAGAATCTTCAGGTGGCGCGGGAAGTCGAATCCATCGTGCGCAATCGCGGTGCGACTCCGGCAACAATTGCAGTAATTGATGGAGTCGTACATATCGGACTGACTGATTCTGAACTTGAAACGATCGCCAATAGGGATGACATCTCAAAGGCATCCAGTCGAGATCTTGCAATCATTGTCGTCCAAGGCAAAAGTGCGGCCACCACTGTGGCGGCCACCGCGCATCTGGCCGTTCATGCCGGTATATCGGTCTTTGCAACCGGCGGGTTAGGTGGGGTGCACCGTGGTGCAAGTGAATCCTTCGATGAATCTGCCGATCTCACGGCGCTCTCCACTTTGAATATCACCGTGGTCTGCGCCGGCGTCAAATCGATTCTGGATGTCGGCGCGACATTGGAGCGGATGGAGACTCTCGCGATTGGATTGGTGGGTTTCCGCACCTCACGTTTTCCAGGGTTCTACCTGACTGATTCCGGATTCAGTCTTGAGCATCGAGTCGATAGCGCGCAAGAAGTTGCCTCGATACTCGCCGCGCGTCAGATACTTCAAACCGACCACGTGGCGCTCATCGTCGCAAACCCAGTCGCGATTGAAATGAATCGCGGTCGCCATGACCAAATTCTCACCAGCGCATTAGCTCTGGCCAAGAAAGAAGGCATCACGGGCAAGTCGGTCACCCCCTTTCTTCTGGAGCATTTTCACGCAGCCAGCGAAGGTGAATCTCTGCGAGTGAACATTGAGATCATCAAATCCAACGCCGCATTGGCAGCCGACATCGCTATTGCGCTGCGCGCCAATTAACATAGCCATGACGAAGATTCTCTGCATAGGCGATGTCATGCTCGATGTCATTGTTCAAATCGCCACCAAGATCAACTACGGGAGTGACACCCCCTCGAAAATTTCCACGCACTGCGGAGGTGCGGCAGGAAATGTTGCTGCTTGGGCGGCATTCTCCGGGGCTTCAACTCACATAGTCGCCCACGTGGGCAATGACCCGGCCGGTTTCGCCGTCATCACCGAGTTCGATGCCCTCAGAGTGGCCCACCACAACCTAGTTATTCACGGGGCCATGACAGGGGTCGTCGTTGTTCTCGTGGATCCACGTGGCGAGCGGACGATGTTTCCAGAAACGGGCGCCAATTCTGGATTGACTTTAGGCGATTTGCCCGAGCTAGATGGGTTTGAAGCTGTGTACCTCTCCGGGTATGCCCTCTTAGATCAACTCTCACGGCCGGGTATTTTGAAAATGATTGAAGCAATATCTGCGATGGATATACCGATTTTCTTTGATCCCGCGACAGTAGGTGGGATGAGCCAAGTGCCCATCGACCAGATCCGGAGTTGGTTGCCGCTGATGAACACCCTGCTCATGAATGAAGAGGAAGCAACTTTTCTTACTGGGAAAATTATTCTGGAAGAAGCCCTCGACGCGCTTTTGCTCTATGCGCCGACCGCAATAATAAAGCGCGGATCGCACGGCGCTATTGGTAAATCTCGCGGCAACCTCATTATCGCGGTCCCCGCGGTTGAGACAACAGTGGTCGATACCACCGGAGCAGGCGATTCTTTTGCAGGCGGATATCTTGCGGCGTGGGTCACAGGGAAAGATTTACGAAGGTGCATGCAATCTGGCGCGGAAGTGGCCTCCCGTAACGTGGGAATTGTCGGCGCCCGTCCGCAGGTCACTACCGCACTTTAAAGCACTCTCTTGGCATAATCACCGCCATGGCAACTGCGAAGACTCCGACCACCAGAGGCAAGAAACCAATCGGCCCAAAACCGGGTGAATATGCCGGCAAGATCGTCGACATCGACGTCGCGTCCGAGATGTCGGACTCTTTTCTCGAGTACGCGTATTCGGTTATTTATTCGCGCGCGCTGCCCGATGCACGCGATGGGTTGAAGCCAGTACACCGTCGCATCTTGCATCAGATGGCAGAGATGGGCCTTCGCCCCGAGCGCGGTCACGTTAAGAGCGCCCGTGTCGTGGGTGAGGTCATGGGTAAGTTGCATCCACACGGCGATGGCGCGATCTACGACGCGCTTGTCCGCATGGCGCAATCTTTCTCGATGCGCCTGCCCCTCATTGATGGCCATGGAAATTTCGGCTCACTCGACGCCGGCCCGGCAGCAATGCGGTACACCGAGGCACGATTGGCGCTACCTGCAATGGCCATGGTGGCAGAGGTCGATGAGGACACCGTCGATTTCGGTTCCAACTACGACGGACAGATTATGGAACCTCTCGTCCTTCCAGCGGCCTATCCCAACCTCTTGGTTAATGGCGGTTCGGGCATCGCCGTCGGCATGGCAACCAACATGGCACCGCACAATTTGGGTGAAATCATCGCAGCCACCAAGTTCCTCATCCAGAACCCCACAGCCACTTTAAAACAGTTGATGAAATTTGTTCCCGGGCCCGATTTCCCCACTGGCGGCGAACTCGTCGGGGTTGAAGGAGTCCGCGAGGCTTATGCAACGGGCAAAGGAAGTTTCAAAGTCAGGGCAACCGTTGAAATCAGCAAGGTGTCATCGCGGAAAATGGGGATCATCATCAAGGAACTGCCCTTCACAATTGGCCCGGAGAAAGTTGTTGAACGTATTGCGGATCTGGCCAAAGCCAAGAAAATTCAAGGCATCTCCGACATCATCGATCTCACCGATGGTAAGACCGGGACCAACGTTGTCATTGAACTCAAAAATGGATTCGAACCCGAACAAGTCCTTGAGCAACTCTTCAAACTCACCCCGATGGAAGATGCTTTCTCCATCAATGCTGTAGCTCTCGTCAATGGCAAACCGCAGACCCTGGGATTGAAAGAACTCCTGCAGGTATTCATTGCCCATCGCATTGAGGTTGTCCGCCGCCGTTCGGAGTTCCGCAAAGCCAGGGCAAGTGGCCGCCTGACATTGGTCGATGGACTCCTGAAAGCCATCATCGACATCGATAAGGTCATCAAAATCATCCGTGGCAGCGATGATGCCGCTGTCGCGAAAGATGCTCTCATCAAGAGTTTCAAACTCAACGACGAGCAGGCCACCTATATTTTGGACATGCCCCTGCGTCGCTTAACCAAGATGTCGAAGTTGGAGTTGGAGTCCGAGCAGAAGGACCTTAAATCCACAATTTCAGCCCTTACGACCTTGCTCAAAAGCGAAGAGAACATCAAAAAACAGGTGGCCGACGAACTCACCGCAGTGGGTAAATCATTCGCTACGCCCCGCAAAACCAAGATCGCCGTGTCCAGCCAGCTCTTGCTCTCATAAACCTTCTTTTACGGACAGAAGATATCGTTCGATTATGGCTGCTAGATCTGGCACTTCAAGTTTGCCTTGGGCAAGAGCCAGAATTATATTTTCGGCTTCGTCAATTGGTATCTTTAGATCCCGACCATTCATCAGACAGAATGCTCTTCCGGCGGACCATGCCAGTCTCTTATTCCCGTCGATTAAAGCATGGTTGCGAGCAAGAGAGTGCATGAGAGACGCGACCTTCTGGCTAAAACTTGGATAGGCATCCTCTCCGTAGACCGAAGTTTGCGGTCTCATCGATGCCGACTCCAGCAAACCCAGGTCACGCACGCGAAAATCGGGGATGAGCGCCGCGCCAATTTCTAAAAGATCATCAAGCGTCAGAAAATCGAGAGACTCCGTCACTTGGAAAGTCGACCGAGAAGTTCGGCGTCTTCGGTGGCAATCGTTGCAATGGCCGCCTTGAGCCGATCTCCTCGATGTGAAATGTATGCATCAATTGCCGTTAGGGCTGCCTCCTGCATGGAGACACCCTTTTCTGCCGCGGTCCGTCGTAGACCCTCACTCTGTTGCGGTGAGAGACGCAGATTCATAGCCATGAAGAAATGGTACCATACTGGTACCATTCGCGAAACTAGGCGTCTATCCGCTCCCGATCAATATCGGCGGTTGAAATGAACTCTTTACGTGGAGCAACATCGTTACCCATCAGAAGCTCAAACATGGCATCGGCTGCGGCTGCATCGTTGACCGTGACTCGGCGCAGAGTGCGATGGTCGGGATCCATCGTGGTGTCTCGCAACTGTGCAGCATCCATCTCACCCAGGCCCTTGTAGCGCTGCAGCGGCTCTTTCCACTTCTTGCCGGCCTTGGTGAGATCTCCCAGGACTTTTTTCATCTCATCGTCGGAGTAGGTGTAATAGAAATCCCCCTTCTTGCCCCCAGAGCCCATCACCTCGATCCGGTGCAGGGGCGGGATAGCGGCAAATACCCGTCCGGCATCAATGAGCGGGCGCATGTACCGATAGAGCAATGTCAGCAGTAAACATCGAATATGGGCGCCATCCACATCAGCATCGGACATCAAGATAATTCGTCCATAGCGTGCCTCATCAAGTTCGAAAGAGCGGCCCGAACCTGCCCCGATCACCTGAATTATCGATGCACATTCGGTGTTATCGAGCATCTGTGAAAGGGATGCTTTCTGCACATTCAAGATCTTGCCGCGGATGGGCAAAATGGCCTGGAATTCCGAGTTTCGTGCGGCCTTTGTCGTGCCAAGGGCTGATTCGCCTTCGACAATGAAGAGTTCTGTGCGCGAGATATCCTCAGAACGGCAATCGGATAATTTGGTAGGCAGAGAGGAATTCTCTAGCGCATTCTTGCGGCGCTGCAAATCCTTATGGGCTCGGGCGGAGATTCGTGTTCGAGATGCGGCTACAACCTTCTCCAGGATCAATCGTCCATTGGCTTTGTCGATCCGCTTTGTTGTGGAGAAGAAGGCCTTCATCTGTTCGGCAACTACTGCAGCAACTATCCGTGTGGCTGCTGCTGTGCCCAGTACTTCCTTGGTCTGTCCCTCAAACTGCGGTTCGGACATACGCACTGTGACGACGGCAGTGAGGCCTTCCATGATGTCATCTTTGATCACATCGATTTCATTATTCTTCAATGTCTTTGTCGACCGCAGCGCCTCATTGAACGCCTTAGTGATGGCGCGATCGAATCCCTGCATGTGTGTTCCGCCCTTGGGCGTTGCAATAATGTTGACGAAAGACCTCAAGGTGGTATCGAAGCCGTTGCCCCACTTCATCGCGATGTCGACGTCCATATCGCGTTCGACTTCAGTGGAAACCATGTGCCCCTGATCATCCAGGACAGGCACGGTCTCTGAGTAGTGGCCGCTGCCGAACAGACGGATGACATCGCCGACTGGCTCATCCGGTTGCAAGAATGTGCAATATTCCGAGATGCCTCCCTTATGGAAGAAAGTCTCAGAGGTTCTCACTTTGGTCCTATTGTCATTGACATTGAGGGTCAAACCAGGAACGAGATAGGAAGTCTGGCGGGCGCGGGCATAGACCTCTTCCAAATCCAGCTCAGCTTCTTTGAGAAAGATCTGCTTATCACTCCACCATTTGATTCGAGTGCCTGTGACTTTGTGAGCGACTTTCCCTACCACGCGCAGGCCAGAAGCCGGTGCAAAAGAAGCTTTGGGCCCTTCCCCCTCGAATATTCCGGCTACGCCCCGTTGAAATGACATCCAGTAGATCTTTCCGTCTCGATCTACTTCCGCATCCAGGCGCGATGCGAGCGCATTCACTACAGAGGCGCCAACTCCGTGCAATCCACCTGAGGCGGCATATGAGCCGCCGCCAAATTTTCCACCGGCATGCAATTTCGTCAGAACAACTTCTACCCCAGTCAGACCCGTTTTGGGTTCTTTATCAACCGGAATACCGCGTCCGTCGTCATGAACTTCGACAGATCCATCAGATTCGAGGTTGATGTCGATCTTCTTGCAATAACCAGCTAACGCCTCATCGACCGAGTTGTCGATGATCTCCCAGAGACAGTGCATGAGGCCCCGTGAATCGGTGGAGCCGATATACATTCCGGGACGTTTGCGCACCGCATCAAGACCCTCCAGAACCGCGAGATCTTTCGCTGTATAACTTGCCTCGATGTTCTCACTTAATTTCCGGGCCACGGGCCGAAAGACTAGTCATTTCCGTCCGTATACAACGGTAAGCGCGCCGCAATGCGTCATTTGAGGGTGGAAAGCCTGAGAATTCGGGGTGAGGGCCACTTTCGGTTGCGTGGAAGATCACATGAGAGAAAAGATTTATTTCTAATAGCGAGCGGGGAATAACCAATACATGGTTTGATGTTACCTATAACGAAGACCCAAGGTGGGCCCTAACGTAAGGAGAGAGTGATGACCGAGCAGACGATCCTTGAGGCCAACCCTCTCAATGCAATCGACCGTTGTGATCGTTGCGGAGCCCAGGCCTATGTTCGCGCCGTGCTGCTCTCCGGCGGAGAACTACTTTTCTGCGGCCACCATGGAAAAGAGTATGCAGCGGGCCTTAAGTCAGTTGTTGCTAAAATTCAAGACGAGACTGATAAGTTGATCGAAGAGCCTGCCATTAACTAAAGAGCAGGTGCTTCGAAGTTATTTTTTCTATGTGAGCCGTCGCAAAATGGCTTGTTCTCAGAGTGACCGCAACGACAGAGCGAAAAATCCGTCTCCGTCTTGAGAATATTGCCTTCTGCATCAACGAAATCAACAGTACCTGTGACTCGTATTGAGCCGTTTGCTTTGACTTGCATCTTTAGGTGATCGGTCATGGAATCTATCTACTGATCAATCAATCGAGGTAGTCGCGTAAGACCTGCGAGCGCGAGGGGTGACGTAACTTCGACATTGTCTTGGATTCAATCTGGCGGATGCGCTCGCGAGTGACCCCATAAACCTTGCCGATTTCATCCAGGGTCTTAGGTTGACCATCAGTGAGCCCAAAGCGCATCGCCACTACCCCGGCTTCGCGCTCAGAGAGCGTGTCTAAAACAGCGTGCAACTGCTCCTGCAACAAGGTAAAGGAAACTGCGTCGGCCGGCACAACAGCTTCAGAGTCTTCGATCAAGTCACCAAATTCAGAGTCACCTTCTTCTCCCAATGGAGTATGAAGTGAAATTGGCTCGCGGCCGTACTTCTGCACCTCGACCACCTTCTCGGGTGTCATATCCAATTCTTTGGCAAGCTCTTCTGGGGTAGGTTCGCGGCCCAGGTCCTGCAACATCTGGCGCTGTACACGAGCCAACTTGTTAATTACTTCCACCATGTGAACCGGAATACGGATCGTCCGAGCTTGATCTGCCATTGCGCGGGTGATTGCCTGACGTATCCACCAGGTTGCATACGTTGAGAACTTGTAACCCTTTGTGTAATCAAATTTCTCAACAGCACGGATTAATCCGAGGTTGCCTTCTTGAATCAAGTCAAGGAAGAGCATGCCGCGACCGGTATAGCGCTTGGCCAATGAGACAACCAGACGTAAGTTCGCCTCTAGTAGGTGGTTTTTTGCTCTTTTACCGTCTTCGGCAATCCATTCAAGTTCGCGCTTGAGTTTCTTTTCCAGCTTCTTCTCAGTTGCAATTTTGGCTTCGGCAAATAAACCTGCCTCTATCCGTGTAGCAAGTTCTACTTCTAACTCAGCATTGAGAAGAGCCACACGGCCAATTTGCTTGAGATAATCCTTTACCGGATCTGCCGTTGCTCCTGCGGTCATGACGGTCTGAGCCGGGGCATCATCCTCTTCGGATGCTTTAAGAGTGAACGCATTCTCTTCGTTGCCATTGCTCTCTTCGGCCAGATTCACCACGCGTGGTGTGTTGGCTTTATCATCGACCGGTTCATCTGCGGCAACGCTGGCTACGAGAGCGTCAAGGTCTTCTAACTCAACTTCTTCCAACTCGACATCTTCGCCATCAATCTTGGCAACTACTGTCTCTGCTTTTACGGCCTTTGTTGACGCAACTGGAGTAACCAATGCATACTCTGATTTTTTCAGAATGCGGTTGGGGCTACCTAGACCTAACTTGTGCAATTTCTCCGTCAGTGTGTCGACTGTTGTATGAAGTTCGCGGGCCTCATCAACAAGGGGCTTGTCGATCTGTTTAGGAATTCTATTGAGGCTAGTGACGCCTCGAGATTCAAGTTCTTCCGTGACTTCGGACTGTCGTGCAATTGCTTCTTTTGCACTGATAATCAAACGTACATCTGCGGGCGTTAAATCTTTTTTGAGTGGAATTTTCTTTGCAGCAACTTTTTTCATCGGAGTCTTTTTCGCCACGGCTTTCTTGGCTACTGCTTTCTTTGCAGTCACTTTTTTCACGGGGGTCTTTTTTGCCACAGATGTCTTGGCCCTATTTTTGAGCGCACTAAGAGAAGCCACATCAGTCCTTTTGTTTGACTCCGCTAAATTGATCTCTGCCGACCAATCGCGAAGAAGCGATGGCTATATTATAAATTGTCCACAGGCTAAATGCACATCGGAACCCGCTTTTTCCGGCAGATGGGGCTATCCCAGCGTGAGGGCGTGGCGAATTACCTCACCTACAGCCTCCACTTCGACTAAAAACCCGTCGTGCCCGAAGGGCGAGGAGATCGTGGCTAAAGGTTGCGCGCTGGGAACAAGTTCGGCGATTTCCGCCTGCAGACGCGGTGGAAAGAGCCGATCCGTGTCGATCGAGACCACTACGACGGGAACTTGGATGCTAGCCAGTGCATCGGCGACCCCTCCCCTGTCCCGGCCGATGTCATGGGAGTTCATCGCCTCTGTCAGCGCAATATAGGTATTTGCATCAAAACGGTGGGCTAATTTCTGGGCTTGGTGGTCCAGATAGGACTCAACGGCATAGCGACCGGTCTCATCGCCCTGTAATTGCCGGCCAAAACGCACATCCATCTCTGCTTCGGTCCGATAAGTCAGGTGGGCAATCCGGCGGGCGATGCCTAAGCCCTCGAGCGGGCCTTTCTCTTTCTCGTAGTAATCGCCGCGGTGGTAATGCGGATCGGTCTTAATCGCCCTAATTTGAATTGACGCTGTTCCAATCTGATCCCCGGTTGCCACGGCCGATGACCCAATGGTGCAGATTGCGCCGACTCGTTCGGGAAATTGCACGGCCCACTCCAGTGACCGCATTCCACCCAGGGAGGGACCTACGGCTAATCGATATTTTTTGATTCCCAGAAGATCGCTAAAGGCAACTTCAGCGGCAACCATGTCGCGGATCGTGATGGTGGGAAAGCGCGATCCATACCGCCTGCCGTCAGGGGCAAGCGAGGATGGGCCGGTGCTTCCCTGACATCCGCCAATGACATTGGGACAGACGATGAAATATTTATCGGTATCAAAGGCCAAGCCTGGTCCGACCATGGATGGCCACCATCCTGGAACATCCGACCAACCGGTGAGGGCATGATTGACAAGGATGGCGTTATCGCGCGCGGCGTTGAGCGTTCCCCAACTCTGATAGCAGATCGTGACATCGGAGAGGGTTTCCCCGTTTTCCAGAGCGAGATCACCAATGGAAATAAATTTGCGCTCGCCCGGATCCTGCGTCTCAAACCAGGCACCCGTCACGAGAGATGGTGAAGTCATATAGTGCCTCCGCGTTTGTCGATAGCAGGGCTATCAACCCGGTCCTCACCCAGAGCACCCCGCCGCGTTGGAGGGTTGCCGTCCAGTTAGCTGGGGCTCAAACCTGGAACTCGTGACCTGTAACCCATGGTACGCGACCGGAAGGATTTAATGAAAATGAGTTTTCACCTATCGAAGATTGCCGCACAGACTTTCGGATGCAGATCCTTGCGCATCGCCGCAAAGGACTCAGGCGGCCAGCCCGCGCTGAAGACTCGGCAGAGCAATCCGGCTAGAGAGTAGGCAGGATCATCTTCTACGGCGCGATCGAGGCAACGATGAGCCAGGGCTCCATCCCCTCGCTCGTATGCGAGCGCGGCCAATAACGATGCCACAGGCGCTATGAAACCTTTTGGCGCAATCCGCAGAAGGTAGAGCCACATCGCACCGTAGACATGGAGGGTGTCGTCATTGTGGGAGCCCAGGGCAAAATCTCGAACTTGAATATCGCGCAGGCGTCCTAGGACGCGGGCAGAGAGGGCCTGGTCGGCGAGGATCTCCTGACCTATGGATCCGGCTATAAATCTCGAGGCCAAGTCGATGACCGCAACTGCACCTTCGCGCTGAATATCCTGAATATTCGGCGCCTCTGAATCGACAGCATGCTCAGCCACATTTTTTTGGAAGTCGGGGTCGCTCGCCAGCGGTAGTGGGGAAATCGAATCTGCCAGACCGGTGACATCTGCGAATGGCATAGGCCGACCTTGGGCAACCTGTTCGACGGCGATGCGAGAAGAGGAAATCTCAGGCAGCGGTCGTCCTTGAACTGGACAGCAATCCACATCGTCGCAGAGGAGCGAGCGCCATTGTCCTTTGAAAATTAGGAGGGATTCGCGGACCTCGATATCGGATTTAGTCAAAGCTGCCGCAAGATTTCCCAGGATCTCCTCCCCGTCGGTCCGATCATCGGGCACATAGGCGACCATCAACGCGCCTTCTGCGCCTTCGCGGACCAAGTGAAAGACCAGCGCCTCATATGCGTCGAAGGGCGAGGTTGCATCGGCTAGGGGCGGGTAATCAACTCGCATCGCCATACCTACGGCCTCGTCCTTCAATGAAATAAGAACTAGCGAGTCAGTCGGGTGATACCCGATAAGAAAAGGAATTGCCGCCAATAAATCGTGAGGTGAAGTTAATGTTGTCATAGGAGAGAACACTTCTCGTAGCGACCCACATTTTTTCTCCATAACGCGATGGGCTGTGGAGAAGACCTCATGGTGACTCACCCCGTTATCCGGATAGGGCCATTGGCAACACTCATCGTCGTAATCGAGACTTTCCGCACTTCGCCGGTGATCGCTCGCACCACTCCGTTATGACTCCACGTGCCACCCCAGGTTGCGAGCATCGTCACCAAATAAGTGCCCGCATGGTTATAGGTATGAGAAATAGTTTCATGGGGAAATGCCGCGCCTGCCTTCGTCGTCGCAAAGAAGGAGCCATCGCCGAAACTCCAGAGGAATGAAGGACGCATGGTGACATCAATGACCTCTCCGACTATCGCCACTTTCGTGGTGAAAACTTCCGGCAGATTGCACCAGTAAATCACCGGAACTTTCACAATCGCATTTCTTGCCGGCTGTCGAGCAATGGCTCCCATAGGAAGTAACTTGACCAATCGATCATTTAACGAAACACCCGTTGTCACTTTCGGTACCACCTTTGGCACGACCTTAGGCAAAACTTTCCGCACTACTTTCTTCCGCGGTTGACTCGTTGTTCTGACCCGCGGCTTTACCTTGATGGTCGTCTCTGGTTTTGGTGGAAAAACAACCTTAGGTTTCGGCGCAATTACTCGTGGCTTGGGTGCGATCGTCGGCTTAGGTTTTGGTTTCGGTTGTGGTTTCGGTTTCGCAGCCGGGCTTGCGCCTTTGCGCCCTTCGATGATGATCTCGCCGTTCTGAGTGTAAACATCGATGCACGCGCGGTTGATGCAATCAGCCGCCATCGCCGGTTCGGTGTGCAACGCAGAAGGGATAAAGAGGAAAGGAGAAATGAAGACGATCGGGATGAGGAGTTTGGGTGATATGAAATGGGTCATAACGTGAGAGTAAAAGTTTCCAAAAGCACAGGTCCGCCGACCGTGTGTGCTGTGGAAAGGTCACGGCGGTAGTTCTAGGGTGGGTATGTGGCACACAGAGATGGTGACGGCTGGGTGGCCTGTCGTTGTGGCGGCAAACATTGGGGTCTGCATGGAGCCGCCGGCCTTTTGTTGGTACGAGATCGCACCCTGCTTCTACAACACCGCTCCGAGTGGGTTCACAATGGTGACACCTGGGGAATTCCCGGTGGTGCCCGCGATTCCCATGAGACGCCAGTCGAAGCGGCAATCCGTGAAGCGGTCGAAGAGACGGGAATTGATCCGCAGTATCTCTCGGTGCTCCGCACCCACACCGATGATCATCTGGATTGGCGCTACGACACGATTATCGCCGCGGCTCACATCGAACTCTTCCCGCACGAGATGAACGCGGAATCCCAAGAATTGCGCTGGATGGATTGGGATGAGATTGACTCGATGCAATTGCACCCCAGTTTTGCTAAATCGTGGCCAGCAGTTAAATCACTCCTGATCGAACTGTTCTGATAAGCGTTTCAAAGAATCTTTGACGATCTTCTCATCGGAAGTTCGCCACAGTGGCGGCATCGAATTGAGAAGGACCGAGCCATATCGCTTGGTAACAATCCGAGAATCCAAAATGGCGACGACACCGCGATCTTCAAGGGAACGGATCAATCGCCCCGTGCCCTGTGCCAACAACAGCGCTGCCCGCGGTAGCGATACCTGCATGAAACCACTTCCGCCTTCGGCATCGATCTCTGCAGCGCGAGCCGACATCACCGGATCATCCGG
>DASVIG010000020.1:0-10929 GCA_036382195.1 Candidatus Nanopelagicaceae bacterium
AGGTTGGGCGCTGTATGCGGAGCGACTGATGGACGAACTTGGCGCTTTTGGCGATCCTGGAATAGAGATGGGTTTCCTATCCGGACAGGCTCTCCGTGCTGCACGAGTCGTTGTCGACATTGGCATGCACCTTGGATATACCGATTACAACGGAGAGGTTTGGAACGCGCACTCTGCTTACGAGGTGCTGATGAACCGGGCGCTCCTCGACGACGCGCACGCAACGAGCGAAATAGATCGATACCTTGGTTGGCCCGGGCAGGCGATTTCATACAAAGTCGGCGAGCGAGTGTGGATGAAAACGCGAGAGGATGCAAAGCAACGTCTAGGTGCAAACTTTTCTTTAAAGAAATTTCATTCGTATGCCTTGAAACTTGGCCCGATGGGACTTGATCCATTCGCTGTCGAGATGTCCAACTGGGATGGGAATTAATTCAGGCGCGTTAACCCACTGGTAGACGGGGAAGACTTTCAATAAGTCTTTGTGTGTATGGATGACTTGGAGCCCCAAGGACTGTTGCCGTAGCGCCTTGCTCTACGACTATGCCTCTTTCCAGAACAATGCTCTGCTTGCACAAAGCGGCAACTACGGCAAGGTCATGAGAAACCATGACGATGGTGAGACCTTTCGTGGTTCCCAGCTCGGCAATGAGATCGATGACACGCACGCGTGTAGATACGTCGAGGGCACTTACGGGCTCGTCCGCAAGAAGCACTTGTGGTTTGCAGACAATTGCTCGGGCGATCGCAATGCGTTGGCGCTGGCCGCCTGAGAACTCATCGGGATAGCGTTTAGCTGAATCAGCAGGCAGACCTACCGATTTGAGAGCTTCTACTACTTCGTCCTCGATCCACTTGTTGATACTGGCTCGGCTGCTTCCTGGGTTTGCATCCTTGGCAAGACCCAGTGAGCGAAGAGGCTCGGCAATTAGTTGATCGACGCGTTGCCGGGGGTCGAGGGAGGAGTATGGGTCCTGGAAGACAACCTGCACGTGACTGCGGAATCTACGTGCTTGTTCCTTGTCTTTAAGAGATAACTCTTCACCGCCAAAGAGAATCTGACCCTGCGTCGGATGATGAATGCCAAGAAGAAGACGGAGAATAGTGCTCTTGCCAGATCCCGACTCGCCGACAAGGCCGACGTTCTGGCCCTTCATGATGGAGATGTTCACATCATTGAGAATCGGAACTCCCGAGTGGTAGGAGAAATTTAGGTTTCGAGTCTCAAGAATTGGAGTTGTCATCAATTCCCTCCACTCTTTTTCGCGATTTCAAGAGCGTTATCAAGTTCCTTGGCGCTGGCGACAAGGTCGCGGGTATAAGGATGCTGCGGAGATCGAAGGATGTCGGCAAGGGAGCCTGATTCGACTACCGAGCCGTCTTTCATAACGAGCACATGGTCAGTGATTCGCGATACGACAGCAAGATCGTGACTGATGAAAAGTAGCGACATCCCTCGTTTGGAAACTACAGCATCGAGCAATGTCAGGATTTCAGCCTGGACAGTCACGTCCAATGCCGTAGTAGGTTCGTCTGCGATTAAGAGTGAAGGCTCGCAAGCAAGCGCCATTGCAATCGCCGCCCTTTGGCGCTCACCCCCTGAGATCTCGTAAGGATAAGAAGCAGCAATCCGCTCCGGCTTGTTGATGCTCACTTCCATGAGAGCGGAAATGATTGCTTCTTGCAGCGCGTCTCCCTTGAGGTCCTTCCAGCGGCGAAGCGGTTCCGATAATTGCCGCCCGATCTTCATAAGCGGATCCAGAGCAGTGAGTGGCTCCTGAAACACAATGCTGGCTACCTTGCCGCGAATTTCGTTGAGTTCTTTTTCTGCAGCGCCGATAATCTGCCGCGGAGCATCCTGGCCGGTGCCTAAGAGCAGACTGCCAGATGCTCTCAATTCGGCAGGTAGTAATCCCATTACGGCTAACGCGGTCATGGATTTTCCAGAACCTGATTCGCCAATCAAGCCAAGGCGTTCTCCAGGTTCAACTGAGAAAGAAATACTGGAGACGACCTTGGAGCCATCACCTGTTTGTACGGTCAAATCCTTTACTTCTAATATCTTCATCGCGACCGCCTCAATGTTGGATCAGCGACATCGCGAAGTCCATCTGCAACCAGATTCATTCCGATCACCAAGCAAACAAGTAATACACCCGGTGCAATGGCAGCCACTGGTGAAGTGAGTACGGTCGCCTGCGCTTCCTGCAACAAGCTTCCCCACGATGCGTTCGGAGGAGGTGCGCCCAGACCAAGGTAGGAAAGGCTCGCTTCCGTCAATCCCGCGAAACCAAATTGGAGCGCAAAGGTGACGATGAGAGTCGTCCAGATGTTGGGCAGGATATGGATGAAAATTATCCGGGCCCATGAAGTTCCAGAGGCTCTGGAAGCTGTGATGAAATCTTTTGCCAGCACGCGTTTAACAAGAAGACGGGTAAGTCTTGCCACGATTGCAGACATTCCAATACCGATTGCGATGATCGCCGAAGCTAATGATGCACCTCGGGCAGCAACGATGAGCATTGCTAAAAGCAGCGTTGGGAATGCGATCAGGATGTCGAACATCGCAGAGAAGGATTCATCTACCCATCTCTGTGCAAACCCCGCAATCAGACCAAGTACTACGCCGAGGATTGCGCCGATAAGGACAGAGCCAAATCCAACTGCGATTGCTATACGGGCACCGATCATGACGCGCGATAGGAGATCGCGGCCGAGTTTGTCTGTGCCCAACCAATGATGGCTGCTTAGGGGGCCAAGACGACCACCCGTCATGTCTTGAATGGAGTACGGCGTCCAGAAAATCGAAACAAGAGCCATAACGGCGATGAAGCCAACGAGAGTGCATCCAACTATTAACGGCAGAGAATGGCGTTTCTTCGTGGTCATGCGTTTCTACCTGCCAGGGACTTGCTCATGCGAGGATCGATGAACCGCTGAGCCAGATCTACTAGGAAACCAATCACTAGCACGGCCATGGTGCTCACGAATAGGATCCCTTGAATTATTGGGTAATCACGCTGCCCGATTGCCTGCACTAACAAACTCCCAAGTCCCGGAAGGGCGAAAACACTTTCAACGACAACCGCACCAATAAATGTCGTCGCCAGTTCCATTCCAAGAATTGAGACAACGGGGGAGGCCGCATTTCGAATGCCGTGGCGCCACATGGCCTCCATGAAGGAAGAACCAAGGGATCTGGAAGTGCGCAGGTAATCACTGTTGAGCACATCCAAAGTGGCAGAGCGGACATATCGGGTCAGGGAAGCGGACATGACGAGAGTAATCGTGCAGACTGGAAGGACGAGTGCCCTTACCGCTTGTCCAGGATCACTCCAACCTGTGGGTGGGAATCCTCCTGCAGGGAAGATCATAAAGCGGAGGGCAAAAATAAGAATGAGAATCACGCCGACCCAGAAAACGGGAATCGCTATACCGAGTTGGGAAATGCTGTTGAGGATTGTGCCGTACCAGGTTTTTGATTTATAGGCCGCGATGAAACCAAGAGGCACCGCGATTGTGATTGTGACAAAAAAGGAGATGAGTGTTAGCGGAACGGTCACCGAAAGGCGTGAGTTGATTTCAGGTCCTACTGGCACGTTGCCGATGAGAGAGGTGCCAAAGTGGAACGAGGAGAGATTCCTAAGCCAATGAAAATATTGCTCAAACAAAGGAAGATCTGATCCCACGGTGTGCCGCGCTGCAGCTACTTGTTCGGGAGTTGCACCAACAGAGAGGAGGGCGTTGGCTGGATCCCCTGGCAACAAACGGAGTAATACGAATAGAGAAGTGCTTGCTACATACAGGGAAATAAGGAGCACCATTAATCGCCGGATGATGTATTTAATCATCGGCGACCTTTTCACTGTGTCCTCCAATCCCATAAAAATTGTATCCAACCCGGAAAATCCTTCGCGTCCGGGTTGGATACAACCTACTTTCTACCTGCTTCTAAACCGTGAGATTATCTCTTAGTTCGTTGTAATGTTGTAAACAAAGAATTGCGAGTTGATCCCGTTGACCGGGTATCCAGATAGCGAGGACGAAGAGACCACGATCAGTGGATAGAGGTATAGCCAATCACTCGCTGCATCAGCAACGACGAGCCTGTTAGCCCTTTTAAGTAGTTGTGCCTGGGCGCCCAGAGAGTTTGCCAACTCTGATTGGTTGACCAGCGCGGTAACTCGTGAATTCTTGTACTGCCAGAAGAAATCTGGATTTGCATACCAACCGATGTTGCGACCGCTCAGAACATTCTGAATTGTCGCTGTGTAGTCCCGCTTGGTGTAGATCTTGTCAAACCACTGACTGGTGGTGATGATGTTGATCTTCATTGTGATGCCGATCTGTGCCAGAGATGCCTGGATGAAGGCTGCAGCAGCAGGGTGCGGGTCATCATTTGGGGTATCGAGAGTGAATGTGAGGCCCTTGGGGTAACCGGCCTTGGCCAATTCAGACTTTGCCAAAGATAGGTTGTAAGGATTTAGAGAGGTGAGGTTTTCATAACCTGGATCGATAGGAGTCATGACCGAACTCAATACTGTGCCGTAATCGCCCCAGATAGAGGAAAGCAACTTTGTCTTGTCAATCGCGGAGGTAACGGCCTTGCGGACTAGTGCTTTGTTAAATGGTGCGATCTTGTCGTTGAAAATAAGCAATTGCTTGTTTGTTGACAGACCGTTAGTGATTTTGAAGCTGGAGTTCTTGAACTGGCCTAGTGCGTCTGGGTTTCCTTCGCTGGTGATGATGTCCACTGCATGACTCAGTAGGGCGTTGTTTAGTGCAGTTCCATCGGTGAACTCATGGAATACGACCACCTTGTTCTTTGCTTGCGAACCCCAATATCCATCAAAGCGGGTCAAAGAAATCGTTGCGCCACGAGTCCAGGCTGTGTACTTGTATGGACCTGTTCCATCTTCTGTCGACATCATGTCACCTATCGCCGAGTTGACGACCCACACGTATGTGAGGTTGTAAGTCAAGGAGATTGACTTACTCGAAAGGTTGACGACTACAGTGCTCGGATTTGGCGTCTGAATCGAGGAGATGATGCTCAACGCGCTCTTTTGAGGTGATTGAGAACCAGCAGCAGTCACTTTCTGAAGGCTGTATTTCACGTCGGCAGAAGTCATCGTTTTGCCAGAGTGGAACTTCACGTCGTTACGGAGGTTAAAGGTGTAGGTAAGGCCGCCATTGCTGACTTTGTAGCTCTTGGCCAGCAGGTTCTCAACCTTGCCGGTGTCGCTGAGCTTGAACAAACCTTCGTATACGTTTCCGGTGAATGACTCAGTCAAACCTGCTCCACCATTGGCGGTGTTGTCCAGGTTCAGGACTTCGTGGAGTGTGCCGATGTCGATCGTTGCGTTGGAGTTGGCTGCACTTGCACTCGTGCCGCCGAGGGTCAGGCTCACAGCAACGACCGCCGCAAGAGTGATTCCCCCTAGCTTCATTCTCTTCGTACTATGTTTCATGCTTCCCCTTATAGGTTGGTAGTTGCTTATTTTTTAGCGGATGTTATTGACTGACTTTGTAACCATCGCGAAAAATTGGATTTCGCTCGCCGGCTCGTACCGGAATATGTAGGCGGTTCTGTGGTGGCGGCATCGGGCAGTTGTAATGAGATGAGAAGCCACACGGAGGCACAAATGCTTTATTAAAATTGAGGGTTATTCGATCAGTGCCCTCGGTCGGGTAAACGAAGAGAAACCTGCCCGAGGAATAGGTCTCCACGCCATTGGTTTTATCGGCAAAAACGAGAAGCAACTTGTCCCCGTCGTCAAAAGCGCTCAACACGTAGTCGACGCCTTCGAGAGATATCGTAATTTCACCCGGTACAACTAGATCGCGCGTTCCCCCGTTGTCTCTTATATGTTCAAATGCGACGGGAACTGATTCTGGATGCGGTACATATGTTGCTTCCATGACCCAGTCGGGATCAAAAGGATAAACGTCGGTGGTTTCGAAGGAGAGGATTGCCGGGGATTGGGCGTCCCAGAGTCGGATCCCTCGAGCAACAATCTCACCGTTGAAACTCTTTTGAGTTGTCACAGTTGCAGTTACCGAGTCAGGAAGACCTATCAGCGCATTCTCTAGCGATACCCCTTGATCATCTTCCGGCCATCGTGTTTCGATCAATGCAAGATTGCCGGTTGGCGATACAACAGATGCCAAACGCGCGGCTCTCCATATATCCCAATCGTTACGTGAAGTCATATTTCGTTCCGATCTAAGTGGATGTTGCCGGCGAGAGTTGGGAATCGTACAGCGATTCGAGGGTTGATATGACGCGAAGCACTTGCACATGCGTTCCTGCAGAATCTACAACTTGCAAAATACGTGATGTTCCCCATTTATTTCTGTAACATTACGTAATCTTGAGGAACTTCAATTATCAGCGTTGGATAAGACATTTGTTAGGTAGTTCGAACCAACGAAGCGATTCGAAGCGATCGCTCATGCTGGAGGTAGCAGGACTCTGCATCGATGATGAGCTGTCCTCACGTTCTAACGCCAGTTTTTTGGCATCTTCAAGGTAAACGGCGAGTTCGCTTTCAGGTGCACGGTCATTGTGAATCGGGTATTTCATCTGACCATTTTCGTCATAGGAAATTTCGCGCAAACGGAGTGCGGGTTCCACTGGTCCATTTCGATGGCGCCAAATACCTGTGTCTGGATCGAAGGTGTAATCGGTGAGGAATAGGTGACCGTTTCTGGAAACAAAGGACACCGCCGAGATGAGATAGTCAACTAATACGTCGGAGAAGAAATAATTGAAGTTGATCCGCACCCAACCCGGCTTGATGCCTTCGCACCCCTGGGTGATTTCCTCTTCGATCTCTTGGCTCTTTATTAGGTCGATGCCGAGCAGCCGGTGGCCGTAAGGACCAGCGCAGGAGCAACCTCCGCGGGATTGGATTCCAAAAAGATCATTGAGAAGGGCGACAACAAAATTGTGGTGGAGAAGTTTTCCAGACGGAGCATGAAGTACAAAAGAGAGGATGGAGAGTCGTTTGGCCTTTAGGTTGCCAAGCAACTCAATCCGAGGTTCGCCACTCCAAGCCTGGATTGCTCGTGACAGGAAGTCCTCTTCCGCTGCTTGGATTGCGGCAACACCCACTGCGTCCTTGAGTTGAAAGATCAACCCTGCACGGATGGATTCAATAATTGCTGGAGTTCCGCCTTCTTCTCGGTGGGAAGGGTCAAGTAGATAGCGATGGTCCAAAGAATTGACGTACGCAACGGTACCTCCGCCTGGAACAACGGGAACGGTGTTATGAACTACCGCGTGGTTAACGACCAAGATGCCTGGGGTTCCAGGTCCGCCGATGAACTTGTGCGGGCTGAGCACTATGGCATCTTTTTGATGAAGCGGATTTCGCGGGTGCATGTCTATCTCTACATACGGCGCCGCCGCTGCAAAGTCCCAAAATGACAGAGCCCCGTTTTCATGGAGAAGTTGGGCTACTGCATTGGTATCTGTGATGATCCCGGTGACATTGCTCGCTGCTGAAAATGAACCAATCTTTAATGGTCTCTGCGAATACTTGGCCAATTCCGCCTTTAGATGATCGAGGTCCACATGGCCGTCTTCATCCTCTTGGATCGTGACAACATCGCAGATGGATTCGCGCCAAGAAAGTTCATTGCTGTGGTGCTCATAAGGTCCAATAAAAACTACGGGCCTCTGATTCTCCGGGATCTGATTCGAGAATTTCCATCGGTGATCAAGATCAGCAGGAATGCGAATGTTGAGGATGCCAATCAACTTGTCGATAGCTCCGGTTGCGCCAGATCCCGCAAAAATCACTACATCATCTGACGTAGCTCCTACGGATTTGCGAATGATTTCTCGGGCATCTTCACGCAGTCGCGTTGTTTGCAGTCCGGTACCGCTGGCCTCGGTGTGAGTGTTCGCATATCGGGGCATTACTTCATTGCGAATAAAATCTTCGATAAAGGTTAACGACCGTCCACTAGCTGTGTAATCAGCATAAGTAACTCTGCGAGGTCCATACGGACCATTCATCAATTGATCGTCGCCTATTACGCTATCGCGGATATGGCGGAGTAATTTGCGGCCGCCCATTAAGCAATGTTACCCAATAAGTGCACCATATGCACCGGAATTATTTGCCAGACCTTTGAGGTTACGAATTGTTACAGTCTCATTTCTTTAAGAGAACTTGTTATTCAGCGTTTTCTGTATACTCGTTGGTAATCAGGAAAAAGTAGATTAAGTACTTCCACTTAGGAGAATATATTCTTGAAATTCAACACCTTTTCTATAACCGCTCGTTGTCATCGAACGGGCGAGATGGGTATTGCTGTTGCGACGAAATTTGTAGCGGTGGGAGCGCTCTGCTCTTTTATTAAGAACAATGTTGGCGCTATTGCTAGCCAGGCGTACGTCAATCCATATCTTGGGATATGGGGCTTGGAATATTTGGCTCAAGGTCACAGTGCGGAAGAGACGCTCGCATACCTAAAAGATGCTGATAAAGGAATTGAGTTCCGACAGATCGGAATTGTCGATAACAATGGCGGAAGCGTCGCGTTTACAGGCGAAAGATGCGACACGTGGCGGGGGCATCTGACGGGTCCGAATTACGCTATTGCCGGAAACAGGCTTGCGAGTGCGCGCACTCTCGAGGCGATGAAGGAGAATTTTGAATCAGACGACACGCTGCCCCTAAGAAAGCGCTTACTTTTGGCTTTGAGCGCAGGCGAGGCAGCAGGCGGAGATAAGTTAGGGCATCAGTCCGCAGCGATAAAGGTTTTTGGTGATCAAGATTTCCCCCTAGTGGATCTCCGAGTTGATGAGCATGCGGATCCTGTCGGTGAACTTCGACGTATATATGGTGTCGCTGAAGAGATTTTGATTCCGTTAATCGGCTCGTTACCAACCCCCGATGCTGAAACTGGAAATTTACGTTTCCGGCGCTCAGCAATCGGTAAGGATGGTAATCCCACGCCCTATTAGTTCTTCGTTATGTGAAAGGCGTAGAACTGAGAGTTGAGACCGTTTATCGGGTAGCCCGATAGCGAGGTGGAAGCGACCACGATCTGCGGATAGAGGTAGATCCAGTCGCTGGCAGCCTCGTTGACGATAATTCGGTTTGCCTGCTTGAGCAGATCTGCTTGTGCGGTTGTGGTGCTGGCTTGCTCGGCCTTGTTAATTAAGTCGGTCACTTTTGGATTGTTATAACCCCAGTAGAAATTGGGATTTCCATACCAGACCACATCGCGATCATTAACGTGTTCCTGCATTGTGGCTACAAAGTTTAGCTTTTGGTAAACCTGGCTGTACCACTGGTCTGCAGTGATGATGTTGATATTGACCGTGATTCCCACCTTTGCAAGTTCTGACTTAATAAAGGTTGCTGCGGCTGGATGTGGATCGTAACTAGGGGTATCAAGTCGAAAGGTGAACCCATTTGGATAACCTGCCTGGGCTAACTCCTTCTTCGCAAGTGCCAGATCATAAGGATTGACCTTGGTGAGGTCCTCATACCAAGGATCGGTAGGCGGCACCATGGAGCCGATAAGTGTGCCGTAGTTTCCCCAGATCGATTGAAGTAATTTCTTGTTATTAATTGCAGAGGTGACTGCTTTACGAACGAGTGGCTTGTTAAACGGAGTCACTCGATCATTGAAAACAAGTAAGAGTTTGGTTGTCGATTGACCATTATTTATTTTAAAACTTGAATTTTTGAACTGAGTCAATGCATCTGGACTCTGTTCAGCAGTGACTACGTCAACAGCGTGGGTAAGTAGCGCGTTGTTGAGCGGTGTTGCATCGGTGAAATAATGGAAGACGACAGTCTTGTTCAATGGAAGAGAACCCCAATATTTATCGAACCGCGTCAAGGACAGGGTTGAACCATGCTTCCACGCAGTGAGTGTGTAGGGGCCAGTTCCATCCTCTGTGGATGTGGTGTTCTTGGCGTCCGAGTTCATGACCCAGATGTAACTTAAGTTGTAGACAAAAGAGATTGATCTGGTTTTTAGAGTCACCACGACAGTCTTGGCATCTGGCGTTGCAATTGACTTGATCATGTCAAAGGCACTTTTGCGTGCCGATTGGGACTTTGCGGAAGTCACTTTCTCGATGCTGTACTTCACGTCTGCCGAAGTCATTATTTTGCCAGAGTGGAATCTCACGTTGTCGCGGAGAGTGAATGTGTAGGTAAGGCCGTCGGCACTGATTTTGTAATCTGTAGCCAAGAGGTTCTCAACCTTGCCGGAATCAGTGAGACTAAACAGACCTTCGTACACGTTTCCGTTGAGCGCCTCGTTGACTCCTTGTCCGCCGCCGGCAGTGTTATCAAGATTTTGCGGCTCATAAAGGGATCCGATGTTGATGGTTGCGTCGGTGCTGGCTGGAGTTGTGGACGTATTGGTGCTCGTACTGCAGGCGGCGAGGGTGAGCGCCAAGGCCATCGCAGCACCGAGCCAACCGATTCTCTTTCCATACTTACCAATCATTTTCCTTCTCCTTTGCCGTTCGTCTGCGTAATGAATATTTTAGGTTTAATGGATTTCGTAATTGTTACGAAAAATTGGGTTCTTCTCGCCGGCATGAACTGGGATTTTCAGTCGGTTTTGTGGTGGCGGAAGAGGGCAGTTGTACGCAATCGAAAAACCACACGGAGGCACGTAGGCTCGATTGAAATCAATTACTACTCGATCAGAATTTTCTTCTTTCGGAAGAACTAGGAAGCGACCGGCTGGGTAGGTTTCAGTACCGTTGGTCGGGTCGGCAAAAACGAGCAACAGGGTTCCATCATCATCGAAAGCGTCGAGGGTGTACTCGACGCCATCTATCGTGACCCTAATTTCACCAGGCACCGCCAAGTTACGAAGACCGGGTGTTTCTCTCACATACTCAAAGGGCACAGCCCGGGATTCGGGGTGTGGCGTGAACGTGGC
>DASVIG010000021.1:0-7418 GCA_036382195.1 Candidatus Nanopelagicaceae bacterium
TCGCAACGGTCCCAAGGAAGCCGACCTTGACGCCATCTTTCTCTACGTCTGTGCCACTTGGAGGCATTGTGACGACGCTGCCATCCAAGTGAAGTAAAACCAGGCGACGTGGCGGATTACCTAAGTTTGCAATTTTGGCAACGGTCTCCTGCCCGCGGTAGCAACCCTTGTTCATATGGACGGCAACATTAAGCAGACCCAGTTCATTAGGAATCGATTTGTAATCTGTCTCAAATCCAATTCGCACGCGACCGACGCAGACGCGTTGGGCATCCAGTGCCCAAGTACCAACCTGGATTGCAGATGACTCAAATTTCGCTTTAGTCTGGAGCAATTCCGAGCGTCGCACGATGACATAAGGCCCACCCAGATCATCAGTAATTCCAGGTGCCCGCAACAAGGCGTACTCACCGGATGCATCGTGGACATCCACACGAAGCATGAACTTCATCTTCTGCAGATATTCGATCAACTTGGCCGAACGACCGGGATCAACCGTCAACCAGGTAATTGCGCCATCGTCCACCAGATAAAATTGATGCTCGATATGTCCCAAGGGATCAAGTATCAGCGCCTCTGTCCAGATGCCAGGGGCCAGATTTTCCAAATACTGCGTCGTGATCGAATGCAGCCACGTCAATCGGTCCTCACCTGATATTGAGATGATTTCGTGAAGTGAGAGATCGGCCCACGCTTGGCCGGCTTCTAGGGCGCGCTGCTCTTTTGTCGGTTCCCCAAAATGCCAGATGGCACCCTTATCTGGTCCCTCTTCAACGAATACGGCGGTCATAATGAGAAATCTAGTCCTGTCGTGGATTAAACGTCAGTCAGAACGCAGTCTGCACATGTCCCATAGACGGCAAAGTGCGTGACATCGGTCTTAAACCCGTAATCATCCGCAAGAGCGTTGACAAAGTTGGCTGCAACTTCAATCGGTGCATCTCCGACGGATCCGCACTTGCCGCAAACCAGATGAAGGTGCGTTAGTTCTTCGGCTGCGTGATAAGTCGCTCCTCCATGACCTAGGTGCGTATGTTGGACCAGACCCACATTCTCCAAAGTCTCCAAGTTGCGATAGACAGTAGATAGGTTGATCCCAGGATGGGTCCGACGAACTTTTTCGGCGACCTCCTCGGGCGTCGCGTGCCCCAACTCTCGAACTGCGGAGAGAACTAATTCGCGTTGCGGGGTGAGGCGTAAACCCTTCTGACGCAACTCATGTGGTTCAGCCATGATTGAGAGTCTACTTTCTGGAAGTGACTACCGTGGCATCAGCCGGACGTAACCGCAGAAGAAGGAGATAGGTCTCGCAACCCAGGCAGAAATCGAAGGCTGCATTCAAGAAAGCTGCTGCCAGCGCAAAGCCGGTGGCGATCGTAAATAGAAGCGGGAGATGGGCCAGAGAGCCCGCCACTCCGACGAGGGTGAATATGAGCCCTACGCTCTGCGCAAACCGTGGTGGCCGCACGTCCTCTAGCGGAACTTCACCTTTCAAGCGTGAACGAACCACTGTCCGGAAAATTGCTGCGTAAGGAGTGAACTGCGGGCCACGGAAGGCACCGATGGCAAAGACCACTCCCTGTGCGATCAACACCCATACCGAGTGTGTTGCAAGTGCGGTTGCCAATATGAGTGAAGTTATTACTGCCGAAAAACGCGGGCCACGGGCGTCAATGGTTTTTGGGTGGATCTCTACCAATTGCGAAGTACTGTACGTCATTGAAATTCCTCTTCTAGTGTCGGTTAAATGGATGTAAAAGCTGGGAAAACGCTTACATCACATTCGACACAAGGAGCCCGCCAAACGCCCATAATCTATAACTCGGCGCTTGGTGAAGAAATTGGACTCACTGCAAAACATAGGGATAGCGTAAGGAAGAAGAAGCAAGAATACTAATTGCGAGAGATTCGCACTTTCCTACTCTTTGCAGCGACGTTAGTGAAGAGCAGCAAGAGCGGTAACAACTTGCTCTCGATTGGGTGCACCAACGGCCCTACCCACTTCAATCCCGCGAGAATCCAGGATCAAAGTTGTCGGGGTCGTACGAATGTCGAGAGTACGGACCAACTCCAAATGAGCTTCTGCATCAATATCAATATGGCGAATATCCGGTCTATCCGCTACAACGTTCTGAAGGAGGATTCTGGTGGCCCTACAAGGGGTGCAGAAGGCCGATGAGAACTGCACCAAGGTGCCGCGAGAGCCCAGGTCATGGCCAAGAATTGCAGCGGTTAAACCTTGATTTACCAGCGCAGAATGGCTCTGGCGGACCTTCCCCCGGCTGCGTTGATACCAGAGACCGTAAGCCGTGGCCAGAGCCAGGACTACCAGAATTGGAATGAAGGATTTCACCTGAGTAGTCTGGCCTATTACTACAGAAGTTCCAAAGTATTTGGGAGGGGTGAGAGCCATGGCCCGCGTTCTGCTGTTAACGAATACGTTTGGCGCCAGCGCTGAAGTTCTTCCCGCCCTTGGACTCTTGCAACATCAGGTACGGATCTTACCGGCTGAAGCCAGCGTCCTCGTAGATGTCCCAGAGACGGATCTCCTCTTCATAGATGCACGCAGAGACCTTCCAGCGACCAAGAGCCTGACCCGTTTACTTACCTCTACCGGCGTGGGTGCTCCCGTAATTGTCATTACCACCGAAGGCGGCCTATCAGCGATGAGCGGAGACTGGGGAGTCAACGACGTAATCCTCGACACTGCAGGTCCAGCCGAAGTTGAAGCCCGCATCCGAATTGCGATTGGCGAACACCAAGCGATGCGCAACGCAGCGGATCCAACATCCGGTGAAATCCGTACTGGCGACATTGTCATCGATGAGAATTCCTATACTGCAAAAGTCAAGGGCCGGGCACTGGATCTCACTTTCAAGGAATTTGAATTGCTCAAATATCTAGCGCAGCATCCTGGCCGGGTATTCACGCGTGCTCAGTTGCTACAAGAAATCTGGGGTTACGACTACTTCGGCGGAACGCGCACGGTTGATGTGCATATTCGCCGTTTACGCGCGAAATTGGGTCCTGAATTTGAGTCAATCATCGGCACGGTTCGAAATGTTGGCTATCGATTTACTTTGCCCAATGCAAATAAAGAAAGTCAGATCCCAGAGCGCATTCTCTAAGTGATCCGTTACCTCGAACATCTCAATAACCGCGAGCAAGAGAGCGTACTTTCTCTTATCTCTGCCTCGGCAGACCATGACGGCATCCCTCCCATTGCCGAACACGTACTTCTTCATCTTCGACATGGTGGAGATAAGGAAGACCGTCATTTCATTGTTGAAAAAGATGGCGAGATTGTTGGCTATGCACATTTGGATCTCACGGACAAAGTAGCCGGGCCCAGTGCCGAGTTGGTAATCCATCCCAAGCACCGTGGTCAAGGTCTTGGAAGGTCGCTGCTAGAAGAAATCTGCCGAATTACCTCGCCCCGGCTGTGGTCTCATGGCGATCTCCCCAACGCACGTAAATTGGCGCAGGAGAATGGCCTCGAGCGAGTACGAACGGTTATTCAATTGCGCCGCCCACTCACCGAACATCTCCCCAAGATGCCAACAGATATTACATTGCGAACATTTCTTCCTGGTTTGGATGATGAAGAGTGGCTGGCCTTGAACAACCGGGTGTTTCGCCTGCACCCGGAGCAAGGTAACTGGACTCCCTCCAATATTCACGATCGGATGAGGGAGAACTGGTTTGATGCCCAAGGGTTTCTACTAGCAACACAAGGCGAACGAATTGCCGCGTTCTGCTGGACCAAGATCCATGGAGGACATTCTCACTCCCACGGTGAGGACACGGCACATGATCACGATCCCATCGGCGAGATCTATGCCATGGGAGTTGACCCAGAATTTCAAGGCAAAGGGTTAGGGCACGCGATCACTATTGCCGGCCTGTCATATCTGCGGCGCCAAGGTTTGATGTCAGCAATGCTCTATGTCGACGCTGAAAATGAAAGTGCAATAAAACTTTACAAGGACCTGGGTTTTATCGAATGGGGCCGTGACGTGATGTATCGGAGAGCGGTTCCGCTGCCTAAGGCAGGGCCGAAAAATTTACTGCTCTGATAAGCCACAGTAAATTCAGAACCTCCTCGTCAAGATTATATTTCCAGTGCATTGAATAATGCGCCACGTGATTTCGAGCAATTAGTGCCTTTCCAAATCTCAGATCTAATTCTTTAAATGTTTCAAAACTCTTTTGATTTCTTAGACCTGGGAAACTTTGATACAGAGTCGGTAGCCAAAGACTGCTGTAATACTGCCTACGAATGAGATAACGCCAGAAACTCAAATAGAGAAAGTCTTCTAGTCGAACGTAACGCCAATCCCTTCCGAACTTTGATGCGTTCGTTTTCGCCTTCTCCAGCGCCGCTTCCCCTTTCGGCGGAAGTTTCAGAGTTTCATACCACTTCAGGTCACCCTGAGTAATCGCATGGGCGGTAAGAGTTCTAGGAATCGATACCCTCAGTTCAGATTCAAAGATTCCGATCAATACATAGATTTGACCACACGTTGAAAAAGTCAGTTCGTGCCTGTATATTTTGCATCAAGGCCCCAGAACAATCCATGGCGTTAGCCAAATTGCTGGGGCCATTCTTTTGTATAAAACTTGATTCAACTAACTAAATCGGCACACACCTTTCTGAATGCTGCCGAATGCGCGTCAACATCAGCGATGGTTGTTGCAGGCGACATTAACGCCATGTTGTGAAATGGGGTCAATAAGAATCCATCATTGAGTAAACGCAAATGAATGTACTGCTCGAGTTCGAAGTCGCCAGCATCTGCAGCTTCGCGTCCTGTTCGCGGTTCCTTTGAATGAAAAATGTATTCACCGCGAGCGCCCAGTCGGCTGCAATGCCATGGCAAATTGAATTCTTTGATCGCCGAATCCACGCCATCGCACCAGCGAGTACCCAAGGCGATCATCTGGACAAATGCTTCAGGTGTGAGCACCTTGGTCAGTGTCGCCCGCATTGCCGCCAGAGAGAGGGCATTGCCAGCCAAAGTCCCACCAATGCCACCGGTGTCGATTTCATCCAAATGCACCCGGTCTGCAATTGCTTGAGCGACCTCGTGCGTCATGCCAAAAGTGCCCGTCGGAATTCCTCCGCCAATTGCTTTACCGATTGTCAGGAAATCAGGGTGGAGGCCGAGGTCTCTGGTCATCCCGCCTGGGCCAACTGAGATCGTATGCGTTTCATCAATGATCCAGAGTGCGCCGTGCTTTTTCGCGAGCTCGCCCACCTTTGCTAAATAATCCTTGTCAGGGAGCACGATGCCGACGTTTGTCATCGCAGGTTCCATCAGTATCGCTGCCACATCTCCATGAGCCAGCGCTCTTTCCATCGCCGAGAGATCATTGAATTCAACCACGCGTGTCGTCTGATCAACTGCCACAGGAGCGCCGATATTTCCTTCACGGGCAACCGTGCTGCCGCTCGCATCCAAGGTCGCGAAGGTCTCATCCACGCTTCCGTGATAGCAACGATCAATCACGATGATCTTCGGCCTGCCTGTGATCAATCTCGAATAACGGATAACGTGGCGATTTGCATCGGTGGCCGACACGGTAAATTGCCAGAGCGGAAGTCCAAAACGCCCAGCCAATTCTTCCGAGACGGCGACCGCATCGGCCGTCGGCAACATTGCCGTTAAACCGCGGCCAACTTGTTCGCGAATTGCCTCAACCGTAGGCGCGGGTGAATGGCCTGTCATCGAACCGGTGTCCCCGAGACAGAGATCTACATAGTTGTTCCCATCGACATCGATAAAACGGGCACCTTGGGCACTTGCCACAAAGACGGGGTACGCCCCTGGCCATTTGGCCATCCAGGACATGGGCACACCGCCTGGCATGACTTTCTTGGCAGACTCAAACATAGCGCCGCTTCTAGGGTGCGTTGATATAAAGCGTTCCTCTTCAACGGCCATGAGTTCCGCTAAATGTTTACGATCGATCATTTCTAATCCTGCGAAAAAAGAAATAATGCCTCGATGTAGTGCTCGCCAGTGATGCCCAAATTAGCGGCATCTGGCGGGGCTGTCTGGGGTTCGATGCAGACACCATCAGCATCTTCGGTATAGACAACCCACCACGGAGCATCGCACTCAATATCGATACGGGCGGCACCCTCCCACACCACGGCGGGGACTCCGCGAATATCTGTGAATATGTCGTCCCACGGTTGCTTACAAGGCTCAATACGTTTGCCCGTAGGCAGGCCATCACTTGCACGTTCTAACATCGTGAGAGCCGAGAACTCGACCTCGGCGCTGCCACCACGATCCAAGTCGCGAGGAAACCAGGGATGAAAACCCAACCACGCTGGTAGATCGCAGTCACCAGGTTCATATTCCAAACTCCAGCGAACTGCATCATCGAGAACTTCAATCCTCTGTTCCACACTTGCTCCCCCATAAGGTGCACGCAATTCCAGGAGGGCTCGACCCGGCCCTATCTCCCGCCAGGAGGAGGTAAAACCAAACCCGTGCATGGCATGAGGGGGTTCGAAAGTAGTGGGAAGTTGAAACTCTTTACCGGCTGAGTTCGCAATAATGCCGTCACGAATCCGGCCGGCCCACGGGGCCATCCCATACCAACCCCAAGTTGTGGTTTCACCGCGGAAAGGCAGCGCAAATTCCATATCCCGCCATTTCAATGAGGCGATGCGTGCACCTTGGTCAAGATCGATTGCAATCTGGAACTCGGCATCATCGATGAATTCCATCTCTAGACTCTTTCCTCTAAGGCATCACGTAATTCACGTTTTGTGGGCGGCTCGGCACCAACACGACTACAGGTTATTGCAGCCGCGAGCGCCGCACAATTCAGCATGGTTCGGAGATTCTCCCCGTGCAAATTGAATAGTCCGTCTTTGACGATCGCTTCAGCAATGATCGCTCCGACGCTGTCACCTGCTCCGACGGTGTCGACGACGTCGACTGTGACACCCGCATGCTCCATCACTTCATTCGCGGTAATCGCCATAAGACCAGCAGCCCCGCGGGTCAGGAGGACAAGTGCGACGCCATCGGCTACCCACTTCTTTGCAGCCTCCAAAGGTGAAATCTCGGGAAAGAGCCACTCCAGATCATCTTCACTCACTTTCACTACCGTCGATATTTCCACCCACTTTTCAACCACGCGTAGGTAACGATCACGATCGCCTAGGACAGATGGGCGAACATTAGGGTCGAAGACAATCGGGGCGAACTCTGCGCACTTCATGGCCCAGTCATAGAGTACTGAGGCACCTGGTTCGACAATGGTGGCCAATGAGCCAATATGTAAAAGAGTTAGTTTGTAACGCGATGGATCGGGGAGCCACGATTGGTTGAAATCAAACGTTGCGCTGTCTTCAATGGAAAAATCATATGCGGCGACCCCGTGGCTATCCAATGTGA
>DASVIG010000022.1:0-16576 GCA_036382195.1 Candidatus Nanopelagicaceae bacterium
GCCCGTACTTGGCAATCAATTGATGTTGCGCTGACACCCCAGTTTATTTTGGCTTCATCTTTGGTGATCTTAGGGGCGTAACTCACTCCCTCGGCCCTTTGCGGTACTGGCGCGAACTCTTGAGAGACGAGGTCCAGCGCCTTCGCAACAACCGTGGGTCCGAGTGCGGCCATACGTTCCAATAGGTGAGCCGCGTTCTCGTCGGGTTCGATCATCATCTGTTGGGATACATAAATGGGGCCCGTGTCCATGCCTGCATCCAACGCAAAGACGGTAACGCCTGAAGTTGTGTCTCCGTGGAGTATCGCGCGCTGCACTGGGGCGGCTCCCCTCCAGCTCGGTAATAGTGAAAAATGTAGATTTATGAAACCGAATTTCGGAGTGGAAAGGACGGCAATCGGAAGGATTACGCCATATCCGATCGTGATGACGACATCTACATTCAACAACTTCTGCACAAGTGCCTCGGAAGACTCTGGCTTCAGCACCACTACCTCGTGTGCTTGTGCCCACTGTGCGACTACTGAACCGCGAAGTGTTCGTCCACGCCCGGCCGGACGATCCGGCCGGGTAATAACCAGGCTCAACTCATGCTCTGAGGTATGCAACCAATCCAAGGTTGGCAGAGCGACACTTGGGGTAGCTGCAACTGCCACTCGCACTAAAGACTTCTGCCCAGAGTATTGTGCGGTGAAACTCTTATGTGTGGGTTGATTCCAGAATCTTGAGCAAGTCCAAACCACTCTGATTCCCGGATCTCTTTCATTGCCATCTTGCGATCTGCGGTGGAAAGCCGATTGATGAAGAGAATTCCATCCAAATGATCTGTTTCGTGCTGTAGCGCGCGGGCTAGCAATTCGGTTCCCTCCACCGTGATTGGATCCCCATACATATTCCAACCTTTGGCAACCGCGCGCATCGCACGTGGCGTCTCGTAGGATAATTCCGGGAAGGATAAGCAACCTTCCTCGCCTTCTTGTAATTCCTCATCAAGATCCAGGGTGGGATTGATCAAGTGACCCAGTTCGTCATTGATGTCCCAGACGAACACCCGTAATGGCACGCCAATCTGCGGAGCCGCCAATCCCGCCCCTGGAGCATCGTGCATAGTGTCAGTCAAGTCCGCTACCAGAGTGCGAAGTTCCTTATCGAAATCAACCACCAATGCCGAGGGTGAAACTAGTACGGGGTCTCCAAAAAGACGGATAGGTTGAATCGCCATGCGCTCACTCTATCAACTAAGAAAGAGAGTAAGGATCTACTCTTAGTGCGAGAAGATTCTTCTTGGATACATTTCGACGGCGCTGCAGTTCATGCACGAAATCCACTAACCCTTCACCGTGATCCAATGGAGCAGATAGTGAAATACTCGCCCGCGCATTTCCTTTGTCGTGAGGACCGTTAATCCGCACGGTCTCTGAGATCCGACCTTCGCTCTGGGCTTTCAACAGTCCGGACTGGAGAGAAGTCGCTTCCTTTGTGTCCAGTTCGAGGGTGATGAATCGGAAATACGGCGGCAGTGACAACTCCTCCCGTTCTTGCAGTTCTTTCCGGACCATCGGCGCAGGATTCCAGCGAGTCAATGCGTTGACTATCGGATGACTCGGATCCATCGCAACAAAAAGAGTGCCACCTGAAAAAACCAAACTCCCGGCTTGAAAGAACTGCTCGCGCGCCCGCTCCCCTGAACGTAAGTCACTATGTCCAAAAAACCTGACTCCTTCCAAGAGCAAAACTGCCGCATATCCGCCTTCGACAGTGGGTTCTGACCCAGGAGTTGCAACAACCAATGCAGGTTCGGCACGTATCGAGTCAACAATATGTTCGCCCGAGGAATTGATCACAACAATATTGGGAAATGATCGTCCGATCTCCTCGGCAAACCGATCTATCCCGCGAGAGGCAATGTACATCTCATTACTTTGGCACCATTGGCATTTCCAGAGTGGGTATACATTCAAACATAGGACACATTGTGGATCTTTCCCAGATGCGCTCTGTTGTAGTCGGCCACCACAACTGCACATCGCAACATTTCGGCATTTCTTACAGAGCACCGCATTGCCATAACCTTTGCGCGGAACCAAGAAGAGTATGGGGCCTTCCTTGATCGCCTTACGGACAACTCCAAAAGCGGCGCTTGGAAGAAGTTCTCCTTGTACTTGTGCTTCAGATACAACGGTCCGACGCTCACTTGATGAGACCATGGAAAGCCAACCTGCATCTATCAAACGCCCCGCCTCCAGAGACGGACTGAAGCCGACAAGAATCAGACTCACCGGCGTTTGAAGAGCGCGCAGAACCGCGACATCCCTTGCATTCCAACCCGGTGCTCGCGGCTCATAGAGCAACTCGGAGGATTCCCCCATCACAATGATTGTTGCTGAGGCTGATATCGGGGTAAAGATCCCGCCACGTAGTCCCAGAGCAATGTCTGCTACCCCTTGAGTAATGCGAAGATAGTTTCGATACCGTTCAGAACGGGCACTGTGTCCGTCTATTCTGGCAATTCGATCTGAAGCAACAAGTTCCAATAACTCCTTCTCCAATGAGAGCATCCGTCGTTCATCTGGAGCAATGACGAGAACTTGTCCAAACTGTGTCCTTGCAAGTACAAGAGCGGCTAAAAGTTCAGAAGACGGTTGCGAAGAAGGCAAGGACCAGTAAGAACGCACAGAAGCTGATGTCAGAGTCCGAGGCGCAATGTGCTTCGGACGTTTGATGACTTTCCTCTGCGGTATCGGAAATACCTCTTTGTCCACCGAAGCCACACGTGGTGGAATCGCGCTTCGAATAATGTCGTAGGGAGAGCCTGCCCATCGTCTTGAGGCAATTCGAAAGAGTTCAATCGTTTCATCGGTGGCTACCGGATGAATTGAAAGAACACTCAACAGGTATTTCAGAGAGCCGGTGCTGGGAGCGCTTTCCAGTCGCTCCAAGACGAGTCCTTCTTGCACGGAAGACCCAAATTCCACCTGGACTCGTACCCCAACAACTGCGTTTTCGCTCAACCGCTCTGGCACCCAGTAATCAAATGGAGTATCTAAGTGGAATACACCGCTATCAACCCAGACACGTGCGACTGGCAGTAGCGAAGCGACGGGCTCTTTGCCCGCGGGAGCCAGCTGCGATCGCAACTTAAGGGGTCGTGGAATAACCACGATGGCTTTCTGCTACTGCGCCGCCGCGCGCAAGGCATCGACGCGACTGGTCGCTTCCCAGGTGAATTCCGGTAGTTCGCGACCAAAATGCCCATAGGAGGCTGTGGCTGCATAGATTGGACGTAGAAGATTGAGGTCACGAATAATTGCCGCCGGACGCAGATCAAATGTAGCAAGAACCGCATTCTGAATTCTCTCCACTGGAATGGTCTCGGTTCCAAAGGTCTCTACAAAGAATCCAACTGGTTGCGCTTTGCCAATGGCGTAGGCGACTTGTACTTCACAGCGATCTGCCAAGCCTGCTGCGACGACGTTCTTTGCCACCCAACGCATGGCATACGCCGCGGATCGATCCACCTTTGATGGATCTTTACCGCTAAATGCTCCACCACCATGGCGTGCCATGCCACCATAGGTGTCAACAATAATTTTCCGCCCAGTCAAACCTGCATCGCCCATGGGTCCACCAATGACGAATCGTCCCGTTGGATTAATCAAGATACGCAGGTCTTTGCGCGGTAGATCGACGGTCTCCAAAATGGGGTCAATTACAGACGCGATAATTTCCGGTGTGATCGTCTTTAGAACATCGACATCAGGTGAGTGCTGCGTAGATATCACCACAGTATTCAATGCGATAGCGCGATGTCCGTCGTATTCAATCGTCACCTGTGTTTTACCATCGGGACGCAGGTATGCGAGTTCCCCGGTCTTGCGTACGAGCGAGAGACGTTGGGCCAGTTTGTGTGCCAGAGATATTGGCAATGGCATCAATTCCTTGGTGTCGTTACAGGCGTACCCAAACATCAAACCTTGATCACCAGCACCTTGTAGATCTAAGGGGTCACCCGAAGACGAGACACGAGTTTCGTATGCGTCATCGACACCTTGGGCTATGTCCTGAGACTGTTGGCCGATGGAGAGCGAGACCCCGCAACTGTTTCCGTCGAAGCCTTTTTCAGAGGAGTCGTATCCAATTCCAAGGACTGTATCTCGGACAATTGACATGACGTCCGCATAGCCGTTGGTTGTCACCTCGCCAGCAACATGTACCTGACCAGTCGTTATCAGCGTCTCAACTGCTACCCGACTACCCGAATCCTGGGCCAAAAGGGAATCAAGAATCGCGTCAGATATTTGATCTGCAATCTTGTCCGGATGGCCTTCGGTTACTGACTCTGAAGTAAATAAACTCTTAGACATTGGGCAAACCTAACCGACTTACGACCTGATCGAGTAATTTGTGAGCCAGCGTGTCTTTGCTGACCTTGGAAACATGAAGATCTCCCCCATCTCGGTCGAGAATCGCACCTTCTGTGAGATCCTCGCCGAATATGGCCCCGCCGGATACGTCATTGACATAGAGAAGATCCAAGCCTTTGTCGACCAATTTACGCCTTGCATTCTTTAAAACATCGTGGGTCTCGGCGGCAAAGCCCACAATCACCTGGCCGGGACGGCGAAGTTGAGCAACTGAGGCCAGTAAATCCGGGTTGGCGATCAATTCGATGTGAAGCAACTCGTTCTTCTTGATCTTGCCGATACTCTGCTGAACTGGCCTGGCATCCGCCACTGCTGCTGCCATGATGAGAACATCAGTTTCGGGGAAATTTTGGGCGAGAATCTCGGCCATCTCAGCAGCTGTCTCCACCCGTATTATTTCAACTCCTTCAATATCAGCCAGCGCGCAGTTTGCTGCGACAAGAAGAACATCGGCGCCCCTTGCAACTGCTGCTTGGGCGATTGCATAGCCCTGCTTGCCAGAGGAACGATTGCCAATGAATCGCACGGGATCGATGGGCTCCCGAGTGCCACCCGCTGTGACAACGACCCTCACGCCTTGCAAATCCGCCTTCTTTCCCACGATCTCATCAAGTACGCCAATAATTCGCGAACTTTCTGGAAATCTGCCCACACCGCTGTCGGTACCCGTTAAACGGCCTACATCCGGATCCATCACAATGTATCCGCGATTGCGCAGGGTGAGAACATTGGCAATAGTGGCAGGGTTGAGCCACATCTGCGGGTGCATCGCCGGAACAATGAGTTTGGGGGCAGTCGATGCAAGGACGACGTTCGTAAGCAGATCGTCGGCACGTCCTTGGGCTAGCCTGGCAACGAGATCGGCAGTTGCTGGTGCAATAAGAATGAAGTCAGCATTCTGCGCATATGAGAGATGCGGAACCGTATTGACGTTCTGCCAGACCTCGGCTTGTGCAGGGCGCCCCGAGAGCGCTTCCCATGTTGCAGTGCCTACAAAATTGAGCGACGCGGGAGTGGGCACAACTGTCACGAGGAAACCGTGATCTTGCAAACGGCGCAGAAGTTCGCAGGCTTTATACGCTGCTATTCCACCACTGACACCAAGGAGAACTTCTCTGCCTGAGAGTGACACGGTCGACCCCGGAGATTAGTTGAGAAAAGAACTACGCAATGGGTTCAAGATTCTCAATCGTCAATAGACCCTCATTGATTTCGCGGAGGGCGATCGAGAGAGGTTTTTCATGAATGTGAGTCTCGACCAGAGGTCCGACGTATTCCAATAGACCCTCACCCAGTTGGGAATAGTAGGCGTTGATTTGGCGGGCGCGCTTTGCAGCGTAGAGAACGAGGCTGTACTTCGAGCCGGCCTTATCCAGAAGTTCGTCAATTGGTGGATTGGTTATGCCGTCCATGTGGGCCCCTTTGATACTCGCGAGTCAAAAACATCATCTCCTTGAAGTACTAAGACCTCTTGGAAGTCGCTAAGGATACCAGTCGCTTCACTACGTTCTCGACCTCATCATTAATCAGGATTACATCGAAGTCCCTGGCTGCGATCATCTCTGCCTGGGCCAATTCGAGCCTATGGCTCCGTCTTTCAGGGGTATCCGAGCCCCGAGCCTCTAAACGAGAGACCAGGTGCTCCCAACTGGGTGGTTGGAGGAAAACCAGAATGGACTCAAGGCTATGGCGCTTAACCTGAGCCGCGCCGACGATATCAATCTCCAGGAGAACATTCTTTCCGGCAGTTAGGGCCTTTTCAACGCCCTCTCGCGGGGTTCCGTAGCGAGCTCCAGCGAAAGAAGCCCACTCCAAAAACTCATCCTGGGCAATCTTCTGATCGAACTGCTCATCATGAAGAAAGTAGTAATCCACGCCCTCCTTCTCGCCATATCGGGGCGGGCGAGTTGTGGCAGAGACACTTACCCAGAAATCTGAGAGTTCGCGGAGTCTCGCGGCCACGGTGCTCTTGCCGACTCCCCCGGGACCTGAGAGAACAATCAATTTGCCACGACGGCTATGCAAATTGAATTCCTTCAAGAGTTCACTTCTTTGATGGACTCCTAGTCCCTGCAACCTTCGAGGAGTTGAGATTCCCAATCGCTCCATCATTGCTGCCATGCGAATTTTTCCAACGCCCGGTACCGACTCCAATAACTCGCTCACCCGCATTTTGGCGATTGCTGAATCCGATTGCGCAAGTTCAATGACATCTCTGATCGTCAAGTCACGACTCTTTATTTGCAGTTTGATTTCAGCTCTACGTTGTCGTGCGGCGGTGGCCTTTATCAAAGCTTCTGCCCGCTGTTCAGGAGATAATTGCGGTGGCGCACCCATAGAGACAATCTACCTTCGTTTCTTAGCCCCCACTTACTTCATTAGCAATCGCAGCCGCACGATCGCGCATTGCTGCGGCTCCGGTACTCCAATGGCGCGTAATGGGACGACCGATCACGAGGTATGTCGCGCCATTGGAAATGGCAGCGCGGGGGGACATTGTTCTGCTCTGATCGTCCTTACCGGCTTCACCTAGGGGTCTCACACCAGGAGCGATAATGACGAGGTCTGGTCCTACGCCAGCACGTATGGCTGAAATTTCAAGCGGTGAGCAAACAATCGCGCGTGCCCCCGCTTGGTTAGCAAGTCGAGCAAGGCCTACAGCGCTCTCCAGAGGTGCCTCTGCAAATCCAATCTCTTTCAGATCGGTCTGCGAGAGTGAGGTCAGAATTGTCACTGCCGCGATCGTAACCTGCGGTGCCTCTGCAACTGCTGCCGAGACCATTGCTCGGCCACCCGAGGCATGCACCGTTAAGAACTTCGGTGAAAGTTGGGCTACTTGCCGCACTGCGCCAGCCACCGTGTTGGGAATATCATGCAATTTCAGATCCAGAAAGAGATCGGCGTCGCTGGCCTCTCGCAATTTCTTCACGCCGTCTGCGCCAAAGGTCGCAAAGAATTCCAGACCCAATTTATATGCGCAGATGTAATCATGGGTCACTTCTATCCATTGCCTTGCCATATCCAAATCCGGAGTATCCACGGCAAGAATAATCGGCGGTTTATCGGTCATCATCTAGCCTCTCATCCTGTCGATGCGCGTAACCAATGGCTTCGCCGACGGAGGCAAAACCTTTGTTTATCAACAAGGTATGGAGTTCTTTCTGGACTGCAATGAGGGCTGTGGGATTTCCAAACGTGGCAGTGCCTACTGACACCCCGCTGGCTCCAGCCAGAATCATTTCGAATGCGTCTTTGCCCGTCCGCACCCCACCCATGCCGAGGATGGGAATCTTAGGAAATGTTTGGTGGACTTGATAGATCGCTCGTACTGCGACAGGTCGAATAGCGGGTCCCGAAAGTCCGCCTGTCTTTCCACCCAGATGCGGACGCATGGTCTCGGTATTAATCACCATTCCCAATAAGGTGTTTATCAAAGCCAACCCATCGGCACCTGCATCAATGACCGAGCGAGCAATGCCAACAATGTCAGTGACATCTGGCGAGAGTTTTGCAATTATCGGTACGGCTCCGCCTAAGGTACGGCGGACTCCATCGATAACGGCAGATGAGGCATTAGGGTCGCATGCGAAAACAGTGCCCCTGTCTTCCACATTTGGACAGGAAATGTTTACCTCTATTGCAGATATCCCAGTCACCGAACGGAGCCGGCGCGCCAGAATCGCATACTCTTCTATTGTTTCGCCAGCAATGGAGACAATTACCCTCGCACCGTTTTCAATCAACCACGGTAGATCATTCTCCAAGAAGACTTCGATGCCAGGGCCTTGCAGGCCAATCGAATTGAGCATCCCACTTGGTGTCTCGGCCATTCGGGGGGCGGGACGCCCTGCTCGCGCTTTCAGCATGACTGACTTGGTGACAACCGCACCGATTCGACCCAAAGGGAAGAATTGAGCGAGTTCACGTCCGGAACTAGCACATCCGCTGGCAGTAAATATTGGGGCAGGAAACCAGGCGTTCCCCAATGTTGTCGAGAAATCGAATTCGACGCTCATGCCGTGACCTCTGGAATCTTGCCGACCATCTGCCATTGGACGCGAGAGCCATCCATCACAGGGCCTTCTATACATGAGCGCAACATCGCAATTTTACCGTCATCTTGACGAACAGGAAGCACGCACGTCATGCATACTCCGATACCGCATGCCATGGATTCCTCCACCGCGCACTGATGGACCACGTCGGAATTCTGCGTTATGGAGGAGATTGCCGCAAGCATTCCCATAGGTCCGCACGAGTAGATAACATCCACTTGGCCTTGGGCAATCAATTCAGGCAACGGATCAGTGGCCTTGCCGAAAGTCCCCGCACTTGCATCCTCCGTATATATCTTCAGGGAATTGACGGAGCGTTTTCCCTCTAAGGGTGCGTAGATTTTCGAAGCGGTACTTGCTCCCAAGATCATATCCACGCGGCATCCCCGTGATTTAAGGACTTCGGCCAGACCAAACAACGGCGCCGATCCATATCCTCCCCCGACAAGAAGGGCTTGGACCGACGTCGTAGGAATTCCAAAAGGGGTGCCTAGCGGAGCAACAACATCTAACGTGGCGTTCTCTTCCTGTGCGCACAGCCAGCGACTGCCACCACCATGCGGGGCCACGATCAACTCCATTGTTCCGCGGTCAGAAACTCTGGAGATGGCAAAGGCACGACGGAGAATCATGGCCGACTCGGGGCCACCGACAGATATGGCGACGAAATTGCCCGGACGACAGTGTCGAACAAGATCGCCGACGCTTATAAGAATCTGGTGATATTGGCCGACTCGTTTATTGCTCAAAACCGTTGCTGTCACCTGCTCTGCATGTCGATTGATGTAAGTCATGACTGCCCCAGCCAGGACTGGAGTGACCGCACTCCGAGTTCTCCTTTTTGAAGAGCCTGTATCCCTTCGACTGCCGCATTAAAACCAGCAGTCGTTGTGATACAAGGAATTGACCGTTGCACGGCAGCAGTGCGTATAAGCCAACCATCCTGCCGAGTCCCTCTACCTACTGGCGTGTTTATAACGAGATCCACGGTTCCAGAAGTAATCAATTCGATCGCAGTACGTTCGCCTAACGGTCCAGGTCCTTCCGAATTCTTCCGCACGACACCAGTTGTGATTCCATGCCTGGAAAAGAATTCGGCAGTCCCGACTGTAGCGATTAATTCAAAACCAAGATCCTGTAAAGCCCGTGCGGAATCAACGCCGTGGGGTTTATCTTTGTCTGCAAGTGAGATAAAGACCTTTCCCGATTTCGGCAATGAACCGAATGCCTCGATCTGACTTTTCGCGTAACTCTCTCCGAAGGTCTCCGCAATTCCCATGACTTCGCCCGTTGATCGCATCTCAGGGCCAAGCACTGCATCGACTCCACGGCCGTCACTCCGACGAAAGCGATTCCAGGGAAGAACCGCTTCCTTCACCGAAATGCCATGAGCTCTGCCATCTCCGCTTTCGGGCAGAAGCCCCTCTTCTCGCAGCGTAGCGATCGAAACTCCCATAGCAATTCGCGCGGCCGCCTTAGCCAGAGGAATTCCAGTGGCCTTGCTGACGAAAGGCACCGTCCGGGAAGCACGAGGATTGGCTTCCAGGACATAGAGAATGCCATCGGCCAGGGCAAATTGGATGTTGATCAGGCCTCGAACACCGACACCTGCGGCAATTTTCGCTGTGGCTATTCGTATCTCTTCGTGTTGGGATTGCGTAACTGTCATGGCCGGAATGACGCAAGCACTGTCACCCGAGTGGATACCAGCTTCTTCAATGTGTTCCATCAATCCACCCAGGAAGAGTTCGTCACCATCAAAGAGCGCGTCTACATCGATTTCAATCGCCGAATCTAGAAATCTATCAACGAGAACCGGATGGTCGGGCGTTATGTCAGTTGCGCGGGTGATGAAGCCGCCGAGTGAATCATCATCGTAAACAATCTCCATCCCTCGGCCACCCAGGACAAAAGAAGGGCGCACGAGAACCGGATAACCAATGTCGTGGGCTATTGAAATTGCTTCCTGCTGAGATGCGGCCATTCCGAATTTCGGAGCTGTGAGCCCTTGCTCGTGCAAGATATTTCCAAAAGCTCCACGTTCTTCTGCCAGGTTAATCGCCTCTGGACTCGTGCCCAAGATAGTGACACCAGCCGCTTTTAGAGGTGCTGCAATGCCCAAAGGCGTCTGTCCACCCAATTGGGTGATTACTCCCAGGACCGGACCGGCTTGAGTTTCGGCATACACAACTTCCAGGACATCCTCCAGGGTCAACGGTTCAAAATAGAGTCGATCGCTGGTGTCGTAATCGGTGGAAACCGTCTCAGGATTGCAATTGATCATGATTGTTTCAAATCCGCTTTTGCCAAGTTCAAAAGAGGCGTGCACGCACGAATAATCGAATTCAATGCCCTGTCCGATTCGATTGGGGCCACTTCCGAGAATGATAACCGCAGGTTTGGTGCGTGGGCGTACCTCAGTCTCTTCTTCGTAACTCGAGTAATGGTATGGAGTAAACGCCTCAAACTCTGCCGCACACGTATCCACCGTCTTGAAGACGGGACGAACATTGAGATAGTGCCTACGGCGACGAACATCATCTTCGGAAATCCCCCGTAACTGCGCGATCTGCACATCCGAGAAACCCATCTGTTTGGCGGTGCGGAGAAGTTCCTCGCCGAGTTCACCGGGAACGGCAATTTCCTCTGCTTGAGAGTTGATGACAGAAATCTGATTCAGGTACCAACGGTCGATCTTCGTTGCTTCATACACTTCATCAATAGTGGCTCCGAACCAGAGGGCTTGCTGCACCTCTTTGATCCGATACTCGGTTGGAATTTCAATGGACTGCAAAAGAGCGCGTTTTACGGCCTCCGGCCGTTCGATAGGCCAGGTGAAAGGAGCCTCCTTGCGTTCCAGGGACCGCAGCGCCTTCTGCAGTGCCTCAGGAAAAGAACGACCGATGGCCATTGCCTCACCCACGCTTTTCATCGTGGTTGTTAGCCGGGGTCGGCATCTGGGAATTTCTCAAATGCGAAGCGAGGTACCTTCACAACGACGTAATCCAGGGTGGGTTCAAATGAAGCTGGTGTTACCTTGGTGATGTCATTCTGTATCTCATTGAGGGTGTACCCGATTGCTAATTTGGTCGCGATCTTCGCGATCGGGAAACCAGTGGCTTTTGAAGCCAGGGCACTCGAACGCGAAACTCGTGGGTTCATTTCAATGACAATGATCCGACCGGTATCTGGGTTGATTGCGAATTGAATATTACAGCCACCAGTGTCTACACCCACCTCCCGGATAATGCGTAGGGAGAGGTCTCTCAATTTCTGATACTCGACATCAGTCAAGGTCATCGCGGGTGCGACAGTAATGGAGTCACCAGTATGGACCCCCATTGGATCCACGTTTTCGATGGTGCAGACAATGACGACATTGTCACGGTGATCGCGCATCACCTCCAACTCAAACTCTTTCCAGCCGATGATTGACTCTTCTAGCAAGACTTCAGCCGTCGGACTATGGCGAAGACCGGCTCCCGCGATCTGCATCAATTCAAGTTCGTCAAATGCAATACCCGACCCAAGCCCGCCCATCGTGAAAGATGGTCTGACCACAACCGGATAATTCAACAACTCAGCAGCGATGACACAATCTTCCAAGGAATGGCAGATGATTGAGAGTGCTGACTCACCGCCTATCCGTTCAACAATTTCGCGGAAAAGTTCGCGGTTCTCACCGCGTTGGATTGCGGCGACATCTGCTCCTATGAGACGGACATTGAAACGTTGCAGGGTTCCTCGCTCGTGCAGTGCCATCGCGGCATTCAGGGCAGTCTGCCCACCTAAAGTTGCCAAAAGGGCATCGGGTCGCTCACGTTCAATGATCCGCTCAACAAATTCAGGGGTAATTGGTTCGATGTAAGTGGCATCGGCGAACTCGGGGTCGGTCATGATCGTGGCCGGGTTGGAGTTGACCAAAATGACGCGGATACCCTCTGCGCGCAGAACTCGACAAGCTTGCGTTCCTGAATAATCGAATTCGCAAGCCTGACCAATCACTATGGGACCACTACCGATAACCAGGACGCTCTTGATCGAGGTATCTAACGGCATTACGCGCCCACCTTCTGCGACGCCATGAGTTCGACAAATCTGTCGAACAAATAGACAGCATCGTGTGGTCCTGCTGCCGCTTCGGGATGGTACTGAACACTAAAAGCCGGCCGATCCAACATTCGCAGTCCCTCGACGACACCATCGTTCAGACTCACATGTGTGACTTCCCCGGGGCCATACACGGTCGTAAAAGTTCCCTCAGTTGGAGCCTGGAGGGCGAAACCATGGTTGTGCGACGTGATCTCGACCTTCCCCGTGGTCCGATCTATCACGGGTTGATTGATGCCTCGATGACCGAACTGCAGCTTATACGTGTTGAATCCAAGCGCCCGCCCCAGAATCTGATGGCCAAAACAAATTCCGAAAATTGGCACTTCCGCATCCAAGATTTTACGAACAGTGTCAACCACATCATTCATCGCGGACGGATCACCCGGGCCATTGGAAAGAAATATTCCGTCGGGGTGAATGGCCATGATCTCTTCGAATGTCGCATTGAACGGAAAGACGTGCAACTCAACTCCGCGTTCTGCGAAAGATCGCGGAGTTGCCGCTTTAATGCCGAGATCGATTGCCGCAACAGTGAACCGCTTTACCCCGATAGCCGGGACTATGTACGGCGTCTTTGTCGAAACATCGGCAGCAAGATAGGCGCCTGCCATCGATGGACTCTTACGCACCTGAATGACCATCTCCTCACGCGTTAAATCCAGACCCGAGAAGATCCCGACGCGCATAGCACCTCGGTCACGCAGATGCCGGGTGAGTGCACGCGTATCCAGACCTTGGATGCAGACGATGCCTTGAGCAATGAGTTGGTCTTCAAGACTTCCATTGCTCCGCCAATTACTGGTGATTGTTGATGGATTTCTCACCGCGAATCCCGCCACCCAAATCTGGGCAGATTCGTTATCTTCCAGATTGACCCCGGTATTTCCGATATGTGGAGCAGTCATGATGACAACTTGCCGGTGATATGAAGGGTCAGTCAGCGTCTCTTGATAACCGGTCATCCCGGTCGCAAACACAGCCTCGCCAAATGTCTTACCGGTGGCAGCCCAACTCTTTCCTTCAAATATCCGGCCATCATCAAGAACTAAGAAAGCTTTAGACACTCTCTACCGCCCTCACCAATTTGCCATCGAGGACAGTGGGTTCGCCCCGAAAGAAGGTTGCGACAACGCTTCCTGGAAGTTCCATGCCGTGAAAGGGAGTATTCCTACTTCGCGAGGCCACTAGGTCTCTGTCCACACGCCACGCCTTCGTCGGATTGATCACGGTAATGTGCGCGCTCGAACCAGCAGCCAAAGGTTGTCCATGATCGGCATATCCAGCAATCTTCGCCGGTGCCGTTGACATTCGATCTGCCAACTCCACCCAACTCATAAGCGAAGTATCTATCATCGTGGCTTGCACAATCGACAGGGCCGTTTCCAGGCCGATCATCCCGAATGCAGCCACCTGCCATTCACACTCTTTGCTCTCCGCTGGGTGTGGCGCATGGTCGGTTGCGACAATATCGATCGTACCGTCCGCCAAACCTTCGCGTAGCGCCATTACATCTGCTTTTGTCCGCAAAGGGGGGTTCACTTTAAAGACCGGATCGTAGGACGTTGCACGTTCATCGGTTAACAGAAGATGATGCGGGGTAACTTCAGCCGTAACTTGAATGCCACGGGCTTTCGCCCAACGAACAATCTCCACTCCTCCTGCAGTTGTGAGATGGCAAATGTGAACTCGAGACTGCACATGGTCTGCAAGTAGTACATCACGCGCAATAATCGCCTCTTCGGCTACCGCTGGCCAACCTTTTAATCCCAGCCGCGAAGAGATGACTCCTTCGTTCATCTGCGAGTCCTGTGTCAAACGCGGCTCCTGCGCATGTTGGGCTATCACTCCCCCGAATTGCTTGACATATTCCAGGGCCCGGCGCATCACCATCGGATCAAATACGCACTCGCCATCATCGCTAAAAACACGGACTCGCGCTACAGAATCTGCCATCGCTCCTAGTTCGGCGAGTTGCTTGCCAGCCAATCCTTGTGTCACGGCCCCAATGGGAAAGACATCGCATAAACCCGTCGCTTGTCCGAGACGATAAACTTGTTCCACGACTCCCGCAGTATCAGCGACCGGGAAAGTGTTAGCCATCGCAGAAATAGCAGTAAAGCCACCTTTAGCTGCCGCTCGAGATCCAGAAGCCACTGTTTCGGAATCCTCTCGTCCCGGCTCGCGAAGGTGTGTGTGAAGATCTACCAACCCTGGCAAGAGGATGCATCCGTCCATATTGATCTCATTGGCGCCTCCAGCGCCCGGATGTACGACGCGATCTGCAACTTCCACAATGACTCCGCCGTCAACGTAAATCTGCGCAGCAGTCCCATCCGGCAACTTTCCTCCGGTAAGCAAATAAGAACTCATATAACTGCGACTCCTTCTTCAGTAGGTGAGCCAGCTAGAAGGAGATAGAGGACCGCCATTCGAACACTGACGCCGTTTGTCACTTGCTCCACAATCACAGATCGCGCACTATCAGCACATTCCGCGGTAATCTCCAGTCCTCGATTCATAGGGCCGGGATGCATGACAATGGCTGACTTCTTGAGTAATCCCAAACGGTCGCGATTGAGGCCAAAGTAGTGGGAGTACTCCCGTGGAGTGGGGAAAAAATAGTCATTCATGCGCTCTTGTTGAACTCGCAACATCATGACGGCGTCCACTAACGGCAGAACTGAATCTAGATCATAGGAGACTTCGGCAGGCCAAGCTTCAACCCCAACTGGCAGAAGAGTAGGAGGGGCAACGAGAATTACATGAGCTCCCAACTTCGACAGGAGCAAGACATTGGATCGCGCAACCCGCGAATGAAGAATGTCTCCCACAATTGCAATAGTTAACCCCCGCAAATCTCCGGAGCTTCCCGAAAGATGCTTGCGGATAGTGAAGGCATCCAGCAAGGCCTGCGTCGGGTGTTCGTGAGTACCATCGCCGGCGTTGATCACACTTCCAGACATCCACCGTGAATCCGAGAGCCACTGTGCCGCGCCCGAAGCCGAATGACGGATGATCACTGCGTCGGCTCCCATTGCTTGAAGTGTTTGGGCCGTATCCTTTAGTGACTCGCCCTTACTCACGCTAGATCCTTTTGCAGAGAAGTTGATGACGTCGGCCGAAAGCCTCTTTGCCGCCGCTTCAAAAGAAATGCGAGTCCGGGTGGAATCCTCCAAGAAAAGATTGACAATCGTACGTCCGCGCAATGTCGGAAGCTTCTTAACCGGCGTATCGGACACTCGTGCCATTTCGGCGGCGGTATCCAAAATCAAAAGTGCATCCGCATGACTCAGATCATTGATGGAGAGTAAATGTCTCATACTGACTCCTCTTCAATGAGAACTTCGTCGACTCCGTCGACTTCGGCCACATGCACTTTCACGGACTGCTGGCGAGAAGTCGGAAGATTCTTTCCCACGTAATCGGCTCTAATAGGAAGTTCGCGATGTCCACGATCGACAAGGACCGCCAATTGGACGCTCTTGGGACGACCCAATTCACCAAGGGCATCCAAGGCAGCCCGGATCGTGCGTCCCGAGAAGAAAACATCATCAATCAATACGACATCCCGGCCCTGTATTCCCGATGGCGGAATCATTGTCGGCATCAAGGCCCTGGGAGGATGCATCCGAAGATCATCGCGATGGAGCGTGATATCCAGGGTTCCGACCGGGATCTCGCGACCTTCGATGGTCGACATAATGGCGGCGATTCGGTGAGCTAGGTGCGCTCCACGCCTGGGAATACCCAGAAGAACGATTGAATCCGAACCGCCATTGCGTTCGAGGATTTCGTGGGATATGCGAGTAAGAGCGCGGGAAACATCGGCCGCGGACATAGCAACGCTCATAGATACTCCTTCCCCGCCTCGCAGGACGGGTCGTTAAAGGATTTCGGCCAGAGCCTATCACGGGAGAACTACCGGGCTGGAGAGGCGAAAATGTGGATAACTCGAGGCTGCTACGAGTCGACCTGCCTAGGCTG
>DASVIG010000023.1:0-2981 GCA_036382195.1 Candidatus Nanopelagicaceae bacterium
GATGTGACAATTATTTCTTTCTTCCGTCCCACGATGTAGAGGAATCCGTCATCATCTATCCGCCCTAAATCACCGGTGCGAAGCCAACGATCTTCCGTGAATGCTTCGGCATTGGCTGCATCATTCTGCCAGTAGCCACGCATGACAATCGGCCCTTTGATAAGTACTTCACCATCATCGCTGATACGGACGGAGGTGCCAGCAACTGGCCGGCCGACTGACCCAACTCGAAAAAAATTCGTGACGTTCATGGTTGCACCTGCTGTAGTTTCAGTCAGACCATAACCTTCGAGGATGCGAACGCCGGCACCGCGGAAGAAATGACCAAGACGAACTCCAAGTGGTGCGCCTCCAGAAATAGCGGCCTCGACTCTCCCTCCCATACCTGCTCGAATTTTAGAGTAGACGAGTTTGTCAAATAGACGGTGCTTCAAGGTAAGTGCCAGCGGAATTCGTCCGTGATCCATTGCCTCGCTGTATTGCACTGCCACAGTGGCCGCTATGCGAAAGATCTTCCCCTTGCCCGCTGCATCGGCACGTGCTTCTGCTCCGTTATATATTTTCTCGAATATTCTCGGGACGGCCAGTACGAAGGTCGGTTTAAATGAAGCCAGATCAATCGGTAGTCGTCCGGCGGGATCGCTGCAATGTGCCATGTGCAGGCCCGCACTAATTGCTCCAATTTGCACCATCCGGCCAAAGACATGAGCTACGGGTAGGAAAATAAGCGTCGAACCACCGGGCCTCAAAAAGAGGTCACTCGCGGCTTGGGCGACGTTGCCGCATTCGGCAAGAAAGTTGCTGTGTGTTAGTTGGACGCCCTTTGGCCTTCCGGTAGTTCCGGAGGTGTAGATCAGCGTTGCCAACGTATCGGGTACCAGGGCATCGCGTCGACGGTCAATCTCGTCATCTGAAATATGAGCGCCGGAAGATGTGAGCAGGTGAAGGGCGTCGTCGGTGATCGTCCATAAATTCTTTGTATGGGCGGGAAGGACGGGCGTAACAAGATCTCGAAGCAGTGGAGTTTCTACGATCACTCCAACCGACCCTGAATCGCTCAAGATCCATTCCACTTGCTCGGCAGATGATGTGTCAAAGATCGGGACCACACACCCGCCAGCGAACCAGATGGCGAAATCGAGAATCGTCCATTCGTAGCGAGTACGAGCCATGATGGCCACGCGATCTCCAATTTGGATTCCTGCTGCAATGAGACCTTTGGCGACCGCGCGAACTTCTGCTTCTAGTTCGCGAGCGGTAACAGGCTGCCATCCTTCACCGAGGGGGCGCGAGAGCATAATCCGCTCTGGCTCAAACCAGGCCCGCTCTGCGATTAAATTTGTAAGGTTTCCGGCCGTTGCGGCTGGGACAAGGGCGGGTATCGTCACTTCGTTCATGGCTCCAACGCTAGCGCGACTATGGCGTAAAGGGGAGGGGGTAGCCTGTACCGCATGAGTGATCTAACCAGCGGCACCATTTCCATAGAGGCTCCAATTTCCACGGTCCAAGGGATTCTATTTGATATCGCCAAGTACCCAACGTGGTCAACTGCTATAAAATCGGTAGAGGTGCTCACCAAAGATGATCAAGGACGAGTGACATCTGCCAAAATCACGGTTGATGCTGGGATGATGAAAGATCGAGTGACTCTTGATTACGACTGGAGCGCAGCACCAAATCGACTAGTTTTTTCCATGGCGGATGCCGATCTACTAACTTCGATGGATGGCGCATATGTCATCACAGCGGATGGTGAAGACACCACGACGGTGAGTTATGAATTGACGGTCAGTCTCTCGATGCCAATTCCGGCGATGATGCGCCATAAGGCAGAGCAATCGATAGTTGATCAAGGGCTCAAAGAGTTGAAAACCCGCGCGGAAGCGTAGATGTCGTATTCAATTGGAGTCGACGTTGGTGGAACCAAGGTACTTGGCGGAGTCGTTGACCCTGATGGAAAAGTCCTAGCTCACGCAAGACGGGACACCCCGCGCCAGGGCGGAGCAGAACTCACGCAGACGATTGCCGATGTTGCCCTTGAGTTGATGAAACTTTTTACTGTGGAGTCAGTGGGAATATCAGCAGCAGGTTTTGTCTCCTCTGACCGAAAGACAATGCTGGCTACGCCCAATATTGCTGGTTGGAACGGCGTCGACCTTGATCACGAACTCAGTGCACTGATCGGGCTCTCTGTTGTTATTGAAAATGATGCCAATGCAGCAGCCTGGGGAGAGGCTCGATTCGGCGCCGGGCGAGACGAGGATCACTTGATGCTTCTGACGATTGGCACCGGAATTGGCGGTGGTGTGGTCGTCAACGGAGAGTTGTATCGAGGTGCTTTCGGTGTTGCGGCTGAATTTGGCCATATGCGAGTTGTTCCAGAGGGCCATCTCTGTGGTTGCGGTGGGAGAGGATGCTTCGAACAATACGCCTCTGGTAATGCCCTGATGCGCCATGCACGCGAGGCCATTAATGCCTCCCCGGAAGTTGCACGAAATCTTCTCTCTTTAGGCGATGGCACTGTTGCAGGGATGACCGGTAAGCACATTACCGATGCGGCGCGCGAAGGTGATGCGGTTGCTCTTGCGGCTTTTAACACAACGGCCCAATGGTTGGGAGCTGGAATAGCTTCGCTCTCGGTGATACTCGATCCCGCTTGTGTGATCATCGGTGGAGGAGTTATTGAGGCCGGGGAAATCCTGCTTGGACCGACACGGGCAGCGGTCGAACGTTACATGCCCTTCGCCGGCAAGCATCCGACCCCCAAGATTATCGCGGCGGAATTGGGAAATGAAGCGGGGCTTGTCGGTGTTGCCGATTTAGCTAGAGGCTAAGGACGGATAACTATTCGTAGATTGCTAGAGGACTGCGCCATCGTCATCTCTGTAGTCATCTCGCAGTCGATAGAGGAATACCGCCAATCCTCCCAAGAAGGCTAGAACGCCGGGCCAAGGTTCCACACCGAGGGGGTTGAAATTTGT
>DASVIG010000024.1:0-6937 GCA_036382195.1 Candidatus Nanopelagicaceae bacterium
GCGACGGCATGATTTGGGGACGAGGCGCTCTAGATATGAAGAATATGGATGCCATGATGTTGGCAGTAATCCGTAAGTGGGCGCGGACCGGCTACAAGCCACCTCGCAATTTAGTGGTGGCCTTCTTTGCCGATGAGGAAGCTGGCAGCATTTTAGGATCACGATGGATGGTGAAAGAGCATCGAGAGGTCTTTGCAAATTGTTCGGAAGCCATCTCCGAAGTGGGAGGGTTCTCTGTCACCGTCGGCGATGGAAAGCGCCTCTACTTCATCGAGACTGCTGAAAAGGGTATTCAGTGGATGAAACTGACAGCCAACGGTCGTGCAGGTCATGGCTCTCTTATCAATAATGAGAACGCGATCACAGCGCTCACGGATGCCGTCGCCAAAATTGGCAAGTATTCATGGCCTCTGCGCTATACAAAGACCGTAAAGATCCTTCTGGAGAAGATCGCTGAAGCTACCGCTAAGACTTTCGATTCATCTGACCCGAGTCCCCTTCTAAAAGAATTAGGGACCACTGCACGGATGATCGGTGCCACGCTGCAGAACACGGCGAATCCGACAATGCTCGAATCTGGCTACAAGGCCAACGTCATTCCTGGCAGCGCTTCTGCGGTTATAGACGGGCGTTTTTTACCCGGTTTTGAGCATGAACTTTCCGAAACAATCCGCGCGATTGTTGGGCCGGACATTGTGATTGAAACACTTATTCGGGACATCGCTCTGGAAGTTGATTTTGAAGGCGATCTGGTTGAAGCGATGTGTAACGCGATACTCACCGAAGACTCTGAAGGCACACCAGTTCCTTATTTGATGAGCGGTGGAACCGACAACAAGGCGCTCTCAGAATTAGGAATCGTGGGTTACGGTTTCTCTCCGTTGAAACTCCCCGCAGATCTGGACTTTATGTCGCTCTTTCATGGGGTAGATGAGCGGGTGCCGGTAGAAGGATTGACATTTGGAGTTCACGTGCTGGAGCACTTCTTAGAGAATTGTTGATCAGTTAAGCGGCAGAAACATCGTCCAAAGCATTTCTCACAATATGAGGTAGCGAGATCTCTTCCGAGGTCAATAGTCCGCGAAGCTGCGCGCCGGTACGGGCGCCAATTATTGCGCTGGTGACACCGGGTGCATCGCGTACCCATGCAAGTGCCACTTCCAATGGGGAATAGCCCAGTCCTTCAGCCGCCACGCAGACTGCCTCGACGATCCGCTTGCTGCGATCGTCGAAATAAGGTTCAACGAATCCGGCAAAATGTGGACTGGCGCCTCGTGAATCGCTGGGTATCCCTGAGCGGTATTTGCCGGTCAGCACACCTCGACCAAGGGGGGACCAAGCCAGCAGCCCTACTCCAAGGGCTTGAACACAGGGGAGGACTTCTTCTTCAATCCCGCGGTTAAGGAGCGAATACTCGCTCTGAATGCTCACAATCGGCGCATGGCCTGGAAAGGATTCCTGTCGGGTGATGGCACGAGCGCTCTGCCATCCCGAATAATTTGAGATACCGACATATCGCGCTTTCCCACTGGAGTACGCATAATCTAAGGCCGAAAGCGTGTCTTCCAAAGGGTTGGCTGGGTCCCAGGAATGCACCTGCCACAAGTCCACGTGATCGGTCCCTAGGCGTTGGAGAGAGCGTTCCAGTTCACCGATCAGGGCGCTTCGGGATGTATCCACTATGCGTTCGCCCGATTGGCGTGAGATCCCTGCCTTGGTGGCTATTACCACGTCTTCACGCTTAAAAAGGACCCCGATCAGCCCGCCAATGACCCGCTCGCTGTCACCGTCGCCATAGCTCGCGGCAGTGTCGACAAAATTGCCGCCGGCATCTAGAAAGGCGCGGCACTGATCGGCGGCTTCATGCTCGTCGGTATCTCGACCCCATGTCATCGTGCCCAAGCCCAGGCGAGAGAGCGTGAGACCGCTAATCCCAGCGCGTCGAAGTTCCATGCGGCGACCCTAGCAAGGCACCGACGTCAAAACCCCGATAACCTTCCGCTGCTCACTGATTTTTTTATAGGTTTGCCCTAAAGGGGGTGGCTGTTGACTCTGGTTCTCCTTATCCGGCACGCCCATTCCAGCGCCAACGCGACTGGGGTTCTCTCGGGTCAAAAATCTGGAGTACATCTCAGCGAGATCGGACGAAAGCAAGCGGTGAACCTGGCCTCGCGTATGGGTGCATTCTCCGTCAAGGCGCTCCGGTCGAGTCCACTGGAGAGATGCGAAGAGACGATTGCGCCATGGGTGAAGAAGTTTGGCGCCACAACCGAGATTGAGATTGATCGCGATCTTGTGGAAATGGATTATGGCAGTTGGAGTGGGCGAAAATTGCGTTCCTTGGCCAAAGAGCCTCTCTGGAAGACCGTCCAAACACAGCCATCGCGCGTTGTCTTTCCAGACGGCGAAGGCATGGCGGTGATGCAGGCCCGGGCAATAGGCGCCCTCTATCGAGCCTTGGAAAGACCAGGTAAAGGACACGTTCTGCTTATTTCACATGGTGACATCATCAAGTCGCTAATCGCATCTTCGTTAGGGATGCACTTGGACGAGTTCCAACGCTTCGTTGTTGATCCGGCTTCAATTTCTCTATTGGACTTCTCGCAGAGCAAACCTCGTCTCTTGCTAATGAATGACTCACGTTCAAATATCAATGAGCTCCTCGTACATGATCATTCCAAGCGAAAGCTCGTCGGTGGCGGAGCGGGATTAACTGCGAAGAAGGGGAGAACCTAAATGGCGCGGATTATTTCTTCCTTTGATCCTGTCGAACGTTTCATAGTGGGCACGGTCGGTGAACCGGGGGAGCGAACTTTCTTTCTTCAAGCCCGAACTGGAGCACGGCTCACTTCTGTTCTCGTGGAAAAGGCGCAAGTTTTCGCTTTATCCGAACGGATCAATTTTCTTCTACGAGAACTCAAACGCAATGACCCGACCTTGCGAGTTGAGGTTCTTCCCCGGGACGATGCTCCTTTGGAGCAGCCAATTCTGGAGGACTTTCGGGTGGGAGTCATTGGTCTGACCTGGTTGAATGACCGCAACTTGCTCTCGATTGAATTGCAGGCGCTCATCGAGAGCGATCAAGAGAGTGAGGAGATTGCTCTCGATGACTCCGAGGATGCGCCCGATCTTTTGCGCGTGGTTCTCTCGCCCGAGCAGGCCCAAGCTTTCTCCGCGCGTGCATTGGTGGTTGTCAATGCAGGGCGTCCGGCCTGTCCGTTCTGTGGATTGGCATTAGATCCGCGTGGCCATGTCTGTCCGAGGGCAAATGGTTATCGACGTTAGTACTTCGCGTTCCGAAATCGTCTTGCGTGAAGGAGACTTGGTCGTAACCGGGCGCTTGGTAGATGCATCTAATGCCACACTCCTGGCGACTGCGTCTCTCAACGATGTTGATATCACCTGTATTTACAAACCAATTGCAGGCGAGCGACCGCTCTGGGATTTTCCAGATGGCACATTGGCCAATAGGGAATACGCTGCATACTTGCTCAGTCGTGATTCTGGTCTCAATGTCGTTCCATTGACTGTGCTTCGGGATGGTCCTTTTGGCTCAGGGATGGTCCAGGTCTGGATAGACACAGATGAGTCGTGCGATCGTATAGAACTCTTTCAGAGCGATGATCTACATCTTCGGAAGATGGCCCTTTTTGATGCGATCATCAATAACACTGATCGCAAGATTGGGCACCTTCTTCCCACGGTGGATGGCCAAGTATTCGGCTGTGATCATGGAGTGACTTTCCATAGCGAAGACAAATTGCGGACGGTTTTATGGCAGTGGTCTGGCCAGGAATTCACAGAACAAGAGCAGAAGCTACTAGAAAATTTAGAAGCCAAGATTGGCTCAGCTTTGGGAGATGAGTTACAAACCCTCATTACTGCAGAAGAATTCGATGCTCTGGTTTTCCGAGTAGAAACACTGATCGCGGCAAAGACTTTTCCAGTTCCTTCTACCGAGTGGCCAGCGGTACCTTGGCCACCATTTTAAGAACCATTGCTTTAGGATGAGCAGATGAAGTCTTGGTCAAGCGTTTATCTGCCACCGATTGATTCAAAATTCAACTTTCCACTGCTCTCACTTCGGGACTCTGCATCTGAATCCGTTCTCACCCTTCCGCTAAAGGACGAGTACAGCATGTATGTGTGTGGCATCACCCCCTATGACACGACCCATTTAGGTCATGCAGCTACTTATCTCACCTTCGATCTGGTCAACCGATATCTGCGAGCGATGGGGAAAAAAGTTCATTTCGTCGAAAATGTCACGGACATTGATGACCCACTCCTGGAGAGGGCCGCCCGGGATGATGTTGACTGGAGAGAGTTGGCGCTTTTGCAGATTGAACTATTCCGAGGCGACATGAGTGAACTCCACATTATCCCGCCGGAGTATTACGTCGGAGCCGTCGAAGCCATACCGCTTGTAATAAAGGCGGTCTCCGATTTAAGCGAACATGGGACTGTTTACTCTGTCGATGGCGATCAGTACTTTTCAGTCAGAAGTGATGTGAAATTCGGCTCGCGTGCACACTTGCCGCAAGAGACGATGCTGGAGATTTTTGCCCAAAGGGGAGGGGATCCACAGCGTGCGGGTAAACATGACCCCCTTGATCCACTTCTCTGGATGCTCCAGCGCCCAGGTGAGCCTGGATGGGCCTCGCCTTTTGGTGTGGGTCGACCAGGATGGCATATCGAGTGTTGCGCAATAGCTCTCACCTACCTTCCGATGGATGAGGACGATGATTATCTGATTGACATCCAAGGCGGCGGAAGCGACCTGCTCTTTCCTCATCATGAGATGGGGGCGGCTCAAGCGCGCATTCTCGGGGGTAAAGATTATGCTCGCGTGTATCTGCATACTGGCATGGTCGGACTTAATGGCGAGAAGATGAGCAAGAGCCTGGGTAATTTGGTCTTTCTTTCCACATTGGTAATTGACGGCGCAGATCCGATGGCGATTCGTATTGCACTTCTATCCAAAAGGTATTCAGCCGACAGAGAGTGGGCTTCTGCCGACTTGGATGAGTCGCAAGCCTTGCTAGACCGTCTCCGGTTGCTGCTCTCTCGGCCAGAAGTCGCGCCAACGGATCTAGTTATACAAGATATTATCGATTCGCTTTCTCAAGATTTGGATACACCTCATGTATTTAAAGCCATTACCCGATGGTGCGATGAGACTGAGACCGGATCATTGGGAGGCTCACCCGGCGAGCTAGCGCGAGCAATGGATCTATTGCTCGGTATCGCGATTTAGTGTTCGGTGTTTCTTCTCCGTAAATACCGCTCAAATTCCCGCGCGATGGATTCGCCGGTCGCCTCAGGCAGATCCGCCGCATCCTTGGCGGCTTCCAATTGGCGAACGTAATCTGCGATTTCGCTGTCTTCATTCGCCAATTCATCAATACTCATCTCCCACGCTTTGGAGTTATCGGGAAGTTGACCTTGAGGCAAGGAGATATTGAGAAAATCCTCTAGTGCATTAATCAAGGCCAGAGTTGCTTTAGGTGACGGTGAAAGCGATGCATAATGTGGGATCGCGCTCCACAATGAGACAGCATCTACTCCACGTCGCAACGAGGCATCTTGTAAGACACCCAAAATTCCGGTGGGGCCTTCGTAGTCGCTCACGTCGACACCTAATCGTTCGGCAATCTCCGCATGGGCGGCACTCTTACTTACTGGCACGGGACGCGAGTGCGGGGTATCGGCGAGTAGCGAACCTAAAGTGATGACCATCCGCACATCCAGATCGTCCGCCAAATCCAGAAGATCGTCAGTGAAGTTTTTCCATTTCATCGACGGCTCGATGCCCCTTACAAGGATGAAATCAAAGGGCAAGTGTGGCGTTTCTACCCCGTAAATTTCAGTCCCTGGCCAGATCAATTGACGACTCTTTGCCTCATCCACGAATACCGCTGGCCGATTGACCTGGAAATCGTAGAACTCTTCCGGGTCGACTCGCGCAATCGTGGTCGTAGGCCACATGGAAGTCAGATGGGAGATAGCGCCCGTGGCGGCCTCTCCAGCATCATTCCAGCCCCCAAAGGCGGCGACCATAATGGGGGAACGCAACGCGGGAATTTGAAGAATTTGCACACCTCCACCTTACGGTACCCTCGCCCAGGTGATGACAACCAGAGAAACATTGCGCCAGGCCCTCGCTTCACGGACCGTCATTGCCGACGGTGCTATGGGCACGATGTTGCAAGCCTCAGCCCTCACTCTGGAGGATTTCCAAGGCCATGAAGGTTGTAACGAGATCCTCAATGTCAGCCGACCCGAAGTAGTCCGGGCGGTACATGAGGAATATCTTGCGGTAGGTGTCGATGCGATTGAAACCAATACTTTCGGGGCGAACTGGGCAAATCTTGCCGAATACGGTATTGAGGATCGAATCTACGAGTTGGCGTACGCGGGAGGCCTTTTAGCGCGTCAGAGTGCCGATAAGTTCAGTACTCCCGAGAAACCACGATTCGTGTTGGGCTCATTGGGACCCGGCACTAAATTGCCGAGCCTGGGTCATACGACGTATTCCCGTTTGAAAGATGCCTATTACCTTGCGGCCAAAGGCTTGGTTGATGCCGATGCAGATGGCATCATCATTGAGACAGCACAAGATCTTCTCCAAGCAAAAGCAGCAATCAATGGTTCGCGATTGGCGATAGAAGAGGCTGGCCGAGATGTCGTGCTTGTTGTTCAAGTTACGGTCGAAACAACCGGAACGATGTTGTTGGGTTCTGAGATCGGCGCCGCGCTCAACGCCCTAGAGCCATTAGGGATCGACGTCATAGGACTGAACTGCGCGACTGGACCGGCCGAAATGTCGGAACATCTTCGATATCTCAGCAAGTCCTCTCATGCGGCAATTTCGGTAATGCCAAATGCGGGATTGCCGATATTGGGACCCAACGGCGCGGAGTATCCATTATCTCCG
>DASVIG010000025.1:0-13890 GCA_036382195.1 Candidatus Nanopelagicaceae bacterium
AGCAGACGGCGCGATTATCACTCAATTCGATATGGGTGCCTGCGAAGCCACCGGACTGTTGAAGATGGATTTCCTAGGGCTGCGAAATCTCTCGGTTCTCGATGATTGTTTACTTAATATCAAAGCCAATCGTGGCGAGGATGTCATTCTGGAAACTCTCACCTTGGATGATCCCAAGACTTTCGAGCTTCTCGCCCGCGGTGACACGCTCGGTGTTTTTCAGCTCGACGGCGGTCCAGTACGTGCCCTATTGCGATCAATGGCTCCAGATTCCTTTGCCGATATTTCCGCCGTCATCGCGCTGTATCGACCAGGGCCCATGGGTGAGAACGCACACAACAACTATGCAGATCGAAAAAATGGCCGCAAACCCGTCGAGCCGATTCATCGCGAACTCTCTGAGCCACTACAGGAGATTCTTGGTGATACCTATGGATTGATCGTCTACCAAGAGCAGGTCATGGCAATTGCCCAGAAAGTGGCGGACTTTTCCCTTGGCCGCGCGGATTTGCTCCGTAAAGCGATGGGTAAGAAAGATCGAGAGATCCTAGATAAGGAGTACGTGCATTTCGAAGCTGGCATGAGGAAGAACGGCTTCGGCGCCGCCGCAATTGCCGAACTCTGGAAAACGTTGATCCCGTTCTCGGACTATGCATTCAACCGTGCACACAGTGCCGGCTACGGCGTTGTCTCCTATTGGACCGCCTATCTCAAAGCCAATTATCCGACGGAGTACATGGCAGCCTTGCTCACCAGCGTTCGCGATGACAAAGATAAATCTGCGTTGTACTTAAGTGAGTGCCGACGGATGGGTATCCAGGTATTGCCTCCGGATGTCAACGAGTCCGATGCTGAATACACGCCACGCGGAACCGATATTAGGTTCGGTCTGGTGGCCATTCGCAATGTGGGCGAGGGAGTCGTTGCATCAATTAAAAGATCTCGAAGCGCTAAAGGACGATTTACTTCCTTTGGAGATTTTCTTGCCAAAGTCGATGCCCAGGTCTGCAACAAAAAGACGATCGAATCTCTGATTAAGGCTGGCGCATTCGATTCATTCAATGTTCCGCGCAAGGGGCTTATGGCAGTCCACCTAGAAGCAATCGACTCCGTCATCGAAACCAAGCGCGCTGAAGCAATCGGTCAGTTTGATCTCTTTGGAGGAGTGACGGTTTCTCAAGTCTCAGGATTGGATTTGGATATTCCACCGGGGGAATGGGAGAAGACAATGCTTCTCAGTTACGAACGCGAAATGTTGGGCCTTTACGTCTCTGATCATCCATTGTTGGGGATCGAACATCTGTTGCGTGCAGCTACGGATATGTCGATCAGCCAGCTGCTCGATGATGGCTCTGCACATGATCAGATGGTCACTATTGGTGGATTGATTACGGGAATCCAGAGAAAGGTAACGCGACAAGGTGCATCGTGGGCGATCGTGACCATTGAAGATCTCGAAGGGGCGATAGAAGCTCTCTTCTTCTCCAATACTTACACGCAGTATGCGTTGACCCTCACCGAGGACAGAGTTGTGATAGTTCGAGGACGGGTTGATCGCCGAGAAGACCAACTCCGTTTTACTGCGCTGGAGATGTCAATTCCGGACGTTACTCAAGGACCAAGTGGTCCTCTCATGATTACCATGCCCATCCATCAGTGCACTCCGCCGATCGTCGATCGAATGAAAGAAATTTTGCGTACCCATCCAGGCAACCGCGAGGTCCATCTTCGATTGGATGACCGAGGCAAGATAACGGTGATGAAGCTCGATGCCCGAGTCACGTCATCACCAAGTTTGAGCGCTGACTTAAAATCAATTCTGGGTGCAGCCTGTCTGGTGTGAGCCACTTAGCCCGTTTAATAGCTCGTCGATCCCGTCCGCAAAGCCTCTACACTTAGCGCTAGTAACCCTATGAAGAGATGGGCATTGGCAATGATCCGTACCGTGGACTTTCGCGGTCTCGCGCTTACAAAAGCCCAATACAAGGGCGAGCTTCCACGCGCGACGCTGAACGTGGCTGAGGCGATGGTCCTCATCGCCCCAATTCTGGAGCGGGTTGAACATGGCACGCCGGAGGATCTCTTCGCACTTGCTGCGGAATTTGACGGAGTGCGCCCGCCGTCGATTCGAGTTCCTGAATCTGTTCTTAAAGAAGCATTGGCGCACCTGTCGCCAGATATCCGCGCTGCATTGGAACTTTCTATCGATCGCATTCGTCTGGTTCATGAAGACCAAGTTCGCGCAGAGAGAACCACTCGGGTCGTTTCCGGTGGCAGCGTTTCCGAGAAGTGGATTCCAGTGGATCGAGTCGGTTTGTATGTTCCAGGTGGACGTGCGGTTTATCCCAGCAGTGTGATGATGAATGTGATCCCAGCTCAGATTGCGAAAGTGCAGAGCATCGCGGTGGCCTCGCCGCCGCAGAAGGATTTCGGAGGATTGCCCCATCCTACGATTCTGGCAACCTGTGCCTTGCTAGGAATTACCGAGGTGTATGCAATTGGTGGGGCACAGGCCATTGCACTCTTCGCCTACGGAATGGATGGCGTTTGCGAGAAGGTGGACATGGTGACGGGTCCGGGCAACATATATGTTGCAGCCGCCAAACGGGCACTTCGCGGGGTCATCGGAATTGACGCCGAAGCAGGGCCCACGGAGATTGCCATTCTCGCTGATGAAAGTGCGATCGCCGCCGATGTAGCCGCTGATCTCATTAGCCAAGCAGAACATGACACGATCGCAGCGGCTGTCCTTGTCACGAACTCGTCAGAGTTAGCCAATGCCGTAACTGTAGAACTTCGAAAGCGAGTTCCACGAACTAAGCATGCCGAGCGCATTAAGACCGCGCTATCGGGGATTCAATCTGCCATTGTGCTCGTAGATTCCATCTCACAAGGAATAGACGTTGTGAACGCCTACGCAGCAGAGCATTTGGAAATTCAAACAAAGACTTGTCGCGAGGATGCCCAGTTCATACGCAATGCGGGAGCGGTGTTCTTGGGTCGCTACTCACCAGTCTCGCTAGGTGATTATTCGGCTGGATCAAATCATGTTCTCCCAACTGGTGGATGCGCCTGCCACTCCAGTGGCCTCTCCGTACAGACATTCCTGCGCGGTCTCCACTTCATTGAATACAATGAGAGCGCTTTCCGCGATATCGTCTCGACTGTTATCACGCTGGCGAACTCTGAAGATCTCCCTGCACACGGCGAAGCGATGTCGGTCCGATTGGATACTCCGTGAGTAATTCATGGTCGCCGTGGCTGCCGTTGCGTGAAGACTTACGGGACCTTTCCCCGTATGGGGCTCCACAACTTCCATCGTTGGCGCAATTGAACACCAACGAGAATCCATATCCGCCTTCCCCGGAATTGGTCCGTGCGATCGTCAAACGTGTAGAGGAAATCGCCCCCTCTCTCAACCGTTATCCAGATCGAGATGCAACTCTCTTACGAGCATCTTTGGCCAATTTCCTCAACGAACTATCGGATGTCCATCTGGGTGTCGAGCAAATCTGGGCCGCTAACGGGAGCAATGAGGTGATTCAATCTCTTTTCCTAGCTTTTGGCAGCGGTGGCGCACTTGGTTTCACACCTTCGTATTCCATGCATCCGGCTATCGCCCGAGTCACCGGGACGAATTGGATTAATGGAGTCCGACGGGAGGACTTCACGATCGACGCCGCTGCGGCGAGTGCGCAGATAATCTCTACGCAATCGACCCTTACCTTCCTGACCACCCCTAACAATCCCAGTGGAACTGCGATCCCGCTTGCTGATATCGAGACGATGGCCAGAGCAGCGGCAAGCATCGGCGGCCTCTTAATTGTCGATGAGGCCTACGCCGAATTCTCGCAAGAAGCTTCGGCGGTCACGTTGCTAGGAAAGTTTCCCAACCTTGTAGTCAGCCGGACCATGAGCAAGGCCTTTGCATTTGCAGGTGCACGCGTGGGATACCTGGCTGCAGATGCTGAAGTGGTCAGTGCCATGCAGTTGGTCAGATTGCCTTATCACCTCAGCGCCATTACCCAAGGAATTGCTCTGGTCGCACTTGAGCACCGTAAAGAACTGCTCGCTACCGTGGCAACTCTGGTGGCTTCGCGTCAATGGGTATCGGATCAACTGGAATCACTCGGCGCCAGCGTCATTCCAAGTAGCGCGAACTTCCTGCTTTTTACTGTGCCATCCTCAGAGGGAATATGGCAATCGCTCTTAGATCAAGGCGTGCTGATCCGCGATGTGGGATTATCAGGCTACCTGCGGGTGACAATTGGCAATGAAACCGAAAACGAACGATTTATCTCCGCGCTGCGGAATTCACTAGGAGGCAGATGATGCGTAGAGCTCGAGTTGAAAGAATTACAAAAGAATCCGAGGTCCTCGTCGATCTCGAACTCGATGGGCAAGGGAACATTGACGTCTCAACCGGGGTTCCCTTCTTTGACCACATGCTCGGCCAACTCGGAAAGCATTCGGGGTTCAACCTCATGGTAAAGACAAGTGGCGATGTTGATGTTGATTCGCACCATAGCGTTGAAGACACGTCTCTGGCTTTTGGACAAGCATTGCGCGAAGCACTGGGCGACAAGGTCGGTATCCGTCGCTTTGGCGATGCGATGGTTCCCCTTGATGAAGTATTGGTGCAGGCGGCAGTCGATCTCTCCGGTCGTCCATATCTGGTACATCGCCAACCGGAGATCGTCGAACTGATCGGTACTTTTGACACAACTTTGGGAAGGCACATCTGGGAGTCCATTGTGGCCGAGGCGCATATCGCTTTGCATATTCGCGTGCTCGAAGGGCGCAATGCCCACCATGTTCTTGAAGCGCAGTTCAAAGCGGTCGCACGTGCGCTTCGCGATGCCGTCTCCTTGGACGCTCGTGTCGCCGGTATTCCATCTACCAAGGGCGCTCTTTGATAGCAATTCTAGATTATGGCTCGGGCAACCTACGTTCTGCTCAACGCGCCTTCGCGACTACTGATGAAAGGGTCGAGGTGACGTCAGATCGGCATCTGGCCCTTGAAGCCAATGGCCTCGTGGTTCCGGGGGTAGGGGCTTTTCGATCCTGCATGAGTGGCCTGCTCGCCATCGGTGGAGATGACATCATTCGCGAACGTGTGGCGAAAGGTCGCCCGGTACTGGGAATCTGTATTGGTATGCAGATTCTCTTCCAAAGCGGGCTCGAGCCGTCCTCGGCAGATAACGATGCCACCGCCGGTGTGGGAATTTGGCCCGGGGAGATAAGCAAGTTATCTGCTCCCATCTTGCCTCACATGGGATGGAATACCGTGGATGCTGACAGAAAGTCCACGCTCTTTCAGGGCATAGAAGATCAGAGTTTCTATTTCGTTCACTCATATGCGGCAACGCAACCTGTTGGCAGATTGCAGGCATGGACGGAGTATGGAGAGAAATTCCTTGCAGCGGTGGAAGATGGTCCGGTAAGTGCCACGCAATTTCACCCAGAGAAATCAGGGAAAGCGGGACTGCGATTGATCAAGAATTGGGTGGAGTCGCTATGAGTCCCCAACATCTGGAACTTCTGCCCGCTGTGGATGTAAAAGATGGACGGGCCGTGCGATTAGTACAAGGGGAGCTCAGTCGCGAGACGGTTTACGGAAACCCCCTGGACGTTGCCCTCGAATTTCAAGCTGCGGGTGCGGAGTGGATTCACTTGGTCGACCTGGATGCTGCCTTTGGCCGGGGAAATAATTCAGAACTATTGGCCAGCGTTGTTGGCCAACTCGATGTGCAGGTCGAACTCTCTGGTGGAATTCGAGATGATGAATCACTTGCCCGCGCACTTGCCACCGGATGTCGACGGGTGAACTTAGGCACCGCTGCCCTTGAAAAACCGGAGTGGACCTCTCGCGTGATTGCCGACTACGGCGATCGAATTGCCATCGGTCTCGATGTCAGAGGTCGCACTCTGGCTGCTCGAGGATGGACGGAGGAAGGCGGTGATTTGTTCGAGACGATGGAGAGACTCGATCGCGATGGTTGCGCGCGTTATGTACTCACGGATGTGACACGCGATGGCACTTTGACGGGTCCCAATTTGGAGTTACTCGCGTCTGTCTGTGCTGCCACTACCAAGCCGGTCATTGCCAGCGGCGGAATCTCCTGCCTAGAAGACATTGCCGCGTTAGTGGCGTTGCACAATATCGGGGTCGAAGGCGCCATTGTCGGGAAAGCACTTTATGCAGGAGCATTTACCTTGGAGCAAGCCCTCGAGGTCTCACGGCGATGACTCTCTGCGTTCGAATTATTCCCTGCCTTGATGTGACCGATGGTCGTGTCGTGAAGGGCGTGAATTTCACCAATCTTGTAGATGCCGGTGATCCCGTGGAAATGGCGGCGCTCTATGATGTTGAAGGCGCTGACGAACTCACTTTCCTCGATATTTCGGCAAGTAGTTCGGGTCGGGAAACAACCCTGGAAGTCGTCCGCAGAACTGCAGAACAGGTTTTCATTCCGCTGACGGTCGGTGGTGGAATTCGGAGCGTGGCAGACGTCGATCAACTCTTGCGGGCAGGCGCAGACAAAATATCAATCAACACCGCTGCAATTGCGCGCCCCGAATTGATTGCAGAAATAGCAGATCGTTTCGGGTCACAAGTCTTGGTCTTATCCGTAGATGCTCGACGAGCCGAGACGGATTCCGGTTTTGAGGTCACAACCCACGGTGGGCGTATAGGCACCGGAAAAGATGCGCTGCAGTGGGTAGAAACGGGGTGCAACTTGGGAGTTGGAGAGATTTTGCTGAACTCGATGGATGCAGATGGGACTCGTTCCGGATATGACATTGAGATGATTCGTGCCGTCCGTGCCATCACCTCCGTTCCGCTCATCGCCAGTGGTGGAGCAGGAGAACTGGCCGATTTTGCCTCTGCCATTGACGCCGGCGCGGATGCTGTTCTTGCTGCCAGCATCTTTCACTTCGGTAAGCACCGAATTGGCGAGGTAAAGCGCTATCTCAAGGGCGCGGGATATTCCATTCGCGAGGTGAGTATTCAATAGGGCAGAATGAGGCCATGAGTGAAAAGCCTGAACTGTCCAGTGCGGTTCAAAGCCTTCTCAAAAACTCTGAAGCCTTAATCCCCGCAATCGCCCAAGATGCCAAGACCGGCGAGGTCCTTATGCTCGCCTGGATGAACCAAGAGGCCTTGGCGCTCACCATTGATACCGGCCAGGCAACATATTGGAGCAGAAGTCGAAATGAACTCTGGGTCAAAGGTGCCACGTCTGGGCACACGCAGGCGGTGCGATCCATTGCTTTGGATTGCGATGGCGACGCGCTGCTGTTGCGAGTGGATCAAGTTGGCCCGGCCTGTCACACCGGCGTAAAGTCTTGTTTTCATCAGAGTGTCGTAGAAGGTAATTGATGGATTTCGAAGAGTTTCGCGCGCATGCAGAGAAATTCAATGTCATCCCTGTCTCACGCAAACTATTAGCCGACAGCGAAACACCTTTGGGTGTGTATCGCAAACTTGCGAAGAATTCCCCTGGCACATTCCTTCTGGAATCTGCTGAACACGGTGGAACCTGGTCGCGCTACTCCTTCATCGGCGTGCGAAGTGAAACATCCCTGACAGAGCGAAACGGAGAGGCCGTATGGGAGGGAACTATTCCCGCGGGCGCTCCAGTCCACATGCCACCTCTGGAAGCTCTGCGAATTTCTGCCCAACACCTGCGTTCTCCCAAAATCAAGGGACTGCCACCTTTGACGGGCGGGCTCGTGGGATACATGGGATATGACTGCGTACGGACATTGGAGAAATTACCCAATCTCAGTCAGAAAGATCTCCCCCTACCGGAGTTAACATTTATGTTGACAAGTGACCTAGCGGTATTAGATCACAGCGATGGAACGATCACTCTTATCGCCAATGCAATTAACTGGGACGGCAGCGACGCACATTTAGAAGCGGCATGGACTCTGGCACAAGAGCGTTTGGATCGAATGCAGGCAGATCTGCTCACCTCGCTGCCGGGGCATATTGCCAGCCTCGACGCGTATCCGACTCCGGCATATGAACGCAATATGGAGGAAGAGGAGTATTGCAGCCGTGTTGTGCAGGCGAAGAACGAGATCATTGCCGGTGAAGCTTTTCAAATAGTTCTCTCGCAACGTTTTTCCATGGATTGTCCAGCGGATGCCCTTGATGTGTATCGCATGTTGAGGCTCAACAACCCCAGCCCATATATGTACCTGCTCCGATTGCCAGATGGGGTTGACGTCGTGGGTTCGAGTCCAGAGGCGCTGGTTAAAGTGACCGATCGAGAGGTCATGATTCACCCCATCGCAGGGACGCGTCCACGTTCATCATCCCCGGATGAGGATCATCGATTGGGTGAGGAGCTTCTTGCCGATCCTAAAGAACGAGCCGAGCACCTCATGTTGGTGGATCTAGGGCGTAACGACCTAGGTCGTGTATGCGAGCCTGGAAGCGTGGAAGTCGTTGAATTCATGCATATCGAACGATTCTCACATGTCATGCATATCGTTTCGACAGTGACCGGGTTGCTGGCAAAATCATCAACCCCCGTTGATGCCCTCTTCTCGGTTTTTCCTGCCGGAACTTTATCGGGGGCGCCCAAGCCCCGCGCAATGGAGATCATTGAATCCCTCGAACCTACCCGCCGTGGAATTTACGGGGGAGCCATTGGCTACATTGATTTCGCAGGCAACATTGATACGTGCATTGCCATTCGAACCGCCGTTCTTTATAAAAACAAGGCCTACGTCCAAGCCGGTGCAGGGATTGTTGCTGACTCTGATCCAACGACAGAGAATCAAGAGAGCGTCAACAAGGCAGCTGCAGTATTGAACGCCATTACGGCAGCCAATGGATTGAGAGTGCTCTGATGGTCCAACTTCTCCTGGGCGCTGCTGCTCTCTTTTCTATTGCATTCTTTATCATTAGAAGAATTATCAAACTTCCTTCTCGCTACGAACGTAAACCGCAAAGACTCTCGCCATGGAGTGCTCTCGACAATGGGATTGACCCTTCACTTCCTACGGAAAATGACTAATGAGCGTTCTGGATGGGATTATTTCTGGCGTCCGTGAAGATCTTGCTGATAGGAGAGTTTCACTCGCTCAAATACATGACATGGTGGAGGCAGCCGACCCGGTCCGAGATGCACTATTTGCATTGAGCGGCAACGGCATCTCGGTAATCGCGGAAGTCAAACGTGCGTCACCCAGCAAAGGCGCTCTAGCGGAGATCGCAGATCCTGCGGCACTCGCGAAGATCTACGAACGCGCAGGTGCCAGTGTTGTGAGCGTCCTAACGGAGAAACGAAGGTTTGGTGGCTCCCTAGAGGATCTTGTCGCGGTGAGACGCGCGATCGCGATACCTGTGTTGCGTAAGGACTTTATGATTGATGAGTATCAATTCTTCGAAGCGCGTGCGTATGGCGCCGACATGGTGCTGCTCATTGTGGCGGCTCTCTCTCAAAATCAACTTCGCGATTTTGCGGCACTTGCAGATCAACTGGGAATGCGATCGTTGGTCGAAGTGCACACTGGCGATGAGTTGGATCGTGCATTGGAAATAGCTCCTGAAATCGTGGGGGTAAATGCCCGAAATCTTAAGACGCTGGAAGTGGACCAAATGGTTTTTGCTTCCCTGATTCCGCAGATCCCCCCGGATATCATCCGAGTAGCCGAGTCCGGCATTAGTACTCGCGCAGATGTGATTTTCGCGAAGTACACTGGAGCCGACGCCATCTTGGTGGGCGAGGCTCTGGTGAGTGGTGGTGACCCGATTCTCAGGATGCGAACCCTCTTGGGCGAGCAGGTAGAGTTCCCTTCCTCATGAACACAATCCCCGGGCACTTCGGACGCTTTGGAGGTCGCTTCGTACCTGAAGCCCTGATTGGCGCCCTAGAAGAATTGGAAGCGGCTCACAATTCGGCGCTGGTTGATCCGGATTTCCAAAGTGAACTGCGCCATTTGCATCTGACTTATACCGGCCGACCGAGCATTATTACCGAAGCCGAGCGATTTGCCGAGCATGCCGGCGGTGCCCGAATTCTTTTGAAACGAGAAGACCTCAATCACACCGGTAGCCATAAGATCAATAATGTTTTAGGGCAGGCACTGCTCACCCAGCGGATGGGGAAGAAACGGATCATCGCCGAAACCGGCGCGGGTCAACATGGCGTCGCAGCCGCAACAGCCGCCGCGCTCTTTGGACTTGAGTGTGTCGTATATATGGGAGAAGACGACACGAAGCGCCAAGCCCTCAACGTCGCGCGGATGAAATTGTTGGGGGCCGAGGTAGTTCCTGTCACCGCCGGATCACGTACCTTGAAAGATGCTGTGAATGAAGCAATGCGCGATTGGGTGACAAACGTCGAGACCACCCACTACCTACTGGGCACCGTGGCCGGGCCCCATCCATTCCCCACGATGGTCCGCGATTTTCAGAAGATTATCGGTGAAGAAGCTCGCGAGCAGGTACTTCAATTGACTGGTCGACTTCCCGATGCCGTATTGGCCTGTATTGGCGGCGGATCGAATGCGATTGGAATTTTCCATGCTTTCATTCCTGACGAGGGCGTGCGGCTTATCGGTTTCGAAGCCGGCGGATCGGGCATTGAAACAGGTCGACATGCTGCAACGATTACGGGGGGATCCGTAGGAGTTCTCCACGGCACTCGCTCGTACGTGTTACAGGATGCCAATGGGCAGACCGTTGAGTCTCACTCCATATCTGCAGGTCTGGATTATCCCGGAGTTGGTCCGGAACACGCATATCTCCATGACATCGGGCGGGCGGAGTATCGAGCCATCACAGATGACCAGGCAATGGAGGCATTCGCACTCTTGTCAAAAACCGAAGGAATCATTCCTGCAATTGAGAGTGCACATGCACTCGCCGGTGCAATGATCGTCGGTAAAGAGCTCGGCCCTGACGCACTTTTGCTGGTGAACCTTTCCGGCCGTGGCGATAAAGACGTCGAGACCGCGGCAACATATTTCGGGATTCAACTCTAAATGGCGACGGCTCTAGAGACTCTTTTTAGTAAGACGCGAAGTGAAAATCGCGCGGTTCTTATTGCCTATCTTCCAGCGGGATTTCCATCCCAGCAAGGGTGCAAGAATGCAATTGCGGCCTTGAAAAAAGCCGGCGTGGATGCAGTAGAAATTGGTTTTCCATATAGTGATCCGGTTATGGATGGTCCCACCATTCAAAGGGCCGCAAGCGTCTCTCTTCAGGCCGGCACAGGCGCACCCGAAGTTTTTTCGACTTTGCAGTTCGCCCACGAAATCGCTCTTCCTGCCGTTGTGATGACCTATTGGAATCCCATCGAAAAATACGGCGTGGATCGTTTTGCGAAGGAGATAGCGCGCAATGGGGGATCTGGGGTAATCACACCCGATCTCACAATCGAAGAAGCCGGGGAGTGGGCCGTCGCCGCTGACGCCGCCGGAATCAATTCCATATATGTCGTGGCTCCGAGCACAAAACCTGCTCGCCTGGCTGCGGTAACGAAGCAGTGTTCTGGATTTGTATACGCCGCAAGTCTGATGGGCGTCACTGGAACACGCACCACGATCTCATCTGGGGCGAAAGATCTTGTGACACGAATCCGGGATGTTACAGATTTGCCCGTTGCCGTCGGACTTGGAGTTTCAACGCGTGAGCAAGCCCGTGACCTTGCAGGTTTTGCCGATGGGGTAATTGTCGGGTCTGCCTTTATCAAGGTTCTACTGGATGCCAAAGATGAAGAGTCTGGTCTTGTAGCATTGCAGGCGCTGGCCGAGCAGTTGGTGGCCGGGGTAAGGGAAGGAAGATGACACGAGCGCGAGCGTCGGTCGAAATAGGCGTCGGATTGGTGCTTATTTCTGCCTATTTATTTCGATACCCTACTAGTCGGTTTTCCCTTGAAGAATCCCCTGAGAATCAAAGAGAAGGATAATTGTGGCCAACAAGTCCAACAAATCTGGTGGAGACAAAATCACTCGCTATATAGTGATTGGAATGGTGGTTTTTGTCGTCGCTGTCGGCGTGATCTTCTCTTTCGTCTCCAATAAGTCCAGCAATACTGCCGCGGTGCCCTCCAGTGTTTCCAAGGCTGATGGATACGGAATCGTCTTCAACGGCGATCTCACCGGTAAACCGGTGGTCGACCTCTGGGAGGATTTCCAATGTCCCGTCTGCGCGCATTTTGAGGCAACAGACGGCGCATACATGCAGCAACTGATTCTTTCAAAGAAGGCCAAAGTTGTTTATCACTTACTGTCCTTTATTGGCCCAGAATCCATTTTGGCCGCTAATGCGGGAGCATGCGCAGCAGATCAAGGGAAGTTCCTGCAATTTCACTCATTTCTGTACTCCCATCAAGGGACCGAGAACACCGGAACGTGGTCCAATGCCGCCCTTATTGTCGCCGGAGCAGCTGTAGGGATAACAGATACCAAGTTCGCGACGTGCGTAAACACCGGCAAGTACAACGGTTGGGTGACAAATATTTCCAATGACGGGGCTACGAAGAATATTAACCAGACGCCAACGCTTTTAGTCAATGGAAAGGAAATAAGCCGCGGCACCAATGTATCAAGTGCATATTTCGACCCCGCCTTATTGAAGAAGGCCATTGAAGGGTAACTGTTCCCCTAAATGATCCGTTCGATCCCCACGCCCAGCGTCTCTGCTTTCAATCTGGGACCGTTCACAATACATTTCTATGCGCTCTGCATTATTTCTGGGATCGCAATCGCGATTTGGTTAGGTGATAGGCGCTATCGCCAGGCAGGCGGTGGCCAGAATGTCATTGCTGACATCGCACTTGTCGCAGTCCCCTTTGGAATCATTGGCGGCCGCATTTACCATCTCATCACATCTCCAGATGCCTACTTCGGTGCTCACGGTCATCCCATGGATGCCTTCAAAATTTGGAACGGTGGTTTAGGGATCTGGGGGGCTGTTGCTCTGGGAACTTTTGCCGCATGGAAATATCAAGGGCATCTGGTCAGCAAAGGGCGCGAGGGAATTCTTCCCTTTGCGCAATTTGCCGATGCACTCGCGCCCGGACTTCTATTTGCGCAGGCGATTGGACGGTTCGGCAATTGGTTCAATGGCGAACTCTTTGGACGCCCGACCACGCTCCCGTGGGGGTTGAAAATTCCTCTGGGGCTTCGCCCATTGGGGTATGAGAACTTCACCACTTTTCACCCCACCTTTCTCTATGAAGCTTTGTGGTGTGTGTTTGTCGCAATCCTTTTACTGCGATTGGAAAGTGGATTCAAGCCTGGTCAGAGTTTTCTTTTCTATGTTGCGGCGTATAGTTTCGGTAGATTCTTCGTTGAATCTCTGCGCATCGACACCGCGCATGCATTCTTGGGATTGCGAGTCAATGAGTGGGTGAGCATGGTGATCACGGTCTGGGCGATCGCTCAGTTCCGACGGGTTGGGCGAAACCCGAGTCCGGAAACTTTTTCAGATAGGCTGTAGATATGACTTTGGATGCGGTGAATCAACGAAATATGGGCCATCGCACGCACCGTGCCGGTTGGTTGCGTGCGGCCGTTCTCGGCGCCAATGACGGGCTCGTCGCGACTGCGAGTTTGATGATTGGTGTTTCTGCGGCCAACGCTCCAAAATTTCTCATCACTGCCGGTATCGCAGGAATCGTTGCCGGAGCAATGTCGATGGCCGTTGGTGAGTATGTGTCGGTCAGATCCCAGAACGACATTGAGGAATCAGATCGTCTCCTAGAAATTCAACATCTTGCTCTGGATCCTGAAGCCGAACTTCTTGAATTGGTGAACATTTACGTAGATCGCGGGTTACCGCTGGAGCTTGCACAGCAGGTCGCCGAAACGATGCACTCTAACGATGCACTGGCCGCACATCTTCGAGATGAATTGGGACAG
>DASVIG010000026.1:0-61663 GCA_036382195.1 Candidatus Nanopelagicaceae bacterium
AGGAATTTGGATTCGCGACCGCACCGTTGGTTGTCTCGGGTTGTGTCATGATGCGCGTCTGTCACCTTGATACCTGCCCCGTCGGTGTTGCCACTCAGAATCCAGAACTGCGCAAGCGCTTTTCGGGCAAACCGGAATTCATCGAAACTTTCTTTCAATATATCGCGCAAGAGGTCCGTGAATATCTGGCACAGATAGGGTTCCGGTCGATCGAGGAGGCCGTCGGCCATGTAGAAATGCTCGACACGAAGGCAGCAGTAGATCATTGGAAATCCAGCGGCTTGAATCTTGCCCCCCTCCTTGTACGTCCTGATGTTGGTAGCGATTTACATTGCACCACACAGCAAGATCATGGTTTGGCTGGGGCCCTGGATAATCAATTGATTGAGTTGGCGGAGGCTGCTCTTGTGCGAAAAGAGCAGGTTCGCATTGACATCCCGGTGAGAAACGTCAATAGGACCGTGGGGACCATGTTGGGCGCGGAGATCACCCGTCGTTTTGGAAGTGAAGGCTTGCCTCAAGATACGGTTGATATCTCCTTACGCGGGTCCGCCGGACAATCCCTTGGTGCATTCATCCCTTCAGGTTTAACGCTCCGACTTTATGGCGATTCCAATGATTACGTTGCCAAGGGTATTTCTGGAGGACGTGTCATCGTCCGGCCGGATAAGAGTTCACAATTTCGCTCAGAAGAGAACGTGATTGCCGGCAACGTGATCGGTTACGGAGCGACCTCCGGTGAGATATTCATTCGTGGGGTTGTGGGAGAGCGTTTCTGCGTTCGCAATTCCGGCGCGACTGCAGTTGTTGAGAGCATCGGAGATCATGGATGCGAATACATGACTGGAGGCACGGTGGTAATCCTCGGCCGTACCGGGAGGAATTTTGCCGCCGGCATGTCTGGTGGCCGGGCTTTTGTTCTCGATTTAGATCCTTCTCTGCTCAACAATGAGATGGTTGACGCGATGGCGGTTCCGAAAGGTCAACGCGCTTATTTGCAAACGCTCATATCTCGCTTTCGCGATGAGACCGAATCAGAGGTGGCCGCTTCACTACTCGTGGACTGGGACAGGACGCTTCTACGCTTGACAATGGTCATGCCGCGTGATTACGCACGAGTACTAGATGCAATGGAGAAAGCCAGCCGTGAAGGATTGCCAGCGGACAAATATGTAATGGAGGTAGCTCATGGCTGATCCAAAGGGATTCATGACGACACCTCGTGAGGTGCCCAAGCGGCGTCCAGTGGATGTGCGTATCAAAGATTGGAAAGAGGTTTACGAACCCCAGCCCCTGGAGGACCTGCAGAAACAGGCTGGTCGCTGCATGGACTGTGGCATCCCCTTCTGCCATCAAGGCTGTCCACTCGGAAATCTCATTCCTGAATGGAATGATCTTGTCTGGCGTGGAGATAATGTTGAGGCAATTGCCCGTTTGCATGCCACAAATAACTTTCCGGAGTTCACGGGTCGCCTCTGTCCGGCACCATGTGAAACGGCCTGTGTGGTTGCAATCAATTCCGATGCAGTAACGATCAAACAAGTGGAGTTGCGCATCGTTGAAGATGCATTTGATGCTGGTCGAGTAGTCGCTATGCCACCAGATCGTCTCACTGGCAAGACCATCGCCGTGGTCGGTTCTGGTCCAGCTGGACTTGCAGCCGCTCAGCAGCTGACTCGGGCCGGACATACGGTCGCTGTCTACGAGCGGGCTGAAAAAATTGGCGGCTTGATGCGATACGGAATCCCAGAATTTAAAATGGAGAAGTCCATATTGGATCGCAGACTACGTCAGATGGAGAATGAAGGGACGCGTTTTCGTTCAGGCGTTGACGTAGGAGTGGAGATCACCGGTAATCAATTAAGAGCGCGGTATGACGTCGTCGTACTGGCAGTGGGTGCAACGCAAGCTCGTGACCTTCCAATACCTGGGCGCAACCTTCTTGGGATTTACCAAGCCATGGAATATCTACCATGGGGCAATCAGCAAGCATTGGCCGAGATCGAAGAACCTGCGATCAATGTTGCAGGAAAACATGTTGTGATTCTGGGCGGAGGCGACACCGGAGCGGACTGCCTAGGAACCGCAATACGCCAGGGCGCAGCCAGCGTGACGCAGTTGGAGATTTTGCCGCAACCGACTAACGAGCGCCCCGATACACAACCTTGGCCGATGTACCCCATGATTTATAGAGTTTCGAGCGCACATGAAGAACTCGACAATCGCATATTCGCCGTAAGTACTCAGAAGTTCCTAGGCGATGTGAATGGAAATGTGCGAGCTCTGCAGTTGATCGAAACAAAATTAGTTGACGGAAAATTTGAACCTATTCCTGGGACGGAACGTGAAATCCCCGCAGGGGCTGTCTTCCTCGCCATGGGTTTCACGGGTCCGGAGAAGAGTCCTCTGCTTACACAATTGGAAGTGGAGCTGGATGATCGCGGCAATATTAAACGTGACAACAATTACCAAACGTCCACAGATGCCATCTTCGTCTGCGGCGATGCAGGTCGAGGACAGTCGCTTATTGTCTGGGCAATTGCTGAGGGGCGTAGCGCTGCCGCGGCTGTAGATAGATATTTGACGGGGCGCACGCAACTGCCAGCACCTATCGAACCTACGGCCCGTCCACTGATGGTTTAAGGTAGAGGAATGCGCAGAGCAAAAATTGTATGCACGATGGGACCGGCAGTTGAGTCACGAGAGAAAGTACGCGAACTCATTGCTGCGGGAATGAACATGGCACGTCTTAACTTGTCCCACGGAAGTTACGAAGAGCATCAGATGCGTTTGGACAGAGTCCGTGAGGCGGCTCGAGAGTCAGGTCATGCCGTTGCCGTCCTGGTGGATTTGCAAGGTCCCAAGATCCGTTTGGCACGTTTTGCTGATGGGCCACACGAATTGGCACGTGGAGACATCTTCACGATCACGACAGATGAGGTCGAGGGAACGAAGGAGCGAGTCGGCACGACATATAAAGGGCTACCCGGAGACTGCAAACCTGGCGACCGTATTCTCATTGATGATGGAAAAGTAACGGTCGAAGTGATCGAAGTTGTTGGAAACGATGTCCGAACGAAGGTGATCGAGCCCGGTGCAGTCAGCAACAACAAAGGGATAAATCTTCCAGGGGTGGCCGTTTCAGTACCCGCCCTCTCGGAGAAAGACAGGGAGGATCTACGTTGGGGATTGAGGGCTGGTGCCGATTTCATTGCGCTCTCGTTCGTACGTAGTGCCAGCGATATCGACGATGTGCACCGGATTATGGACGAGGAAGCCATTCGGGTTCCAGTCATCGCAAAGATTGAAAAGCCTCAAGCCGTGGCAAATCTCGAAAGCATCATCGTTGCCTTCGATGGAATCATGGTCGCCCGGGGCGATCTCGGGGTTGAATTGCCAATAGAGGACGTGCCTTTGGTCCAGAAGAACTGTGTCGAACTTGCGCGTGAAGCCGCCAAGCCAGTCATCGTTGCCACACAAATGCTTGACTCGATGATCACCAATTCACGGCCTACTCGCGCCGAAGCGACAGATTGCGCGAATGCGGTACTTGATGGCGCAGATGCGTTGATGCTCTCGGGCGAGACCAGCGTTGGGGATTTCCCAATCGAGAGCGTCAAAATGATGGCTCGTATCATTGAAAAGACAGAGGCCGATGGTCTTAATCGCATCCATCCCCTTCAGCATTCGCCAAGAACGAAGGGCGGGGCAATCACCAAAGCAGCTACAGAAGTTGGTGCGACCGTCGGAGCAAAATTCTTAGTTGCCTTTACTCAAAGCGGTGACTCGGCCCGGAGAATGGCGCGATTGCGCTCACCCATTCCGATATTGGCCTTGACTCCTGAGGTCGGTACGTACAACAGAATGGCTCTTACGTGGGGCGTCGAGTCCATGCTTGCGCCCGTGGTCATAAACACCGATGAAATGGTAAAGCAGGTGGATTCCATATTGATCGAATCCGGACGTGCGCACGTGGGTGAAATTATCATGATTGTTGCTGGCGCTCCTCCTGGAATTCCAGGATCCACTAACGCGATGCGTGTCCACCGGATAGGTGACGCCGTGGGCGGCATCGCTCCTGCATATCGCTAGGCCGTTTCTTCGTAAATTCGTCGTTGAGAGCGTATTCGCTAGACTAACCCAGCGCCTCGGTACTCCAACGGTAGAGAGGGCAGTCTCAAACACTGCATAGTGTCGGTTCGAATCCGACTCGGGGCACATGACATCTTCAAAACCGACACCTGCCAGAATTTTGGTCGCCGAAGATGAGGCGCTCATTCGGATGGACCTGGTTGAAATGCTAGTAGAAGCCGGCTATGACGTGGTTGCCCAGGCTTCCAACGGTGAGGAAGCGATTGCTCTCGCCCGCGAACATTCTCCAGACCTGGCAATTTTGGATGTCAAGATGCCGATACGTGACGGAATCTCCGCAGCCGAGGAGATCATTTCGATTGCGCCAGTTCTGATGTTGACGGCTTTTAGTCAGAAGGAGTTGGTCGAACGCGCTCGTGATGCAGGTGTTATGGCCTACGTTGTCAAACCTTTTTCTATTACAGATCTTCTTCCAGCGATGGAGATTGCAATGAGTCGGCATCGGCAGATGACATCATTGGCTAAAGAAGTTGTCGACTTGCATGATCGCCTGGAGACTCGAAAATTGATCGATCGAGCCAAAGGAATTTTGATGCAGGCACTCAATCTCTCCGAGCCAGAGGCTTTCTCCTGGATCCAACGCGCAGCGATGGACCGTCGTTTGAGCATGAAGGATGTTGCACAGGCGGTAATCTCTCCCTCAGCCGTCCCAGAAAGTTAAATCCAGGTTACAACTTCGCTCTTTATGGATTGTGTAGAAAATAAGTCACCTTAAAGGGCATAAAAGCCTTGAATCGCTTGCGCTTGCGAAGGTACTCTGTCGCCTTCCCTGTCCCGGGATATGAGTAACAGGAAGGCAGTCTATGAAAATTCGTTCTCGCGCTGTGGGACTGATAGCCGTCGTGGTTCTAGCCTCGACCACTCTGGCAGGATGTTCTTCATCATCCAACTCGCTCATCATTTCGACCGATCTCCCACTGCAGGGTTCCTCTTTCGATTCGAATGATTCAACCAACAAGGCCATTGCTCTTTACCTGAAACAGGTCAATTACAAGGCTGGAAAGTACACGGTTAAGTTAAAGATTTATGATGATGCAACCGCTGCTAAGGGTGGATGGGACGACGCCAAGTGCGTGGCCAACGCCCAAGCACACGTTGCAAATAAGAAGGAAGTTGCCGTAATGGGCACGTACAACTCAGGTTGCGCGAAAATTGAAGTTCCAATTCTCAACCAGGCCAAAGATGGTGCGATGTTGATGATTTCCAATGCCAACACCAACCCAGGTTTGACCAAAGCCTGGGGTCCGGGCGAGCCAGCTGTGTACTACCCAACTGGCATCCGCAACTATGCACGTGTATGTACAACAGATGACTACCAAGGTGCTGCAGCTGCGCAATTTGCGCAATCAATCGGTATCAAGGCTGTATATGTTTTGAATGACACTCAGACCTACGGTCAAGGTGTGGCTCAAGCCTTTACGACAGAAGCAAATAAGATTGGTCTCAAAGTCCTCTCCAGCGGCCCCAACGGCGAAGGCTGGGATGCGAAACAGACCGATTACACCGCCCTCTTTACGAAGATCAAGGCTCTCAACCCTGACATGGTCTACGTTGGTGGTATTTTCGACAACAATGGCGGACAACTCCTGAAGGATAAAGTTACGGTTCTTGGCGACAACACCAAGGTGAAATTCATGGCACCAGATGGCTTTACTGGTTACCCTCAATTCAACAAGATGCCTGAAGCCGCTGGCGCTTACCTATCCTTTGCTGGTATTTCGACAGACCTACTTCTTGCGAACAATCCAAATGGTCCAGGTGCAACATTTGTATCTGATTACAAGAAGGAGTACGGAAAGGACCCAGTAGGTTCCTACCCTCTCTACGGCGTATCTGCCGTCCAGGTCATGTTGGCTGCAATTGCCGCTTCTGATGGAACCCGCGCTGGCGTGCAAAAGGCGGTCTTCGGAGGTGCCGGAATATCCATCCCATCTGCTCAATCCGTACTCGGAAAAGCTATGACGATTAATCCAAGCACTGGTGATACTTCGGCGATAGACATTACTATCGAAGTTATCAAGGCTGGTGCAGAAACAACTCTGAAGGCTTGGAGTATTAAATAGCCCAAGTCAGAGAGAAGTCGTAAAGAACGGGGTGGGCAAAGTGCCCGCCCCGTTCTTTCATACTATTTACCTATCTTTCTTTTTGTTCCTGCAATATCATTCAACAAAAACTGGCATCTGAGTGCTACCAAGCGAAGTGAATAATCGACTAAGGAGGGCGTGTGACGATTTTGAGTAGGGGTTACCAAGCCCGACTAAGTCGACGCCGATATGCAGAGCGAACCTTGGGAACCCTGGCCTCTTTCGGAATTCTTTTCTGGCTTGCCATAAATTTTGTCAAGTCACCTTCGCAATTCTTTCAAGCCTCGCTCATTGGTTTGAGCAATGGAATTCTCTATGCTCTTATCGCCCTTGGCTACACCTTGGTCTATGGAATTATCGAGTTGATCAATTTTGCTCATGGTGATCTTTTTATGCTGGGGGCAGTTTTTTCGGCGAATTTCATCTCGATCTGGTTCGGCAAATCCTCTTCAAGTCCGGCAGCGTGGGGCATTTTTCTGGCATGTCTGATATGCGTCATGGTCTTGAGTGCAACTGTAAATGTCGGCATTGAGCGGTTTGCCTATCGCAGGTTAAGACGTGCTCCGAAATTGGCGCCATTGATCACCGCGGTCGGCGTCTCATTCGTTCTCCAGTTTGTCGGACTTCGATGGAACGGGTCGGGTCCTAAAAAATGGAGCAGTGTCCTCCCAGCCGGTCAGTTCACCATCAGGGGAGTGAATATTCCTTTTACGACGTTATTCTCTATTGCAGTAACTGTGCCGTTGTTGGTCCTCATGAGTTGGATTGTCACTCGTACTCGTCAAGGCAAAGCAATGCGGGCCACCGCACAAGATCAAGATGCAGCGCGCTTAATGGGTATCAACGTCGACCGGACGATTTCTTTCACTTTTGCCCTTGGTGGCGCCTTGGCCGGGGCGGCAGGTCTCCTCTTCCAGCAGACTCGCGGTCTCACCTCTTATAACTTGGGATATCAGTTGGGCCTCATAGCATTCACTTCGGCGGTTATGGGAGGCATCGGCAATCTTCAAGGCGCCGTACTAGGCGCACTTCTCATCGGTTTGATTCAAGGACTCAACGATGGGCTGCCGATCGGACTGGGTCAACAATGGTCGCAGACGGTTGTGTTCTCCATTTTAATTCTTCTCATGGCCTTCAAGCCCACGGGTTTGCTGGGCAAGACAGTTACGGAGAAGGTCTAACATGGAAATTGTTAAGAAGCGGACAAAACCAACGTCAAAATCCGCGTTGGCGAAAAGTCAACGCAAATGGGCCTCAGGTTTCATCATTGCGGCAATCATTATCTGGATTTTCTATACCTTCATCATGGCTCGCCTGCCGGATGCGCTCCAATCCGTGGTTCAAAACTGGTTTCCTCCGACAGCTTTAAATGAAGCCCTGGTCTGGGTTATTTGTGCATTGGGCCTCAATATCGTGGTCGGGTACGCCGGCCTCCTTGATTTAGGGTTTGTCGCTTTCTGGGCGATTGGTGGGTATAGCGCGGGTTGGTTTATGTCGGCTTTTTTTCGGCAGGCGAACATTCACGTATTCAGCTCGGCGCCGAAATCCCTGCCAGGAATTCACCTGAGTTTTTGGATGGTGATTTTTGTTGGGGGTTTGATCTGCGCATTATTTGGCATCATCATCGGCGCACCGACACTTCGATTGAAGAGTGACTATTTAGCGCTTGTGACCTTGGGATTTGGGGAGATCATCCCCCAGGTCTTCACAAACGGAGAAAACATCGCTGGGTTCAATATGTCCAATGGAACTAAGGGGATCTCACCCGTCGACAACATTGGCGTGCCGGGGAAGTCACTGGGCCCATTTGATTTCAGTTGGAAGTTCTTTATCTTCGTTCTGCTTACGGCCTTTATGGTTTTCATCTCATTGCGCTTGCGAACAGGGCGACTGGGTCGAGCCTGGTTGGCCATCCGCGAAGATGAATTAGCCGCAAGCATGATGGGAGTTCCACTCATGCGGACAAAATTGTCGGCATATGCCGTCGGCGCCTTCTCAGGCGGAATTGGCGGGGTTGCCTTCGCCACCCATGTCAACGGGGTTTTTGCTGACCGCTTCAATTTCTCAATCTCCATCATTCTCCTGGCCATGGTCGTCCTGGGAGGAATGGGAAATGTGTGGGGCGTTATGGTTGGTGCGCTTCTGATTGCGTGGATAAATTCAACAGGTCTTCCTGCTTTTGGAGACTTGGTAAATAACACTTTCAATACGCAGATTAATTTTCCTTCATATAATTTTCTCCTCTTCGGTGGAGTCCTGGTGTTGATGATGCTCTTCAAGCGAGAAGGAATGATCCCAGAGTCTCGCTTGAAAGCGATTTTGCACGAGGCTGACGACACCAGCACCAACGTCGAAGGCGGTCACTGATGCCATCTGCCCTCGTAGCAGAGAATATTCTGGTGAAGTTCGGCGGTCTGACGGCCGTCAACTCGGTCTCTTTCGATATCCCTACCGGAGGAATCGTCAGTTTGATTGGTCCCAATGGGGCCGGCAAAACTACCTTCTTTAATGTTTTGACCGGACTCTATAAGCCAACGAGTGGAACGGTAATGTTCGGTGGCGAAGAGATAACTGCTCGGCCGCCGCACAAAATTGCGGCCGCAGGAGTGGCCCGCACTTTCCAAAATATTCGAGTTTTCGGCCTCATGACGGCTGAGGAGAATGTCATGGTGGCCATGCATTCTCACTTGAAGGCAGGAATTCTGGGCACGATATTTGGCACGCCGAGGCAGCGTCGCGAAGAGAGAGAGTCACACGAGGCGGCCCGCTCTCTGTTGGAGTTTGTCGGGATCGGCAAGTGGGCGGGTGAATATGCGCGAAACCTTTCTTATGGCGATCAACGTCGTCTGGAAGTCGCCCGGGCGCTGGCATTGAAGCCTAAGGTGTTACTTCTAGATGAACCCACTGCGGGAATGAATCCTCAAGAGTCGAAAGTTTTTATTGATTTCGTCTATCGGGTGAGGGATGAAAAGCAAGTTTCCATACTTTTAATTGAACATGACATGAGTGTTGTTATGTCGGTATCGGAGCGCGTAACCGTGCTTGACCAAGGAGAGAAGATTGCCGAGGGAACGCCTGCGGAAATCAAGTCCAATCAACGGGTCATAGAGGCCTATCTCGGTAAATCTAAGGGAGAGAAGGCATGAGCGCTCTCTTGGAGGTTAAAGATTTACAGGTTGCTTACGGTTCGATTCTTGCGGTGAAAGGGGTCTCGCTCACCGTTGACCAAGGAGAGATAGTCACGCTCATCGGGTCAAATGGCGCCGGCAAGTCAACGACATTGCGAACGATTTCTGGGCTGCTCAAGCCGAAGGCGGGAACGATCACGTTCGCAGGAGAGCGGATTGACGGCAAGGAGGGCCACGACATTGTTGCCAAAGGTCTCTGTCAATCTCCCGAGGGTCGAAGAATTTTCCCTCGCATGTCGGTGCGAGAGAACCTTGAGCTGGGCGCTTTTTTGCGGACTGACAAAGCTGGAATTGCAGCGGATCTCGAGCGAGTATTGGATTTATTTCCACGACTCCGTGAACGAATTGAACAACGTGGTGCGACTATGTCTGGTGGCGAACAGCAGATGTTGGCTGTTGCTCGGGCAATGATGGGCGCGCCCAAATTATTGCTTCTGGATGAGCCGTCCATGGGTCTCGCACCGGTGCTGGTAGATATGATTTTTGAAACCATCGTGAAGATTCGAGAGCAGGGGATCACAATTCTTCTGATTGAACAGAATGCTGCAGCTGCTCTGGATATCGCCGATCGTGCTTACGTGCTGGAATCGGGGAGCATCAAGATGAGCGGAAAAGCTTCCGATCTTGCAAAGGACGAAGCGGTAACAAAAGCCTATTTGGGCGGCTAGAAAAGAGAATTATCGTGGCGACAAGATCAAGCAGGTGATCCGCGCTGTACAGGTCCGTTGACCTTCGTCATTTGTTATTACAATTTCATAACTGCACATGGTCTTGCCCAGAGATATTGCGGTCGCAACAGCCGTCACAATCCCTTTAGTTGCAGATTTGTGATGTGTGGCGTTGATGTCGACGCCAACAACCCTGCGATGGGGGCCAGCATGCAATTGAGTGCCGATAGACCCGAGACTTTCAGCCAGCACGACACTGGCTCCGCCGTGCAACAAGCCAAGAGGTTGGGTGTTCCCTTCAACCGGCATTGTTGCTACCAGGCGTTGAGGCGAGGCTTCAACTATTTCTATTCCCATTTTCTTGTCAAGGGCGCCGCTGCCGCGCTCCCGCAACAGTTTCATGAATTCTGACATTGCCTCATCGCTCATAGGCACGGAGTCTATCTCTCGCCCCATAGAATGTTGAGCATGAGCCCACGACTACTTCTCATTGATGGGCATTCCATGGCATATCGCGCCTTCTATGCCTTACCGGCGGAAAATTTCACAACCGCCTCGGGCCAGCACACCAACGCCATCTACGGGTTTGCAACAATGCTGATCTCCTTGATACGGGAGGAAAAGCCGACGCATATCGCCGTCGCCTTCGATGTCTCGCGGAAAACTTTTCGAGTTGAGAAATTTCCAGAATATAAGGCCAATCGTGCCGCGACGCCTGATGAATTCCGTTCTCAAATGTCCCTACTCCACGACCTTGTTGCCGCTTTTGGAATTTCACAGTTCGAACGTGAAGGCTATGAAGCCGATGACATCCTTGCGACCTTGGCCACTCAAGCAGAGAAGGAAAACATCGAGGTCGTGATCTGTTCAGGAGATCGCGACACCTTCCAACTGGCCACTGACCTGACCACAATCCTCTATCCCAAGCGGGGGGTCAGCGACCTCATGCGCATGACACCTGCAGCGATCATGGAGAGGTATGGAATGTCCCCGGTCAACTATCCGGATTTCGCAGCTTTGCGAGGCGATCCGAGTGACAATCTGCCTTCAGTTCCTGGAGTGGGAGAAAAAACCGCTGCGAAATGGGTGGTCGAATATGGCTCCCTCACAAATCTCATTTCCAATATCGACAAGGTGGGCGGCAAAGTTGGTGAATCACTTCGGAGCAATATTGAGATCGTCCTGCGGAATCGAGAACTTACTCAGTTGCTTCATGATGTGCCGCTGGATGTCGATTTGGATGCCTTGTCGTGGAGTGGTGTAGATGAACCGAAGATCCATTCGCTTTTTGATGAGCTGGAATTCCGGACACTGAAGGATAGGATCAAGACTCTTTCGGGCCAGAAGAAGCCGACAATCGCCGCGCAAGAACCGTTGATGCTCCTTGAGTTGGATCGGGAGGCAGATGTATTAACTCCAGATGAATGCAACCTGCGAATTTCCTCACATGTAGGGAAAGTCGCTATCGCCTACGAAATTCGTGATAAGAAAGTGCATCGCTACGCCGTGGCCCTCTCGCCCGATGATCATTTTTTGGTGCATTCGAGTCAGATCGGGGAGTGGATCAGCAACCCGAAGATTCCCAAGATCTGCCATGATGCAAAATCGCTTTCACGGATTGTGCCTGTCGCCGGAATCGTCTTTGACACCGCGCTTGCTGCCTATTTGGTCAACCCCGGCTTACGAAATCAGGAAATTGAAATCCTGGTTGATCGATGGGGAGACGGGGCCAAAGTCTCTGCGGGTGCAGTTGCGATGAATCTAGGAGATCAGGCTGCGGCGCTTTTCGCTTTGGAATCCTCGCTCACGCGCGAAATGGAAGATCGGCAACTCATGGGGCTTTTCCGAAATCTCGAGCTTCCCATCGCTGAACTTTTGGCGACGATGGAGAGACGGGGGATCGCCGTCGACGAGCCTCAACTTAAACATCTACAAGATTTTTTCGGCGCGGAAGTAGAGCGGGAGACGCAAATCGCATTTGCGGCAGTCGGACATGAATTCAACGTCGCCTCACCGAAGCAATTGCAGGTGGTGCTCTTTGATGAACTCAAGTTGCCGAAAACTAAGAAGATCAAGACGGGTTACACGACGGATGCGGAGTCGTTGGAATGGTTGGCGGGGAAAACTGACCATCCTGTGCTGAAGGCATTGCTGAGAATCCGCGAGACAAATAAATTGAGGACGACAATTGAGGGCCTCATTAACGAGATAACTCCGGACGGACGAATCCACACTCATTTCCAACAGACCGTGGCCGCAACTGGGCGTCTTTCATCTACGGAGCCAAACTTGCAGAATATCCCGGTGCGGACAGAGGAGGGGCGCAAGATCCGTGAGTGCTTTATCGCTGCGCCAGAATATTCAGCTTTGCTCACTGCGGATTACAGCCAGATCGAAATGCGAATCATGGCTCACCTCTCCCATGATTCGCATTTGCTCTCTGCCTTTACCAAAGGAGAGGACCTGCACTCCACAGTGGCTTCAGAAGTTTTTGCAGTAGACCCAATCGACGTCACCCCCGAAATGCGACGGCAAATCAAGGCAATGTCTTATGGCCTCGCCTATGGCCTTTCCTCCTACGGTCTTGCCTCGCAATTGAGTATTACTCCGCCGGAAGCACAGGGTTTAATGGATCGCTACTTTGAACGTTTCGGGGGGATTCGTGATTACCTTAAGACGGTTGTTGAAGAAGCTCGAAAAGTTGGCTATACGGAGACAATTTTGGGGCGCCGACGTTACCTTCCAGATTTAAACAATGATAATCGTCAACGACGTGAGGTAGCAGAACGCATGGCTCTTAATGCTCCGATCCAAGGGTCGGCGGCCGACATCATCAAGGAGGCGATGCTCAACGTAGAGCGTGAGATAAATGCGCGGTCTTTACAGTCGCGGCTTCTACTACAGGTACACGATGAATTGATTTTTGAAGTCAAGGAGGGCGAAGTCGAAGTGCTAACGGAATTGGTTCGTGCGCAAATGGGCTCGGCTTATCCATTAGAAGCGCCCTTGGAGGTGAGCATAGGAGTGGGTAAGAGTTGGAATGAAGCGGCACATTAGCTAGTGGGCCGGAAAGACGTTGTCCTCCATCGCCGCCAGATCTTGGGGAGCCGTTGGAATTCTATTTGCGGCAGATAACCTCTCCCTGCCGAGCGTCAGGATCAACAAGCCGGCGCCAATTGCGATCGTCGTGATCCCTAAGCACACTCGTGGTGAGAGCGCCTTGGAGACCCATCCTCCAAAGGCTGCACCCATCGCCATCAGCGAGCCTTCAACGGTCCAGAGCCATCCCAGAGATGCGGTAGCCGTCCCACGCGGTCGGACTGCCTCCATCACTTCCCAGTAGAAGACTTGAATGGCACCACCTGAAAGTCCAAGTGTTGCGCCGACCAGAGCCATGCTCCAACCAGGATAGGTAAACGCCAATGGCAAGGAGAAGAGGAACCAGAGGGTGTAGATCTTTCTCAGCGCCGAGAGAGATGATGCGCGTTTTGAGGCTAATCCACCGAGAAGTCCACCAATAATGTTGCAGATTCCCATAACGCTCAAAATCCAAGCCGTGCGATGTGGGATGTGTTCAATTGTTGAGAATGCTGGAACGCCTACGTCAAATGCTCCCCATCCAAACCCGATAAAGCATCCCTCGAACATGAGCAACTGCATGGCTGGATGACGCCAGATCGGACGAGCGCCTTTTTCTCTCACTTCCGGAATCCAATTGCGGGAGACTTCTGTGATAGCAAGGGAACCTCCACCGAGGAGCATGAGCGCGGCGGCTGCATTGAGCGCCAAACCAGGATGACTGGAGAGGGCCAGGGTGGTTGCCGCGATCGGTCCGATCACTCCGGCGGCGCTGATTACTGAGGTGTCTAAGGCGTAAGCAGTGCGAAGATACTCATCAGACACCACAGATTTCCAGAGCGGTCGGACCGAGAGATTGATCGGTGGAGCCGTGAAACCCAAGATGAAAGCCAGCAAGAGAATTGACGTGGAAGTATGTGCGGTATTGAGCAGGATGAGCATCGTGGCATACCCGGGCACGAAGATTCGTAGAGGCCACTTCTGACCCCACCGATCCATGATCGAGCCACGAAGTCCCGCGGTTGCCGCCCCGGCAATCGAGTTGAGTCCGATTGCAAGTCCGGCGAGGGGGATGGAGTTGGTCTGTTGGGTAGTCTTGAAGAAAATCGCCAAGGAGATCATCCCGTAGGCAATTCGGGCTGGGAGCGCGCTGATAAGCAGGACCTTCACATGCTTAATGCGCAGCAATTTCTGGTATCTACGCATAATAATCATGAGTGTAGTCGCGCGTTTGAGGAGCAGGCTGAGGAATTGACCACACTGGCGGGGAAACCGTACCCTTAGCCGCCCAATCCCTACTACTTTCTATCCCTACGGAGCAACTTGACCCCCTCACCAGTAATCGCAATTAACGATGTCGGAACCGCAGAAGACTTTCTCGCCGCAATTGAAGGCACCATCCGAAACTTTAATGATGGAGACCTTGTTGAGGGCATCGTTGTACAAGTAGATCGTGACGAAGTACTTCTTGATATTGGCTACAAGACCGAAGGTGTCATTCCTTCACGTGAGCTTTCCATTCGTCACGATGTCGATCCCAATGAAATTGTCAAAGTTGGCGAAAAGATAGAAGCCCTTGTTCTTCAGAAGGAAGATAAAGAAGGTCGCCTCATCCTCTCCAAGAAGCGTGCACAGTACGAGCGCGCTTGGGGGGAAATCGAAGGCAAGAAGGAGCGCGACGAGGTCGTCGTTGGTACCGTCATCGAGGTTGTTAAGGGTGGGCTCATTGTGGACATCGGTCTACGTGGTTTCTTGCCCGCATCATTGGTTGAAATGCGCCGTGTCCGCGATCTCACTCCATATATAGGCAAGCAGGTAGAGGCTCGCATTATTGAGCTGGACAAGAATCGGAACAATGTGGTTCTTTCCCGCCGCGCTTATTTAGAACAGACGCAATCTGAATCACGTACGACTTTCCTCAATCAGTTGCAGAAGGGTCAAGTCCGTACCGGTGTAGTTTCATCCATCGTCAACTTCGGAGCCTTCGTCGATCTTGGTGGAGTAGATGGTCTAGTTCACGTTTCTGAGCTTTCTTGGAAGCATATTGATCACCCAAGTGAGGTTGTCGAAGTCGGTGACGAAGTGACCGTCGAGGTACTTGAAGTTGACTTCGAGCGCGAACGAGTCTCTCTCTCACTCAAAGCCACACAAGAAGATCCCTGGCAGGCATTCGCTCGCACCCACACGATCAATCAAGTAGTCCCTGGGCAAGTGACGAAACTGGTGCCCTTCGGTGCATTCATCCGAGTTCATGAGGGCATTGAAGGTCTCGTACACATTTCTGAATTGGCCGAGCGCCACGTTGAAATTCCAGAGCAAGTTGTTCAAGTGGATGACGAACTCTTCGTCAAGATCATTGACATCGATCTTGAGCGCCGTCGCATCTCACTCTCGTTGAAGCAGGCAAATGAAGGCCATGAAGTTGAAATCGAGGCATTCGATCCAACCCAGTATGGAATGGCTGCTCGCTACGATGCTGAGGGCAATTTCATTTACCCTGAAGGATTCGATGCCGAATCGCAAGAGTGGAAGCCTGGATACGAAACTCAACGCGAGGAGTGGGAGCGTCAATATGCCGAAGCTCAGGCTCGATTTGTGGCACATAAGAAGCAGAAGGAAGTAGCCCAGGCAGCAGATGCCGCAGCCGCAACTACCGATGAAGAAGTTGTTGAAACAACCGAGTCATAGAACCTAAGAAGTTGAGGCTGGCCCTTCAGGGAAACTTGAAGGGCCAGTTTTATTTTCCGAGTTGCAAGTTTTCCGTCGCATACCTGTTGTAAGGTCATTCCGTGTTAATCGTCGCGCTTACCGGGGGAATTGGTTCAGGCAAGTCTCTGGTTGCAGATTCTTTCGCAAATTTGGGAGCGCAGGTCTTAGATGCCGATCAACTGTCGCGAGAAGTCATCGAGCGCGGGAGCTCGGGGTTTGATCAAGTTGTCGCTGCTTTTGGTGATGCAATTTTGCGTGATGGCGAGATCGACAGGCGAGTCCTAGGCGAGATCGTGTTTGCCAATTTGCTGATGCGGAGAAAATTGGAGGCGATCGTCCACCCGTTGGTACGTGAGGCTTTTGAGTCGACGGTCTCACAACTTCAAGGCAGGGATCTTCTCATTTATGAGATTCCACTTCTGGTAGAAACACAGGCCGCCTCACGCTTTGACTACGTCATAACGGTAGAGGCTGGTTCTCAAGTACGAAGAGAGAGATTGATGGAGCGTGGCATGCGCTCATCAGAAGTTGAAGCAAGGATCTCCGCACAAGCCACGTCTGATCAACGAATAGCATCTGCTGATTATGTGATCTGGAACGACGGAACCGTCGATGAACTTCTACGTAAGGTTGAGTATCTCTGGGAGAGCGTGCTCCCTTTATTGCAACGCGAAAAGACCTGACGAAGACTACAGTTACTGTGTGCGTCCAATCTCAGATATTCAACGGCGCGTTCAACCTTTCCAGGTTATTAGCGACTATATTCCGGCCGGTGATCAACCAGAGGCTATCGCTGAAATAGTTCGGCGTATCCAGCGAGGTGACCAAGACATCGTGCTCTTGGGTGCCACGGGCACGGGCAAGTCAGCGACAACGGCATGGTTGATAGAGAAATTGCAGCGGCCCACTCTCGTCATAGCTCCTAACAAAACGCTCGCGGCTCAATTGGTCAATGAATTCCGCGAACTCATGCCCAACAACGCGGTCGAATACTTTGTCTCCTACTACGACTACTACCAGCCGGAAGCGTATGTACCGCAGACCGATACCTTCATCGAGAAGGATTCAAGTGTTAATGATGAGGTTGAAAGATTGCGCCACTCGGCGACGAACTCCCTTTTAACTCGACGCGATGTCATCGTAGTGGCAACGGTTTCGTGCATATACGGCCTGGGCACCCCGCAAGAGTACGTGGATCGTATGGTCAAGTTGAAAGTTGGCGATGAAATCGAACGGAACGTTCTCTTACGTAAGTTCGTGGACATCCAATACAAGCGAAACGATATGGCCTTCGAACGCGGAACATTTCGAGTTCGAGGTGACACGATCGAAATCATCCCCATGTATGAAGAGCTTGCTCTGCGAATCGAGATGTTCGGTGACGAAATTGAACGGATCAGCACCCTCCATCCTCTTACTGGCGAAATAGTTCGAGACGAGCAGGAAATGTATATTTTCCCCGCGACCCATTACGCAGCAGGGCCAGAGACGATGAAACGCGCCATTGGTGCGATAGAAGTAGAACTTGAGGCTCAACTGGATCTCTTTGAACGACAAGGCAAATTACTTGAGGCTCAGAGATTGCGTATGCGGACGACCTTCGATATCGAGATGATGCAGCAACTTGGATTCTGCTCTGGAATAGAAAACTACTCTCGACACATTGATGGACGCGCCCCAGGTTCTGGCCCCAACTGTCTGCTCGATTATTTTCCAGAAGATTTTCTTCTGGTGATTGATGAATCTCATGTGACCGTTCCGCAAATCGGTGCGATGTTTGAAGGAGACGCCTCACGCAAACGAACTCTGGTGGATCACGGATTCCGACTTCCAAGTGCGTTGGACAACCGACCATTGCGATGGGATGAATTTCTTGAACGAGTCGGCCAGAAAATATACCTATCGGCAACTCCGGGCAAGTACGAAATGGAAAAAGTCCACGAGGACGTTGTGGAGCAAGTGATTCGACCAACGGGGCTGGTGGATCCCAAGATTGTGGTTAAGCCGATCAAAGGCCAGATCGACGACTTGCTCTCTGAGATCAATATTCGTGCAGAAAGAAATGAGCGCGTATTGGTGACTACTCTCACCAAGAAGATGTCGGAAGATCTCACCGATTACTTGCAAGAGCGCGGAGTACGTGTTCGATACCTTCACTCTGAAGTGGATACCCTGCGGCGAGTGGAACTGCTGCGCGAATTACGCTCAGGTGAGTATGACGTTCTTGTCGGAATCAACCTTCTCCGCGAAGGGTTGGACCTTCCAGAAGTATCTCTGGTCGCCATACTTGATGCCGATAAAGAGGGGTTTCTTCGGTCCAGTACCGCTCTCATCCAGACCATTGGTCGAGCAGCGCGAAATGTATCTGGTGAGGTACATATGTACGCCGATAACATTACGAAATCTATGGCGAAGGCGATTGATGAGACCAATCGCCGTAGGGCCAAGCAAGTGGCCTATAACCTGGCTCGTGGCGTCGACCCGCAGCCGCTTCGGAAAAAGATCGCTGACATCACAGATCTCATCAATCGCGAGAGTGAAGATACCGAAGAATTGTTGGCATCTTCTGGGCGAAAGTCTCAAAGGTCAAGGACGCCAGCTATCGGAATACACAGCAAAGCCCTGGCATCCTTGCCAAGACAGGAGCTTTTGGCGTTGATAGAATCCCTCACCGACCAGATGCGAGGCGCGGCGGGAGATCTCCAATTTGAGCTGGCCGCCCGTTTGCGGGATGAAATCAAGGACTTAAAAAGAGAATTACGAGGCATGGAAACGGCAGGCGTATAGGACTATGACTGACAAACTCATAGTTCGCGGTGCACGGGAACATAATCTAAAAGATGTCTCGATTGAATTGCCTCGAAATTCATTGATTGTCTTCACTGGACTCTCCGGATCAGGGAAATCCAGTTTGGCTTTCGATACGATTTTTGCTGAGGGTCAACGACGGTACGTCGAGTCGCTGTCTGCATATGCACGTCAATTTCTGGGGCAGATGGATAAGCCGGATGTCGATTTCATTGAAGGGCTTTCACCTGCAGTCTCCATCGATCAAAAATCAACCAACCGCAACCCTCGTTCTACTGTTGGCACGATAACTGAGGTCTACGACTACCTGCGTCTTCTTTTTGCTCGAGCAGGTCGACCACATTGCCCCAATTGTGGCAAGCCTGTCTCGCGCCAGAGTCCGCAACAGATTGTCGATCAGATATTGACGATGCCGGTAGCAACCAAATTCCAAATTCTCGCTCCGATGGTTCGTGCCAGAAAGGGGGAGTTTGTCGATCTCTTTCAAGATCTCGTCAGTCAAGGTTATTCCCGAGCACGAGTAGACGGTACGGTGATTCAACTTGCAGAGCCGCCAAAATTGAAAAAGCAAGAAAAGCACACGATAGAGGTGGTCGTCGATCGTTTGAGCGCCAAAGCGGACTCAAAGAATCGTCTGACCGATTCCATTGAAACGGCCCTACGTTTGGCTCAAGGGATAGTGCTCCTAGATTTTGTCGGGTCCGGCCAGAAGGAACATACGTATAGCGAGCATTTAGCCTGCCATGATTGTGAGCTTTCCTTTGAAGAGTTGGAGCCACGCTCATTCTCATTTAACTCACCCTTTGGTGCCTGTCCAGAGTGCACAGGTATCGGAACGAAACTTGAGGTCGATGAAGATTTGATCATCCCGGATGATTCCATTTCGATAAACGAGGGAGCGATCGCCCCATGGTCTGGTGGACAGACTTCGGAGTATTTTCTCCGACTGCTAGAGGCTCTATCTGCGGAGGTCAATTTCTCCCTTGATACTCCGTGGAAGAGGATTTCGGCAAAAGCCAAAGAGGCGATACTCCACGGCTTTGAATACGAAGTGCACGTCAAATATCGCAATCGTTACGGACGCACAAGGAATTACTCAACCGGGTTCGAAGGAGTGATTCCTTTTATTCATCGCAGACATGGCGATACGGAGAGCGATTACAGCCGCGATAAATTCGAGGGGTATATGCGACAGATTCCCTGTCCGGTCTGTAGCGGTGCTCGGCTTAAACCTGAGGTGCTTGCCGTGACGCTGGGCGGGAAGAATATTTCGGAAATCTGCGAACTGTCCATTGCAGAGTGCGCAGATTTCTTAAAAAGTGTGGATCTCAATGTTCGTGAAAGCATGATCGCCGAGAGGGTTCTGAAAGAAGTTCATGCGCGCTTAGGTTTTCTTCTCAACGTCGGTTTGGATTACCTCTCCTTGGACCGTCCCGCCGCAACACTCTCTGGAGGGGAGGCCCAGCGCATTCGTTTGGCAACCCAGATTGGATCAGGATTGGTGGGGGTCCTCTATGTGCTGGATGAACCCAGCATTGGGCTGCACCAGCGCGATAACCGCCGACTGATCGAGACTTTGATTCGGTTACGGGACCTAGGCAATACCTTGATTGTGGTCGAACATGATGAAGAGACAATCCGAGCCGCTGATTGGATTGTCGATATCGGCCCTGGCGCGGGCGAGCATGGTGGAAAAGTTGTTGTGTCGGGTGATTACCAATCTCTCATCGACTCGCCAGAGTCCATAACGGGTGCCTATCTTTCCGGGCGAAAGTCCATTCCGATCCCAGCCATTCGACGGCCGATTGACCCGAAACGGCGCTTGGTTGTTAAGGGGGCTCGCGAGAATAATCTCAAGAACATCGACGTGGCAATTCCCCTTGGGGCATTTGTTGCGGTCACGGGTGTGAGCGGGTCTGGCAAGTCCACCCTTATCAACGACATCGTCTACACGACATTAGCCAACAAACTCAACGGTGCCCGCTTGGTCCCAGGGCGACATCGGACGGTGACTGGTGTTGATCTTCTTGACAAAGTTGTTCACGTCGACCAGTCGCCCATTGGCCGCACCCCTCGTTCAAATCCAGCAACATACACCGGAGTCTTTGACAAGATTCGTGCCCTCTTTGCCGAGACATCAGAGGCAAAAGTGCGTGGCTATTTGCAGGGTCGCTTCTCGTTCAATGTGAAAGGGGGCAGATGCGAGAACTGTGCAGGCGATGGCACCATCACAATAGAGATGAATTTCTTGCCCGATGTGTATGTGCCTTGCGAGGTCTGCCACGGTGCTCGATACAACCGTGAAACACTCGAAGTGCATTACAAAGGTAGAACCATCGCCGAAGTGCTCGACATGCCGATTGAAGCTGCCAGAGATTTTTTTGAAGCAGTGCCTACCATCGCCCGCTTCCTTAGAACTCTCTGCGATGTAGGGCTTGGATACGTTCGGTTGGGTCAATCGGCCCCAACACTTTCGGGCGGAGAAGCTCAACGGGTGAAGTTGGCCACTGAACTGCAACGTCGATCTACCGGTCGCACCATTTATGTGTTGGATGAGCCAACCACGGGATTGCACTTTGAAGATGTGAGTAAATTGCTGGGCGTACTTAATCGCCTGGTAGACACGGGCAACACTGTGGTTGTGATCGAGCATAATCTGGATGTTATTAAATCCGCCGATTGGGTCATCGACATGGGACCCGAAGGGGGATTTCGCGGCGGGAGCGTTGTTGCCGAAGGCACGCCAGAGGAAGTTGCGAAAATCCAGAAGAGTTACACCGGCTTCTACCTGGAGGCGATTTTATCTCATAATCGGCAGATGCTTGTGGAAAATAATGGCTGACCCCAGTAGTTATCGACCGGCTGATGTTCCCGCGCTTCCTGGTGTCTATAGATTTTTCAATGGTGAGGAGGAAGTGGTCTACGTAGGCAAGGCGCTGAGCCTTAAATCCCGGCTGAACAACTACTTTCAAGGCAATTTGCCAGAACGCACGAATCGGATGGTGCACGAGGCAGTACGCGTGGATTGGACGATTGTCGACAGTGAAGTCGAAGCTCTTCAGTTGGAGTTTGCATGGATCAAGCAGTACAACCCCATGTACAACGTTCAATTCCGCGACGATAAGTCCTACCCATATTTGGCGCTCTCGATCAACGATGAATATCCCCGGGTTTTCATTACTCGTAAACAAAAGCGCCCTGGGGTCAAGTATTTTGGTCCATTTACTCAGACGTGGGCTCTCCGGAATACCTATGACGTGATTCTGAAAGTCTTTCCAGTCCGTTCCTGTAGTAGTGGCAATTTTGAGAAAGCCCGAAAAAGTGGTCGGCAATGCCTTTTAGGGGATATCGGCAAGTGTGCCGCTCCCTGCGTCGGATGGATATCGCAGACCGACCATATGAATTTAGCGGGTCGGCTTCTCACTTTTATGGATGCCGGTCAAGGGGACATAGCGACCACCTTGCACCGGGAGATGGAGCAGGCCGCCAAGACCGAGGAATATGAACGCGCGGCGAAGATCCGCGATCAGATTTCTGCAATGGCCCGCGTGCGTGAGTCAACGGACGCGCCGCTTTCGGAGAACCTCACAGCCGATGTGATTGGCATTCATCGTGAGGGAATGCACATGGCAGGGTCTCTCTTTGTCATTCGCGGGGGAGCGATCAAGGGCTCACGCTCTTGGCTGGTGGATCAGAAGTCGGCATTGGAAGGGGAGAATGAGATTGCAGCATTGTTTTCCTCGATTTATGGCCAGAGTTTTGGATTAGATATTCCACGAGAAATCCTCATTAACGAACTACCTGAGGATGTGGGCACTTTGGAGAATTGGCTGGGTGGACTGCGTGGTTCGAAAGTCGAGATCAGGGTCCCCAAGCGTGGCGAGAAGGTTGATGTCCTCGAAACAGTGAAGCGGAATGCGCGCTATGCACTGATTCAATATGTGAACAAGAGGTCGGCTGACTCGGCGATAAGCGGGAATGCGCTGGTCGAGTTGGAAGATATTCTGAATCTGCCCGTTCCACCGCTGCGCATTGAATGTTTCGACATTTCTAATATTTCTGGTACAACGGTTGTTGCATCTATGGTTGTTTTTGAAGATGGCATAGCAAAGAAGAGTGAATATCGCCGATTCATCATCGATACCGCGACAGCGTGGGATGACACTCGTGCCATTCATCAGGTTATTACACGGAGAATGAAGAGATTGCTGGATGAACGTTCGATCGATCCAGTGGATCTACAGGAAACGGGCGGAAGGCAGAGCAGATTCTCTTACCCGCCTCAATTGATAGTTGTCGATGGTGGCGCTCCGCAGGTGGCAGCGGCAACTCGTGCACTGCGCGAATTGGAAATTACTGATGTAGCCCTCTGCGGGTTGGCCAAACGCCTCGAAGAGGTCTGGCTGCCAGATCAGAGGGATCCGTTGATTCTGCCTCGCACGAGTGAGGGGCTCTATCTCCTGCAGCGCATGCGGGATGAGGCACATCGATTCGCCATTACTTTTCACCGCTCTCGCAGATCACGGGCGATGTTGGAGTCACTTCTGGATGAAATTCCACAGTTGGGGGAAGTACGCCGCAGAGCGTTACTCGCGCGATTTGGATCCGTGGCTGCAATCCGTAGAGCCGGCACGGAGGAAATTGCAGACGTTCCCGGGATAGGGAAGAAGATCGCGGAATTGATTGTTGACGCTCTTGCGGCGGGGCGGGGTCTGGTTTTTGACGCCCAAAGTGGTGAAATTCTTGAAGGTTCTTGACATATACAGGAAGATGAAGGCGAAATGAATAAACCACGTGAAGTGCTGATTCTCACCGGGATGTCTGGCGCTGGGCGTTCGACTGTCGCCCACTCCCTGGAGGACCTTGGATGGTACGTGGTGGACAACGTGCCGGCAGCACTTCTTCCAGCGTTGATCGCACAGACCGATGGCGCCCAGATTTCGTCGATGGCTGTCGTTGTAGACGTCCGTAGTGGTCGATTTTTCGATGATCTCAACAACTCACTCAACGAGTTGATTTCCAATGCGACGCCGCATCGATTGCTCTTTCTGGATGCAACAGATCAGGCCCTTGTGCAGAGATTCGAAGCGACGCGTCGCCCACACCCGTTGCAAGGCAATGATCGAATTGTCGACGGCATCGCGCGCGAGCGCGTGCGGCTGGAGGAACTGCGGGCGAAAGCCGACGTCGTTATAGACACAAGTAATCTCAATGTTCACGAATTGGAAAAGCGTGTGGGAGAGATTTTCGCTTCTGGTGAAACCCACGCACTCCGAGTCAATGTGCTGTCGTTCGGTTATAAATACGGAATACCTGTGGATGCTGACATAGTCCTAGATTGCCGCTTCATCCCCAACCCACATTGGATTGCCGAACTTCGCCCTCTCAATGGACTCTCCAAGCAGGTGAGTCAACATGTGCTCTCCAGTGAGGGTGTCGAGGAATTTCTTGAAGGTTACGTCTCGTTATTCACGCAGATGGTTCAAGGATATCTGCGTGAAGGTAAGAAGTATGTGACATTGGCGATCGGTTGCACTGGTGGAAAGCACCGCAGTGTGGCGGTTGCCGAGACTATCGCACAGCGTTTAAACAGCACCCACGGAGCAGTTGCCATTGATGCCCATGCCGTCCATCGCGATGTCGGACGTGAGTAGTGCAACCTAAAGTAGTTGCACTTGGTGGCGGACACGGGTTGGCTGCAACGCTCTCCTCTCTTCGACGTATTACCTCTTCTATTACCGCAATTGTCACTGTTTCCGATAATGGCGGATCCAGCGGTCGGCTTCGGAGAGAATTTCCCATCTTCCCTCCTGGTGATTTGCGTATGGCATTGGCTGCACTCTGCAGTGATGACGAATGGGGCCGGAGTTGGGCCGACATCATTCAATATCGATTTACTGGCGATGGGCCGCTCAACGGACACCCAGTAGGCAATCTTCTCCTGGCTGCCCTCTGGGATCGTGATGAAGATCCAGTAGCAGGACTTGATCGGGTTGCATCCTTATTGAAGGTCAGCGGTCGTGTCCTACCGATGGCAGCAGAACCCTTGGATACTGAAGCAACATTTATGACATCGGTGGGTCGTGTCGTCGTTCGTGGGCAGGCGCAAGTAGCCACGGCGAAGGGGAAATTGGATTCCCTGCGGATACTGCCTGAAAATCCATCGGCCCGACCCGAAGCATTAAGCGCGATTGCCGATGCGCAGTGGATCACAATGGGACCGGGTTCGTGGTTTTCCAGTGTCCTGCCTCACTTGCTTGTTCCGGCTCAACGTCAAGCGCTGGTTGAGACTCATGCAAAAAAGATCCTCCTATTGAATCTGGACGCACATGCAGATTGGACGGGCGAGGAGTATGCAGGTCACGCTCCGGAGGAACATCTTGGTTTGATCTCTCGATATGCCCCCGATATGCGATGCGATTTTGTGGTTGCGGACAGTTCGGTTGTAAAAGATGTCCCAGCTCTCTCTAGATTGGTCGCGCAGATGGGTGGGGAACTTATAATTGCCGATTTGCGAAAAGCGCCGGGAAGTGTTCACCATGACGGTGAAAAATTGACCTCCGTTTTACGACACATCATGACGAATACCCTGATTGGATAGCCCCATGGCGATGACCTCTGCAGTAAAAGATGAATTAAGCCGACTCTCGGTCACCAAGCCGTGTTGCAGAAAAGCCGAAGTCTCTGCCCTTCTTCGATTTGCCGGTGGGCTTCACCTGGCATCGGGGAAGATAGTGGTGGAAGTGGAACTTGACGCAGCCCAGAGTGCACGACGTCTTCGAAAAGATATCGCTGATGTTTATGGGCACGAAAGTGATCTTGCCGTTCTTTCATCGAGCGGCCTTCGAAAAGGCAGCCGCTACATAGTGCGGGTGGTCAATGACGGCGAGGCGCTTGCCCGTCAGACCGGGCTAGTTGATGGAAATGGGCGTCCCGTGCGAGGTCTTCCCCCTCAAGTAGTATCCGCTGCGATCTGCGACGCAGAAGCCGCATGGCGAGGGGCGTTCATTGCTCATGGTTCGTTGACGGAGCCCGGTCGTTCATCATCGCTGGAAATTACCTGCCCTGGCCCTGAGGCTGCACTTGCACTTGTCGGCGCAGCGCGAAGGCTGGGTATTGCCGCGAAAGCACGGGAAGTTCGCGGTGTGGATCGGGTCGTCATTCGCGATGGTGATGCAATTGGCGTCTTACTGACTCGGTTAGGTGCACATGAAAGTGTCCTGGCTTGGGAAGAACGGCGGATGCGTCGAGAAGTGCGGGCGACTGCGAACCGCTTGGCCAATTTTGATGATGCAAATCTTCGACGTTCGGCACGGGCGGCGGTTGCGGCGGCTGCACGAGTGCAGCGGGCGATGGAAATTCTCGGGCCCGAAATCCCAGAACACTTGAAAGAGGCCGGTGAACTTCGGATTAATCATGGCCAGGCGAGTTTGGAAGAACTGGGATCCCTCGCGACGCCTCCGATGACAAAAGATGCAATTGCAGGGCGAATTCGTCGCCTCTTGGCCATGGCGGATAAACGCGCAGTGGAGTTGGGGATCCCCGACACTGAAGCTGGACTTTCGCCGGAACTGCTGAATTAGGCTCACCGCGAAGGTGGCATCTGCCACAGAAGCGCGTACGTTTCAGGGCCAACTGATAAGGTTCCCGAATACCCCAACGATGTGGATATTTTTCACCCCCGGGTAACCCAAAGGACTATAACCAAGCGAGGTTCACTGTGACTGCAATTGGAATTAATGGATTTGGACGGATCGGCCGGAACTTCTTCCGAGCCGCTCTTACGTCGCCAGATATCGAGATCGTGGGAATCAACGATCTCACGGATAACGCCACCCTAGCCCACCTTCTCAAGTACGACTCGATCCTAGGTCGCCTCGGACTTGAGGTCTCGCACACGGCAGACACAATCACTATTGGGGACAAAACCATTAAAGTCTTTGCCGAGCGCGATCCCGCTGATCTGCCGTGGCTATCTGTGGGCGCCGACGTCGTCATTGAGTCCACCGGCCACTTCACCAAAGGGGCAGACGCCAAGAAGCACATCGCCGCTGGCGCTAAGAAAGTCATAATTTCTGCTCCGGCCTCGGATGAGGACATCACAATTGTGATGGGCGTCAATGACGAGAAGTACGATCCAGCCATTCACCAGATAATCTCCAACGCCTCGTGCACCACCAACTGTTTGGCGCCGATGGCCAAAGTCCTCAATGACGAATTCGGCATTGTCCGTGGCTTAATGACAACGATCCATGCCTATACAAATGATCAAGTAATCCTGGATTTCCCGCATAAGGACCTCCGTCGTGCAAGAGCTGCAGCAATCAACATTATTCCGACCTCAACCGGTGCTGCAAAGGCCATCAGTTTGGTACTGCCCGAGTTGAAGGGAAAGTTGGATGGATATGCCATGCGCGTTCCGGTTCCCACTGGCTCCGTCACCGATCTCACCGTGGAATTATCTAAGGAAGTCACTGCAGCGGAGATCAATGCTGCGATGAAGGCAGCGGCAAATGGAGCGCTAAAGGGCTACCTTTCCTATACCGAGGACCCAATCGTTTCTTCAGATATCGTTACTGATCCTTCCTCTTGCATCTTCGATGCGGGATTGACTAAAGCCATCGGTTCGACTGCCAAGGTGGTTGGATGGTATGACAACGAGTGGGGCTACTCCAACCGTCTCGTCGACCTGGCCAAACTTGTAGGCCGCAGCCTCTAATGTCACTCCTTGAATCGCTTGAGATTTCTGGCAAGCGAGTCTTTCTTCGCTGTGATTTCAATGTCCCACTGAAGGACGGGGCCATCGTGGACGATGGCCGCATCCGAGCATCTTTGCCCACCATCAAGTATCTGCTCACCGGTGGAGCATCGATTGTCATCGGTGCCCACTTGGGTCGCCCCAAAGGTGAGGTAAAGCCAGAACTTTCACTGGCGCCGGTTGCAGTACGGTTGAGTGAACTCCTTGAAGTGCCAGTGCAGTTTGCAGCTCACGTGTTCGGCGAGGGCGTGAGCGAAAAAGCCAGTGCACTCTCTCGCGGGCAGATACTTCTCCTTGAGAACTTGCGCTTTACATCGGCGGAAACGAGTAAAGATGATGCCGAACGGGATGTATTCGCCCGCGAACTAGCTGCATTGGTCGATGCGTATGTGGGCGATGGGTTCGGAGCCGTCCATCGCAAACATGCATCGGTTTACGATCTACCGCAATTATTGCCGCACGCGCCAGGATTTTTGGTGAGTGCCGAAGTCGCAGTGCTCAAGAAGTTGACCCAGAACCCAGAGCGTCCTTATGGGGTAGTTCTTGGCGGCGCCAAAGTCTCCGACAAGATTGGCGTCATCTCCAATTTGCTGGAGAAAGTCGACGTTCTGGCTATCGGTGGGGGAATGGTCTTTACTTTTCTTGCCGCGCAAGGTATGGAAATTGGCACCTCGATGGTTGAAATCGAACTGATCCCACAAGTGAAAGAACTCATCGCCCGGGCAGAGAAGAAGGGGGTAGATCTCCATCTTCCTACCGACATCGTGGTGGCCCCCAAATTTGCGATCGACGCTCCACCAACTTTGGTGAACGCCGCTTCCATTCCCAAAGATCAGATGGGGCTGGACATCGGCCCCGCTTCTGCCGCAGATTTTGCGGCCGTGATCGAAAGATGCAAAACCGTGTTCTGGAATGGGCCGATGGGTGTCTTCGAATTCCCTTCCTTTGCCGCCGGAACAAGGATAATTGCGGAATCCCTTACCAAAGTATCCGGTATTTCCGTCGTGGGCGGTGGCGATTCAGCCGCAGCAGTCCGATCCTTAGGGCTCTCAGAGTCTGACTTTGGCTACATATCTACCGGAGGTGGTGCCTCCCTGGAGTATCTCGAGGGCAAAGAACTTCCTGGACTTCAGGCACTAGGTCTGTAAATGATTACCACAAAGGAGCATTGATGCGTAAACCACTGATGGCAGGCAACTGGAAGATGAACCTCAATCACCTTGAGGCGATAGCAGTGACGCAGAAGTTGGCCTATAGCCTGGATGATAAAGATTACGACGCAGTGGACATTGCAGTAATTCCTCCCTTTACGGACATCCGTTCTGTCCAAACATTGGTAGATGGAGACCGTTTGCGTCTTCTCTACGGTGCGCAAGATCTATCCCCTGAGGCAAGTGGTGCCTTTACAGGAGATATTTCCGGTGCGATGTTGGCGAAATTAGGGTGCACTTTTGTCGTTGTTGGACACAGCGAACGCCGAGCGATTCATCAAGAAGATGACGCGCTGATCAATCGAAAAATAAAGGCGGCCCTAACCAATGACCTGACGCCCATCTTCTGTGTTGGCGAAGAACTTGCAATTCGGGAAGCAGGTACGCAGGTCTCCTATGTCTTGCGACAGGTAAGAGCCGGACTTGCCAATTTCACCAAGTTGCAATTGCAGAAGATCGTGATTGCATATGAGCCCATCTGGGCCATTGGCACTGGAAAGACTGCTACCCCCGAAGACGCACAAGAAGTATGCAGCGCAATACGCCATGAAATAGAAGCGATCGGCTCACCAGAAATTGCAGAGAATATGCGGCTGCTCTATGGCGGATCGGTGAAATCGGCCAATATCGCCGAAATCATGAAACAACCCGACGTGGATGGAGCCCTGATCGGCGGCGCGAGCCTGGATCCTGAGGAATTGGCCAAGATCGCCAAATTTTATCTTGCGGGTTGATTTACAGTATCCTTCTGCCCTACAAGTCCCATAAGGAGTATCAATGAAACTGGCTCTCTCCATCCTGCTCGTAGCCACGAGCGTGTTGATGATCCTTTTGGTGCTCTTGCATAAAGGCAAAGGCAGTGGGCTCTCAGATCTGTTTGGCGGGGGTGTTTCTTCCAACTACGGGGGATCCTCGGTGGTAGAGCGGAACTTAGATCGGATCACTATTGTCGTAGGAGGCCTCTGGTTTGCGGGCGTAGTAGCCCTGAGCCTAGTTTTAAAGTAGAGGTAGATTTCAGCAGGTGTGGTAGTCACGTGTAATAATCAAGTGCAGGAATAATGTAGGGAGAGAAAATGGCAGGCGGAAGCGCAATTCGTGGCAGTCGTGTCGGCGCTGGCCCGATGGGCGAAGCCGAGCGCGGCGAATCAATCGGTCGTTTTCAAGTCTCCTATTGGTGCTCCAACGGCCATGAGACTCGTCCCTCTTTCGCAGAAGACGGCACAGTAGTAATTCCAGATGAATGGGATTGCCCGCGATGTGGTTATCCAGCAGGACGCGACAAGGCCAATCCGCCAAGTCCCATCAAAAATGAGCCGTATAAGACTCACTTGGCCTACGTTAAAGAACGTCGCACTGATGCCGAGGGTTCGAAAATTCTTGAAGAGGCGCTCCGTAAATTACGCGGAGACGAAGACTAAATAATCGAACGCGCTGCAGAGAGTATTTCTGCAACTCCCGCTGACCGATCTTTCACATGAAGCCGTATCACGGTGAGGTTGCGGGAAGTGAGGGCTTGAGCATCTCCCAGAGCTTGAGCCATGATCAAGGTGTGAAAAGTAAAATCCTGACCTGGAATTGGTAGGTCTTCATTCACGTCCGCCGTGATCTGGAGAAAAACCCCATTGCGTGGCCCGCCCTTATGGAATTGGCCGGTTGAATGCAGGAATCGAGGGCCCCAACCGAACGTGACTGGGCGGCCACTTTTATCAGCCAGGACACGTCGCAATTGTCCGAGTTCCCCGTCTCCTTTTCTATCCAGATAGGCCATGACCGCGATGTACCCATCTACTTTCACCGAATCAATGACCAGGGTGAGCGCGTCCTGGGTGGAGTCGGAGTCCGCAAATATTTCAATCGCGCCATCTTTCTGGTGAGGAATCAGCACAGGCAACTTGCCTGACCACTCTTTAAGGAGTGCAGAAGTTTGGTTCTTAGCTTCGGTGACATTCGGTTGATTGAATGCGTTGAGGTTTAATGCATATCCGATAAGGGCCGTGACCCATTCCCAGAAAATAAACTGGGCGCCAAGATCTCCCTGAACGACAAGATCACTGGATCCAGCAAAGGCAATACGTAAGGCTTCACCGCCAACGGGGGAGAGCGCAGATTCCAGGACAATCGGCAGTCGTCCTTGTTGATCCTTACCAGTGGACTCAGCAATGAGTTGTTCGATCCAATCAGAGACTCCCGGCATGCCAGAGTCAGAGTCGCTGAAGGCGAGATATTGACCGCAATGGTGGGCAAGAAGATAGGCAGCGGCCACAGCAGGGGATTGAGTTCCTTGGAAACTCTTCATTGCCTCCAGTGCCCCGTCAAGGAGTACGGAGACGTCTACCCCTATGAGTGCGGCAGGTACGAGGCCAAATGCGCTGAGGGCACTAAAACGCCCACCGAGAAGTGGATCAGCATTGATCACCGTGAATCCGCGTTGTCGTGCGTCCTGATCCAATGGGGAATCGGGATCGGTGACAATCACCATATGGTCAATCGGATTTAAGCCGGCACCAGTAAAACGCGCTTCGAATAATGCCCGCTGGGACGCGGTCTCAATTGTCGAACCAGATTTTGAACTTACGACAACAACGGTTGTGGACAGATCATGTGCCAAGGCGTGCGACAAATAGTTGGGGTCGGTGCTATCGAGTACGAAAAGCTGCTTTTCGAAAGCGGCGGCGATGACCTCCGGTGCCAATGAAGATCCGCCCATGCCACAGAGAACAACGTGGTGATGATTGCGAAACTTTGCGGCCAGGGCGTCCAATTCCGGCAATAGCGCGCGCGAAGAATTTGGAAGATCAATCCAGTTCAGTCGGGTGGCAGCCTCGACTTCGGCATTGGGACCCCAGAGTCCAGCATCTTTCGTGGCGAGTCTGGCACTAGCGTCCACCAGTGCAATAAATCTCGGATCCAGTTGGTCGATCTTCGAAGTCGAAGATCCGCGCAGAGTAATCATGCCTGGTCCACTCCACCGACCTGGTCGGCCTTGAGGACCTCCCCGACATTATGGAGCAACTCTATCCATGCATCTGCAAATTTAGTTACTCCGTCCAACTCCAATTCGACGGTCACAGAGGCGATGTCGATTCCGACGGTTGCCAAGGAAACAAAGATAGAACGGGAATCCTCATACGTTGATGCGATATCGATTTTCTGAAACTGACCATGATCAATCACGGCATCCAAAGTTGCTTGTGGCATCGTGTTGACCGTGTCAGGTGCAATCAGTTCTAGAACATAGCGAGTGTCTTGATATGCCGGATCCTTGACACCAGTCGATGCCCAGAGTGGACGTTGCATCCGTGCCCCGTGATCTTCAAGTTCCTTCCAACGCGCCGTCTTCTTTTTCAACTCAAAGGCTTCATATGCCAGCCTGGCATTGGCAATTGCCGCCTTACCTAAGAGGGCAGTCGCCGCGGGCGTGCCAATGGCTTTGAGTTGAGGATCAATTGCTGAGTCAATACGACTGACAAAAAGTGATGCGACGGATGTGACGGTGGAAATATCACCACCGATGGCAAGGCGTTTCTCCAAGCCGCTTATGAACGCATCTACGACTTGGACGTAACGTTCAATTGAAAAAATCAAGGTGACGTTGACACTAATTCCCGCAGAGATCAACTCGGTGATTGCAGGGAGCCCCTCAACTGTTGCGGGAACCTTTATGAGGACGTTGGGGCGGTCTACAACGCGCCATAATTCCCTGGCTTCAGAGATTGTTGCGGCCGTGTCTCTGGCAGAGCGTGGATCCACTTCGATACTTACCCGACCGTCCAACCCCGAAGTCGCCAGGTAGATCGACGTAAAGAGATCACATGCACCGCGGACATCATCAGTCGTGAGCTTTTTTACCACGTCGGCGACAGTGCTCTCTTTCATTGCTGAAATATCGGCCCTATATTCAGCCCCCTTGGAAATGGCACTGGAGAAGATCGAGGGGTTGGTGGTGACACCAACGACACCATCGTGGGCGATACGGTAAGGAAGCGAGTGCTGATCCAATCCAATTATTTTTCCGCGAGAGAGATCGTCCAGCCAGATGGATGTTCCGCCAGCAGCAATCTGCTCTGTTATCACGAGATCCTCCTAGTTACTTCTTCCACGATCCGCTCTGCGGTGAAACCGAACTCTTTAAAAAGTACTCCCGCAGAAGCGGATGCGCCATAGTGTTCGATGGAGATGGACGTACCGTGGTCTCCCACGTATTCACGCCAACCTTGAGCAATGCCCGCTTCAATACTGATTCGCAAAGTAATTGCCGGAGGTAGCACATCCTCACGATAACTCTCTGACTGCTCTGCAAACCACTCGAGACATGGCGCGCTTACCAGTCGTGTAGCGACACCCTTGTCCTCTAGAATTTTTTGAGCAGCAACAGCGAGTGCCACCTCCGATCCGGTTGCGATCAGAATTGCCTGCGGACGCGCGCTCGCTTCCTTCATGATGTACGCCCCGCGTTCGACACCGGCGGCGCTGGAATAGATCGCACGATCAAAAACTGGCAAATTCTGGCGCGAGAGAAGCAGGCCACATGGTTCATCCCGCGTCAGAATAGATCGCCATGCATGGGCCGTCTCATTGGCGTCCGCAGGTCGAACTACCGCAAATTTCGGAATAGCACGTAGAGATGCAATATGTTCGATGGGCTGATGCGTTGGTCCGTCCTCTCCTAAACCGATGGAGTCGTGACTCCAAACAAAAGTAACCCCCAAGCCCATCAATGCTGCGAGTCGGGCAGGTGGCCGCATGTAATCGCTGAAGATGAGAAATGTTCCTCCGAAGACCCTGGTTAATCCATGGAGGGTGATCCCATTGAGAATGGATCCCATGGCATGTTCACGAATACCAAAATGAATTATTCGACCATAAGGATCTGCACTTTCCATCGCACTGCTTGCCGGAAGAAAAGATCCGCCGCCTTCGATGGTCGTGTTATTGCTCTCGGCCAGGTCTGCCGAGCCACCCCAAAATTCGGGCATCACCTTTGCGATCTCTTGAATGACATCACCCGAAGCCTTGCGAGTTGAGACATCCTTCCCTGCTGGAAATTCAGGGATTGAGTTCTGCCAACCAACGGGCAAGGCTCGTTCGCGTAGTCGTGTTAGGAGTGCCGAACGATCTGGATGTTCTCCCTGCCATTGCAGGAATTGCACGTCCCACTCTGCACGGAGAGCTTGCCCGCGTGCTTTCACTTTTCGAACATGTGCTAGGACATCACTCGGCATGGCAAACGTCTCTTGTGGATTGAGTCCGAGGACCTTCTTCGTTACCGCTATTTCACTCTCTCCAAGAGCTGAGCCGTGCGACTTTGCTGTGCCTTGGGCATTCGGTGACGGCCAAGCAATGACCGAGTGCATGTGTATGAATGTCGGTCTCTGCACTTGCGAATGTGCCGATTCCATCGCAGCCTCTAGTGAGTCACGATCAATGTTCCCGTCGGATAAGGCGTGCACATCGATCACATGCCAGCCGTATGCACGGTAACGAGCTGAGACGTCCTCAGTAAATGAAACGTGAGTGTCGCCTTCAATAGAGATGCGGTTATCGTCGTATATAACATTAAGGGCGCCGAGTTGCTGAGTCCCCGCCAGTGAGGATGCTTCAGAGCTGACACCTTCTTGCAGGTCGCCGTCTGAACAGATAACCCAAATATCATGGTCAAAAATGCTTTCTCCGACGGGGGCATCTGGATCTAGCAACCCGCGTTCATACCGGGCTGCCATTGCCATTCCAACTCCGTTACCAAGTCCTTGTCCAAGGGGACCGGTCGTCGTTTCAACCCCCAGAGTGTGACCATGTTCGGGATGGCCAGGCGTGAGAGAACCCCAGGTACGAAATTCCTCGAGGTCTTTGAGTTCAAGTCCATATCCGCTATAAAAAAGTTGGGTGTAGAGGGTGAGCGATGAATGGCCGCAGGAGAGAATAAATCGATCGCGCACGATCCACGTGGGATCAGAGGGATCATGCTTCATGATCCGTTGGAAGAGCGTGTACGCAACTGGCGCCAGAGCCATCGCAGTTCCGGGGTGGCCGTTGCCAACCTTCTGCACTGCGTCCATTGCCAATGCGCGGGCATATGCAACGGCACGATCGTCGAGCACATTCCATTTCAGCTGCGTCTTCATTTCTTCCCTCACTTAGATGCTAGATGGATTCGCCAAGCGCTAATCCATACCAAAGTCACTCCTAAAAGATGAGTACCTACCAGCAATTCTGGCAGACCTTGGTAGAACTGCAGAAAACCAATTCCCCCTTGGGCTACAGCAACTGCTCCGAAGATGAGAGTCCTTCGTCGAAGGAGAGAATGTTTGGCAGATACGAAATAGAGCCAGAGCGTCAACCCAAGGAGAGCGATGACTAAATCAGCATGGATCCATGCGATGGTCTGAATTTTGATGTGAAAACGGGGGGCAGAAATATCTCCTGCGTTGGGTCCGCTACCAGTGACGATCGTTCCCACCATGATGACGGTCGCAGTTAGCCAGAGATGGGCGCGAGCCAGGAGCCACGTTCCCATCTCGTTCTCGGACCGATGAGGTTCGGTGGATCTTCTGCGTTCGAAGAGGGATGTGCCAGCCGCAATGAGAACGATGGAAAGCATAAAATGTGCCGCCACCGCGATCGGGTTGAGATGCGTCAAGACGGTTATTCCACCCAGGGGAATCTGCGCAAAAATTCCCAGGACTTGCCCAATGGCCAAGGCGCGTATGTCCTTCCGATGCAGAAGGAGCACTGCGGTTAACGCACAGAGCGAGGTGAGTACAAGGGAGAATGCCAGGAGGCGGTTGCCAAATTCAATCCACGCATGGAGTTGACCTTGCGCTTGATGGGGAACCGGTGTCAGGGAACCGTGGGTGCATTCTGGCCAGGTAGGGCAACCCAACCCTGATCCAGTCAGGCGGACGGCGCCTCCGGTGACCACGAGTCCAGCTTGCAAGAAGAGAAGCAGGCCCAGAATGGGCGAAAGGGCACGCTCTACCCGGTGTCGAAACATGCGGTTAGCCTAGGTCTTTAGGAGCCCTGCGGCAGGTAGGCGGCCAGAGTGCGCCGATGTGGAACCCACCACGGTGGGGATTGGCATATCGGGGCGAATTAGGACACACTAGTGTTGTGAAAACCGCCGGAAGAGCGCAAGTTGGGGATGATCCTCGGACCAGAGATCTGGTTGCGCGCTCGATTTTGGAGAATGGGCCCAGTACTGCCGTTGTCCTGGCAGAGCGTTTAGGCCTTACCCCGGCAGGGATCCGTCGTCATCTTGAGGCGCTCGTAGGCGATGGCATCCTCGAGGCACGCCAGAGTCGGGCCAATCTCACCCGTGGACGAGGGCGACCCTCCAAGGTTTTTATGATGAGCGATAGCGGAAGAGAAAAATTTGAACATTCCTACGACGACCTGGCCGTGGCAGCTTTACGATTTCTTGCCGCGCAAACCGGCGAGCAGTCATTGAATGCCTTTGCTAATGCGCGCGCCGAGGAAATGGAGCGCTCGCTCTCTCAAGCGATGCAGGGCACGACTGCGGATCGACCCGAAGCGTTGGCGATTGCATTGAGCGCAGAAGGATATGCCGGCAGCATCATGCACCGGGATCATGGCGAGGAGCTCTGCCAGCACCACTGTCCCATCGCCCATGTCGCGGCGGAATTTCCACAGTTGTGTGAAGCGGAAACTGAAGCACTTTCACGGTTGCTCGGAACTCATGTACAACGTTTAGCAACGATTGCACATGGCGACGGCGTTTGCACAACGTATATTCCAAAACTTTGGACCTTAACATCGACGCCTACGGGAGGTAAATGATGACGATTGCGCATCCAGAACTTGAGGGCCTTGGCAAGTATGAGTACGGCTGGTCTGACAGTGACGTCGCCGGTGCGAATTCACGACGAGGCATCAATGAAGAAGTCGTCCGAGACATCTCCGCTAAGAAATCAGAACCACAATGGATGCTGGATATGCGCCTGAAAGGTCTCTCGCTTTTCCAGAAGAAGCCCATGCCTTCCTGGGGATCGGACTTGTCAGGAATTTTCTTTGACACGATTAAGTACTTCGTTCGTTCGACAGAAAAGCAGGCAACTACATGGGATGACCTTCCCGATGAGATCAAGAATACGTACGATCGCCTTGGAATACCTGAAGCCGAGAAGCAGCGATTGGTCTCAGGTGTAGCTGCACAATACGAATCAGAAGTTGTCTACCATTCCATCCGCGAAGATCTGGAAAAGTTAGGTGTGATTTTCCTGGATACCGATTCGGCTTTAAAGCAGCACCCCGAACTTTTCAAGGAGTACTTTGCCAGCGTCATTCCCGTAGGCGACAATAAATTCGCCGCCCTCAATACCTCCGTCTGGTCGGGGGGATCGTTTATCTATGTACCCAAAGGGGTACACGTGGATATTCCTCTGCAGGCCTACTTCCGAATCAACACGGAGAATATGGGTCAATTCGAGCGGACCCTGATCATTGCTGATGAGGACTCCTATATTCATTACGTTGAGGGATGTACTGCTCCAATCTACTCATCCGACTCGTTGCACTCTGCGGTGGTGGAAATCATCGTTAAGAAAGGCGCGCGAGTGCGGTACACGACCATTCAAAACTGGTCGAACAACGTTTACAACTTGGTGACAAAGCGGGCGACCTGCGCCGAGGGCGCGACCATGGAGTGGGTTGACGGAAACATAGGTTCGAAAGTGACGATGAAGTATCCAGCAGTCTTTCTGCTGGGTCCACATTCCAAAGGGGAAACCTTATCGATCGCCTTCGCCGGTGAGGGACAGCATCAAGATGCCGGCGCGAAGATGGTTCATGCTGCGCCCTACACCTCGTCTTCAATCGTCTCTAAATCTGTTGCACGCGGGGGAGGCCGTACCTCATACCGCGGGCTGGTTCAGATACAAGAGGGGGCGCATCATTCAAAGAGCACAGTCAAATGCGATGCACTCTTGGTTGACACAATTTCGCGTTCGGATACATACCCCTACGTCGATATTCGAGAAGATGATGTCTCGATGGGGCATGAAGCTACGGTTTCCAAGATCAGCGACGATCAACTCTTCTACCTCATGTCCCGTGGACTTTCAGAGGATGAAGCAATGGCGATGATCGTCCGTGGCTTTATTGAGCCGATCGCTCGCGAATTGCCCATGGAATACGCGCTCGAACTCAATCGCCTAATTGAACTTCAGATGGAAGGTGCAGTCGGTTAATGTCACTTCTAACCACAAATTATCTGACACCCACTGGAAGAGAAGAGGCTTGGCGTTTTACGCCGCTGAATCGACTCGCAGGTTTGCATGATGGCTCTTGCGATGTTGTTGACAGAAAATCTCTCACCTCCAATGGAATTACACCCTCGGGTGTCAGCATTGCACGTGTCTCGCGTGAGTTGATATCGGTCGAATCTCCTTCTGACGATGCCATTGTGCAGCGGGTACAGTCTGAGGCAGTTGACGTGTTTCTTCTGGAAATTGCCGAAAATATCGAAGTAGCCGAACCCATTTTTCTCAATCGTCGAATGCAGGAGGTAGCGGGAGCCGAACTCTCCCGAGTACGCATTTCATTGGGAGCGCACTCTCACGCAACGATTGTTATCGAAAATTCAGGTGATGCAGTGCTCGGGGAAGATATCGAGATTCTTCTCGCACCTGCCTCGGAGTTGAAATTCGTTACATTGCAAGAGTGGAATGAAGGCTCCGTTCATGCGGCACGACACCATGCGATCGTCGGTCGGGATGCCTCGTTTCAATCTATTACGGTCACGGTGGGCGGCTCGCTTGTGCGTCTCTTGCCGACCGTCGAATTCAGCGGCCCTGGATCTTCAGCCCAGTTGTTGGGAGTCTATTTTGCAACCGAAGGACAGCATTTTGAACATCGTATACATATTGATCATGGGGTGCCGCGAGCCAAGTCGCGGGTCAACTACAAAGGTGCGCTCTCAGGAGATCAAGCACACACAGTCTGGATTGGCGACGTCTTTATACGCGCTGCCGCAGAAGGCACTGATACATATGAATTGAACCGCAACTTATTGCTCAGCGACGGAGCGAGAGCAGACTCAGTTCCCAATTTGGAGATAGAAACGGGTGAAATCGTAGGTGCCGGCCATGCCAGCACCACGGGTCGCTTTGATGATGAGCAGCTTTTCTATTTAATGTCACGGGGAATTCCGATGGACGAGGCGAGACGCCTTGTAGTTCGTGGATTCTTCGCAGAAGTGATTTCTCAAATTCAGGACGAAGAAATCCAGGAGCGATTGATGTCACGAATTGATGGCGAACTTACGAGAGTTGGACACTAAGGGATGTCAGATCTTTCTTTCGCGCAATTGCAGCCAAACAAGCCTGTCCGTCTGGAGAAGAACGGCCAAGCCATCTGTGTCGCCCGCGTGGGAGAGGAAGTCTTCGCTCTGGCAGATACCTGTTCGCATGCAGATGCATCTCTAGCCGAAGGCGATATCACCAATTTCAAAATTGAGTGCTGGTTACACGGCGCCGAATTCGATCTGCGAACCGGTGACGTTCTCTCGTTGCCAGCCACACAGAGCCTTAGAACATACGAAGTACGCGTTGACGGAGATTCCGTCACGATCGAAATGTAATTCTCACAATACAAAGTTATTGAGATACGGAAAGAGGGAATATGAGCACATTGGATATCCGCGGTCTTGAAGTATCGGTAATCACCGAAAAAGGACCGATCGAGATTCTCCGTGGAGTCGATTTGACGATCCGCTCCGGGGAGACTCATGCCGTCATGGGGCCAAATGGATCGGGTAAATCCACTCTTGCCTATTCGATCGCAGGTCACCCCAAGTACACAGTGACGGGCGGGAGCATCACTCTAGATGGCGCCAACGTCCTGGACATGAAGGTGAATGAACGCGCGAAGGCCGGACTCTTTTTAGCTATGCAATACCCAGTGGAAATCCCTGGTGTTTCGGTCTCGAACTTCTTGCGGACAGCGGCAACTGCCCTGCGCGGGCAGGCCCCAAAATTGCGGACATGGGTCGGGGAAGTGAAAGAAGCAATGAACGCTCTCAATATGGATCCTGCCTTCTCGGAGCGAAATGTCAATGAAGGATTCTCCGGCGGAGAGAAGAAGCGTCACGAAATCATGCAGTTGGAGTTGCTGCGACCAAAGATTGCGATTTTAGACGAGACTGACTCTGGTTTGGATGTTGACGCGCTACGCATTGTCTCAGAAGGCGTGAATCGAGCAAAAGCAAGCAACGACATGGGCATACTGCTAATCACGCACTACACGCGGATTCTCCGTTACATTCAGCCGGACTTCGTGCACGTCTTTGCCAATGGCCGCGTGGTTGAAGAGGGCGGACCGGAATTAGCAGATAAATTGGAAGAGGAAGGCTACGCGGAGTACGTCGGGATTTAGACGACACTTCCTATTGATATGACATTTAATGCAACTGCGATTCGGGAGGACTTCCCGATCTTCAAGCGCACTATTCGCGAAGGCCGACGATTGGTATATCTCGACAGCGGCGCCACCAGTCAGAAGCCCAACGCAGTGATCGACGCGGAGATGGATTTTTATCGTTACCATAACGCGGCGGTTCACCGTGGGGCACACCAGTTGGCAGAGGAGGCGACTGATGCGTATGAGGGAGCTAGAACGATAGTTGCTGAATTCCTCGGCGCTCGAAGCGATGAGATTATCTTTACCAAGAGCGCAACTGAGAGCCTCAATCTTCTGGCGTATTCCTTCGGTGGCGCCAACAAAACGAATCGGTTTCACCTTCAACCGGGGGACCGAATTGTCGTAACGGAAATGGAACACCATGCCAATCTGGTCCCGTGGCAGGAACTTGCAAAACGGACGGGTGCAGAACTGGCCTGGTTTGGATTTGACGAATCTGGTCGACTGGATCTTTCCACCATTGAATCAATAATCACGCCAAACACTAAAGTGGTTGCCCTGACCCATCAATCCAATGTCTTTGGAACAATAAATCCCTTGAATGCGATTGTCGATCAGGCGCATCAGTACGGTGCCGTTGTCGTACTGGATGCTTGCCAATCCGTTCCGCACATGTCCATCGATGTTCAGGACTTAGGCGTGGATTTCTTGGCATTCTCGGGGCATAAGAGTCTGGGTCCGACGGGGGTAGGCATTCTCTGGGGCAAGTCTGAATTGTTGAATGAGCTTCCACCCTTTCTTTTTGGTGGCTCGATGATTGAAAGCGTCACGATGATTGATGCAACCTGGGCACCGCCACCACGCAAATTTGAAGCCGGGGTTCCCAACATGGCTCAAGCCGTCGGGCTTGGTGTGGCTCTGAGATACCTTCAGAATATTGGCCTGCAGGAGATTCATGCCCATGAAGTTGCCCTGACAGGACGCCTGCTTCAAGGTCTGCAAGAAGTCTCCGGCGCGCAGGTTGTAGGCCCAACTGATCTCAATATGCGTGGCGGGGTTGTCGCATTCACCCTCTCGGATATACATCCACACGATTTGGGGCAGTTTCTAGATGCGCAAGGAATTGCCGTAAGAACCGGACATCATTGCGCTTGGCCGCTCAATCGAAAACTCGGTGTTACGGCTACCACGCGTGCATCCATCTATCTCTATAACGATGAAGATGACATTGACGCTCTTCTTGCCGGCGTGAATGACGCCTCCGAATATTTTGCGAGGTCATGATGCAACTGGACAATCTTTACCAGGAAGTAATCCTTGATCACTACAAACACCCTGAAAACAAGGGTCTATCTGAACAGAAGGACGTCCAGGTACATCATGTCAATCTCAGTTGCGGCGATGAAATCACATTGAATCTTACTGTCCACGAAAATCGCATATATGACCTTTCGTGGGACGGCAATGGGTGTGCCATCTCAATGGCAAGTGTTTCGATGATGTCAGGTCTTTTGAAAAACAAGTCATTAGATGAAGCGACTCTTGTGCTCGAGTCGTTCCTTTCATTGATGCAGAGCAAAGGGACTCAAAGTGGCGATGAGCATCTCCTTGAAGACGCGGTGGTTTTTGCTGGGGTCTCCAAATATCCCTCTCGTATCAAATGTGCACTTCTGGGTTGGATGGCGTTTAAAGATGCTTCACTTCAGGTCCAAGGTAAAAATCAGTAAACTCTTCACTTAAGGAAAATGGAGGCGGAAAGAATGGTTGCCAAGATCGACGACGTTACAGAGGCGATGAAAGATGTTGTTGACCCCGAACTTGGCATCAATGTTGTTGACCTAGGTCTTATTTATGATGTGATGGTGGACGAGAGCAATATTGCGATCCTGAACATGACTTTGACCTCTGCGGCTTGCCCCCTTCAGGATGTTATTGAAGATCAAACGCGCGCAGCTTTAGCGCCTCTCACCAGCGATGTCCGCATCAACTGGGTCTGGATGCCACCATGGGGCCCGGACAAAATCACCGATGACGGAAGGGAACAACTCCGAGCACTCGGGTTTACTGTTTAGATCATGTCCACGCATGCCGCTCGGATGTCCCTACGTTCAATGACCAGGGATCCATCAGTTAAGAATCAGAAACTAAAGCCAGGAACTATCGGCCGTATTTTTACTTTTGCCAGGCCGTACCAATGGCAGATCACGTTCTTTCTTGTGACTGTAGTTATAGATGCGGTTCTGGTAATTGCAACCCCACTTTTGCTTCGTCGTTTGGTTGACCACGGTGTCATGTTGCACAACGGCGCCCTCGTTACTCGTCTGGCAATATATGTGGGTTTGCTCGCCGTGGCTGACTCGATCATGAGCATTCTGGGTCGTTGGTTTTCATCTCGGATAGGCGAGGGCCTAATTTTCGATTTACGCTCACAAGTCTTTGCCCATGTTCAACGCCAATCCATCGCTTTTTTCACTCGCACACAGACTGGTGCTCTCATCTCGCGAATAAATTCTGATGTCATTGGAGCCCAGCAGGCTTTCACTGCCACTCTCTCGGGCGTCGTCAGCAATGTCGTCAGTCTGGTTCTTGTCGTCATAACGATGCTGGTTCTCTCTTGGCAGATCACCCTGGTTTCGCTCGCCATATTGCCTCTCTTCCTGCTGCCAAGTAAATGGGTGGGTAGGAAATTGCAGGGCCTAACGCGCCAGTCTTTCCAACTTAATGCTGAGATGTCGAGCACTTTGACCGAGCGCTTCAACGTATCCGGCGCGATGCTCGTGGCTCTTTATGGCGACCCTAAACGAGAGAGCAACCATTTCTCTTCACGTGCGCGGCGAGTAGCCGATATCGGGATTTCTATGGCGCTATTGAATCGCATTTTCTTTGTCGCCCTAACCAGCGTGGCTGCGATTGCTACCGCCTTTGCTTATGGTGTGGGCGGACATCTAGTTATTTCTGGAGCCATCACAATCGGAACACTGATGGCAATAACAGCGCTGCTTGGTCGACTCTATGGACCGTTGACTGCACTGTCGAATGTCCGTATTGACATCATGACTGCTTTAGTCTCATTCGAGAGAGTTTTCGAGGTGCTCGATTTGGTTCCGATGGTGCGAGATCGAACAGATGCGCAGGTCCTCTCGGATGTAAATCCAACTGTGGAATTCCGCAATGTTGTTTTCGCTTATCCTCGTGCAGAAGAGATCTCACTCGCATCGCTAGAGTCGGCCGCAAAACCAGAGACCGTACCCAGCGGAGATGTACTGTGTGATATCTCCTTCCTTGTGAAACCGGGAACCATGACTGCCTTGGTCGGCCCTTCAGGGGCGGGGAAGACAACAATCAGCGCTCTTATTCCGCGTTTATACGACGTCACAGAGGGCGCTGTGCTGGTTGGTGGCGTAGATGTTCGAGACCTGACTCTGAGAAGCCTCCGTCAATCTATAGGCGTCGTGATGCAGGATGCTCATTTGTTTCATGACACGATCGCGGAGAATCTCCGTTATGCGAAGCCTGATGCGACGGTTGAAGAAATGCGATCGGCCTGTGAGTCCGCGCGTATCTGGTCCCTCGTGGACTCTCTGCCCAATGGCCTAGAGACGATGGTGGGCGAACGCGGACACCGCCTCTCCGGTGGTGAGAAACAGCGGCTCGCCATTGCCCGCCTGCTTTTGAAGTCTCCGTCGGTGGTCATATTGGATGAGGCAACAGCGCATTTGGATTCGGAGAATGAAGCTCTGGTTCATGACGCCCTGAGGGTTGCCCTCAAGGGTCGTACCAGCATCGTGATTGCGCATCGTTTAAGCACAGTGATGGAAGCCGATCAAATTTTGGTGGTAGATGATGGGGAGATAGTTGCTCGTGGGACCCATGAAGAGCTTGTCAATGCAAAAGGTTTGTACGCCGATCTATATGCCCGTCAGGATCTATCGACCCCTGCGTAGGAGAATACGACCGTAGACGATCAATCCCGCGAAGAAGATCCATTGCAGCGCGTAGGCCATGTGGGGTCCGTCAGTGAGCTCAGGAAGATCGACGGGGGCGGCAGGCGTCATCGACGGATCGGATACTTGCAGAAGATCGAGATAGAAATTTTCAGTCTGTGTTGAAGTCTTTGCCTGCGCATTCCATTTTTCAATCAACTTTCCATTTTCTCCTGGTGAAATTGCAAAGAAAGAACCTTGGGGCAGTGATTGGTCCAATCGCACTCGACCGACAATTGAAACTCTCTCAGTAGTGGTTTTTGGAAGTTTGGGAGCTGCGGCTGCGGAATCACCCGGTGGTATCCACCCCCGATCGATCCAAAAAATCTGACCTGTGACATCCGTAAATAGTGTGAGAAGGTCGAAACCATACTTACCATCGAAGTATCGATCTCGAAGAAGTATCTGATGGGTGGGATCGAAACTTCCTTGTACTGTCACCTGTCGCCACTCGGCTGCGGCTAGGTCCCTGTGAATGAAATTGAGATCTATTGGTGACTGCGCGACATGGGAGGCAATAATAAAATTACGTTGATGTCGTGCAACTCCACGGTGATACTGCCATTGGCTGGCCCAAACGCAGAGCGCGATAAGAACGATTGCTAGGAATGTCGTGAGGTAAGGATGTTCTTCCTTTAACCTCTCTTTAGGAGATACTGCGACGCTTTTCACGGATTACAGCCGAGCCAGGGGCAAGGGTCTCTCGTCCGGCATTGGCCATAACTACCGCAAAGTAAGGAAGGATCAATGCGCCAACGACGCAGAACCAACGGATTGGACTGGGAAGAAAAACTGCGGCAATAAAAAAGATGGTGCGAATTACCATAGAAATGAGATAGCGCCGCTGTCGGGCGGGCAGATCACTGCTCAACCCCTGCTGGGCGCTGGTAATGTCGTGAACTTCCTCGGCCATGGTCACACTCTACGACTGTGTTCGGGTAGTTGCACCCAGAATCTGCCAGTGAATGGGTAATACTTCGCCTGAAAACGGCGTGGAAATTCTTCCTTACGCTTCAGTAGCCAGTAAGTTCTAGCCATGGTTCAACCGATTGCCCTGGTCACTGGCGGAAATCGCGGGATAGGACTAGCAATCGCCCGAGAATTGCAGGCCCAAGGCGCCCACGTAGTTGTGACCTGCCGGACGGGCAGCGCGCCTGCTGGATTAGACGCTGTCACGATGGACGTGACCTCCACTGAAAGCGTTGATACCGGATTCGCCACCATCGAATCACAGTTTGGAGTTCCGGAGATTATTGTGGCAAATGCTGGAATCACTCGAGACGGCCTGGTGATGCGAATGAGTGATGCGGATTTCACTGATGTGATAGATGCAAATCTCACGGGGGCATTCCGTGTAGCGCGGAGAGCGACACGTGGCTTGCTCAAACTCAAGAGAGGCAGACTGATCTTTGTGGGCTCCGTTGTCGGGAGCCTGGGTTCTGCCGGCCAAGTGAACTATTCTGCGAGTAAATCCGGCTTGGTCGGGATGGCTCGCTCTTTTGCCCGTGAGTTAGGCAGTCGAGGTATTACGGCAAATGTGGTTGCTCCTGGTTTCGTAGAAACGGCGATGACTGCAGATTTGGATGAAAAACGCAGAGCGGAGATTGCACATTCCGTACCTTTGGGACGATTTTGCTCAGCTGATGAAGTTGCGGCAGTTGTGGGTTTCCTTGCATCAGAGAAGGCCAGTTACATCACCGGGGCGCTTATACCTGTTGATGGCGGATTAGGAATGGGGCATTGACGTGGGACTTCTAAGTGGCAAGAACATTTTGGTGACCGGGGTCCTCACGGATGCGTCGATTGCATTTCACGTTGCGCGCGTTGCGCAAGAAGAAGGCGCCACGGTTGTCCTGAGTTCCTACGGTCGAGTCCGACGCCTTACTGAACGGATCGCAGCTCGCTTACCTCAAGCCGCACCCGTGATTGAACTTGATGTGACAAATGATGAGGACCTGGCTGCGTTGCCAGAACGCCTCCGCGAATTTGTCCCAACATTGGAAGGGGTAGTGCACTCGATTGCGTATGCGCCCGAAGCCGCGCTTGGTGGAAACTTTCTCAATACTGGCTGGCCTGATGTTGCCACGGCAATCCAAGTGTCCGCATTCTCGTTGAAGTCACTCACGATGGCGGCTCGCCCGCTCTTTTCTGGTGGTGCTTCCATTGTTGGCCTGGATTTTGATGCCAGCGTCGCCTGGCCGAAATACGACTGGATGGGTGTGGCTAAAGCAGCCCTTGAGTCGACATCGCGTTACCTCGCTCGCGACCTGGGGCCGGAGAATGTTCGGGTGAATTTGGTAGCAGCTGGCCCATTGCGGACGATTGCAGCAAAATCTATTCCGGGTTTCGAGGAGTTCGAACACCTTTGGAACCAACGCTCTGCATTGGAATGGGATTTCAACGATCCAGTTCCTGCAGCCCAGGCAACCGTGGTCCTGCTCTCTGACTGGCTCACCAAGACGACCGGGGAGATCATCCACGTTGATGGGGGCGTTCACGCAATCGGGGGGTAGCGATAAGGCCACGATTTCTTGCTTTGACCTTCCTCTAGTACCCTTGCGGGCAGACCAGTGGCTTGGCCACTGCAAGAGGGGTAACCGCTCCCACCTACATTGCTTCGGCGAGTTGGTATGTCAAGGCCTGTAACAGGCCCTTCGCGGTACTTTTCCTTGCAGTGACTCATTTACTGACAAGCACGTAACCGAGAAGGAGTATGTATCAGCACTGAAGCCCGCATCAATGATCGTATTCGCGTACCCGAAGTTCGTCTCATCGGTCCTACCGCTGAACAAATCGGAGTAGTCGATATCGATACCGCGTTGCGAATGGCAGATGAGGCTGGTCTTGATTTAGTCGAGATCGCCCCTGACGCCGTTCCCCCCGTCTGCAAAATCATGGATTTCGGTAAGTACAAATACGAAATCGCACAGAAGGCACGGGAAGCGCGACAGAACCAGACCCACATTGTGGTGAAAGAGGTTCGGATGCGACCAAAGATCGAGAGTCACGATTATGAGACCAAACGGGCCCATATCGAGAAATTCCTTCGCGGCGGCGACAAGGTGAAGATCACAATGCAATTTCGCGGCCGCGAGCAGACCAGACCCGAGTTGGGATACCGCCTTCTGCAACGACTTGCAGAGGACGTGACCGAGTTCGGTTTCGTTGAATTTGCGCCCAAACAAGAGGGCAGAAATATGACGATGGTACTGGGACCAACCAAACGCAAGACAGAGGCAGTGGCAGAACAGAAAGCGGCTCGCAAGGCCAAAGCTGCTGCCGATGCAGCAGAGTAAGTTTTTTTTCAAGCAAGAACGAGAGGATGAACGCGATCATGCCAAAGATGAAAACGCACAGTGGCGCAAAGAAGACTTTCCGCGTCACCGGATCTGGGAAGATCATGCACGAGCGAGCTGGCAAGCGCCACCTTCTGGAACGCAAGTCTTCACGCCAAACGCGCCGGCTCACCAATGATGCAACGGCAAAGCCCACTACAGCATTTACAGCCAAGCGCATGCTTGGTCTGAAGTAAGGAGCGTGGAATAAATGGCAAGAGTCAAGCGTGGCGTTCACGCCGCCAAGAAGCGTCGTACAACTCTCGAGCGTGCCAGCGGATACCGTGGGCAGCGTTCTCGCTTATATACGAAAGCGAAAGAACAACTTACCCACTCAATGGTTTATGCGTTCAATGACCGCAAAGACAAGAAGGGCGACTTCCGTCAACTCTGGATTCAGCGGATTAATGCGGCGAGCCGTGCAAATGGCCTGACTTACAACCGATTTATTCAAGGATTGAAGGCAGGCGGCGTAGAAGTTGATCGTCGAGTCCTGTCAGAGTTAGCGACAAATGAGCCCGAGACCTTTAAGACTCTGGTTGATGTTGCCCGCAAGAACCTTCTCTAAATAACTCGTTCGTATCCCGATCTCATGATTGAGAGCCTTCATTCGCCGCATATTGCGCGAGTGAAGGCTCTTCTGGGTTCTCGGGGAAAGAAAGAACGTCGAGAAGCAGGTTCCTTTGTAGCAGAAGGACTGCAATTTCTTCGGGAGGCAGCCGCACCTCAAGCATCGCCACAAATCCAAACTCTCTACCTCACGACTTCGGGGCGATTCAAGATTGCCGCCGAAGGTATTGCGATCAATCATTTAGAGAGCGTTGATGTTAGCGATGGGGTAATGGCTGCAATGGGCGAGACTGTGACACCGCAAGGAATCCTTGCCATATGTCGAATTCCGGAAATGAATATCGACGACCTACTGATTTCTGAGAATTCCTCATTTCTATATCTTCATGAGATTCAGGACCCGGGAAATGCAGGCACGATCCTGCGCACTGCCGATGCCACCGGGTTCTCGGGCATCTTCACTTCCCCGAATAGTGTCGATATTTATTCGCCCAAGGTTGTGCGTGCCAGCGCAGGTTCGCTCTGGCACCTACCCGTCTTTGAACGAGTCGCATTAGAGATAGTGCTAGAACGATGGCCCAATGATCTCATTTATGGATTGGCCGCAGATGGCAAGGAGTCATTATTGGATGTTGCAAATGGTCGCCCGTCGCTGTGGATCTTCGGAAACGAAGCACATGGGCTCTCCGAACTTCCAGATAGTCCGAGGATCAAGAGGGTACGAATTCCCATGGCTGGAAACGCCGAAAGTCTTAATTTGGCGGCAGCAGCGGCCATCGTTCTATTTCACGTCTCTTCATCATCCTTGTAAGTCGGGACAGTAGACTCCAGGCCATGACTGCTGCTGGAGATCTCGAACTATGGGTCAATGCGGCCCTGTCGGCAATCTCATCGGCCACCAATCTTGACCAACTCAAAACCGCCCGGATAGCTCACGCCGGAGACAAAGCTCCCATCGCTTTGGTAAGCCGTGCTCTGGGGAGTTTGCCGGTTGAGGAACGCGCCTTGATGGGCAAGGCGATTGGCGAAGCTCGATCTCAAGTGGCTGCGGCCTTAGCAGAACGCAGCGCGATCTTGGAGGCCGAGCGCGATCTGAAAGTCTTGTATGAGGAGGTTGTCGATGTCACCCTTCCTGCCCAACGCGGGCATCGGGGCGGTCTGCATCCAATAACAATCATTAAGAACGAGATTTGTGATTTCTTTATCGCTCAAGGATATGGCATTGCAGAAGGACCCGAACTGGAAGCTGAATGGCTCAACTTCGATGCGCTGAATATGCCCGCAGATCATCCGGCGCGCACGATGCAAGACACTTTTTTTATCGAGCCTCTTAATGCCCACCTTGTCTTGCGCACGCACACATCGCCAGTACAAATTCGAACGATGTTGGAGAATCAACCTCCAATCTACGTCATATGCCCCGGTCGTACTTTCCGCGCGGACGAATTGGACGCAACTCATTCACCGGTTTTCCATCAGGTTGAGGGACTGGTCGTTGACCGCGGCATCACAATGGCGCACTTGAAAGGTACATTGGATCTTTTTGCACGGAAGATGTTCGGTGACGAAGTTTCGACACGGTTGCGACCCTCTTTTTTTCCATTCACCGAGCCCAGCACCGAAGTGGACGTTTTCTTCAATGGTCGCTGGATCGAGTGGGGTGGCGGTGGGATGGTGAACCCTCGAGTTTTAGAAGCGTGCGGCGTCGATCCAGAGAAGTACACGGGATTCGCATTTGGAATGGGGCTGGAGCGGACGCTCATGGTGCGTCACGGGATTACGGATATGCATGACATCGTCGAAGGAGACATTCGTTTCACCCGTGCCTTTGGGTTGGGCCTGTAATGCGCGCGCCACTTTCTTGGATTCGCGAATTTGCAGACGTCCCTGAAACTGTGAGTCCACAGGAGATTGCAGATGCTCTTGCTCGAGTCGGCTTCGAAGTTGAGGAGATCCAAATTCAAGGTGCGGACCTCACGGGACCGCTAGTTGTCGGCTCAGTTCTGACAATCGAAGAGATGTCCGAGTATAAGAAGCCAATCCGCTGGGTCGAACTCGATTGCGGTGAATCATTCTCGCGCTTCGTCATCTGTGGTGCGGCGAATTTCATTGTTGGAGATCTTGTTGTCGTGGCATTGCCAGGGGCGGTGCTACCCGGAGGTTTCGCAATTTCTCAACGCGAAACATATGGTAAGACCAGTAACGGAATGATCTGTTCATCTCGCGAATTGGGATTAAATGACGAGCACGCAGGAATTCTTGTATTGCCAGAAGGATCTGGGCAACCGGGAGATGATGCGATTTCATTGCTGTCAGTATCAGATGTTGTATTTGATATTGCCGTAAACCCCGATCGTGGATATGCCCTTTCGTTGCGAGGAATGTCTCGCGAAGTGGCTGCAGCCCTTGCTGTTAATTATTCCGACCCAGTGCATGCAATTGAACTTGCTCAGTTCCCACTATCTGGAAAAGGCGTGCCCGTGGCAATTGATGATTCAACCGGTGCGTCAATAATTTTTATTCGGACCCTTGAGAAATTCGACCCTAGTCGGCAATCACCTTTATGGATGCGGCGACGGATAGAGAAATGTGGAATGCGCTCAATCTCGCTGGCCGTCGATGTCACAAACTACGTCATGTTAGAACTCGGCCAACCTCTTCATGCCTTTGATGCCGCTCAGATAGATGGAGGGTTGCACATCCGCCGTGCCGGTTCAACGGCAGCCTTTACGACCCTTGATGGACAAGAGCGCATATTGGATCCTCACGATCTTTTGGTTGCGGATACCAAAGGCCCTCTTGCACTCGCTGGAACAATGGGTGGCGCGAAGTCAGAGGTAACTGCGTCAACCACTTCTTTGGCTATTGAAGCAGCCCGGTTTGATCCGTTATCGATCGCCAAGAATGCCCGGCGTCACAAACTTTCCACTGAAGCATCGCGCCGTTTTGAGCGAGGAGTGGATCCATCTCTAGCCGAATATGCCTCAGCTCGAGCAGCGGCACTTCTCATCGAATTCGGAGGAGCCCATCACCTTGGATCTTCCAGAGATGGCGAACCTCGCTACAGTCCAATCGTAGATCTGGACCCGGCTTATATTGCCAGGCTGACAGGTGCGGATATCCCTTCAGCGATGGTTTCCGAGAAATTGCGGATCGTGGGCTGCGATATCGAGGAGACGAGCGCCACCTTATGGCGGGTAGATCCACCATCTTGGCGTGGGGACTTGCAAGGACCAGCAGACTTTGTGGAAGAAGTCGCGCGGATGATTGGTTACGACGCGATTCCCTCTCACCTGCCTCCTCGGCAAGTGAGTCCCGGTCTTACTCGGACGCAACGGCGTCAACGCGTTGTGGCCCAGATGTTGGCAGACCGGGGTCTTGCCGAAATACAAACTTATCCATTTGTCTCAGACTCAACGATGGAGTTGATGGGATTTATGGGCGATCGCGCCAAAGCCTTCCGACTGGCTAATCCGATGTCAGAACAAGCACCGTTGCTCCGGACACATTTAATGCCAGGGCTTCTAGATGCAGCGCAGAGAAATATAGGTCGCGGGATTCGCAATTTCTCTCTCTTTGAAATGGGAACTATTTTCCGTGGTGAATCTTCGCATTCAGGCGAGGAGAATCCATCAATTGAACAACGTCCATCGCAGAAGGTCATTGATGCAATTTATGCCGGTGTTCCAGTCCAACCAATTCACGTGGGCGGGGTGCTTGTCGGTCAAGCCGAGGTTGAGGGGTGGCAGGGCAAAGGTCGCGATTACGACTGGAGCGATGCTGTTGCTTTAGCCCAGTCCGTATTGCTCACGTGCAATGTGGAATGGACGATTGCGAGATCGGATTTTGCCCCATGGCATCCGGGTCGATGTGCAGAACTCCTTGTCGAGGAGAGAGTCGTGGCGCATGCCGGAGAACTCCATCCCCGGGTCGTGTCCGCCTATGGGCTGCCACCACGGTCATGCGCTTTCGTAGTAAATCTCTCGGCACTGCCTGAGAGTGAGATTGTGCGGGGCATTCAACTGCGCACGATGCCAGTGGCAGTTCAGGACATAGCTCTTATTGTGAGCGACTCTGTGCCGGCGGTTGAAGTCGAATCTGCCTTGCGGGCAGGCGCGGGAGAGTTGCTTGAGTCCATAGAACTTTTTGACAGGTATGACCAGTTAGGCCAAGGCAAAGTCTCATTGGCCTTCACCCTGACATTCCGCGCACCTGATCGGACTTTAACCACCTCGGAGGTCTCGCAGATGCGTGAAAGTGCTGCGGAGTCGGCTTTCCGGATAACAGGCGCCATCGTCCGCTCTGCATAAAAATACATAAGATTGCATAATTATAGATCTTCGAGGTACTCTTCTTCCATGAAAGTAGCGGTGCTCGGAGCAAGTGGTTATGCCGGCGGCGAGTTATTGCGCCTATTGGCCCAGCACCCCACATTCCATGCGGAGGTAATCACCGCCAATTCACATGCGGGGGAGCGGATAAGTCATCTCCATCCGCAATTGACAGGCTATGGTGACCAGGTTTTCATATCGACAGATATTGGTGCAATTGCCAGCTGTGATCTTGCCTTTCTGGCGATGCCACATGGGGAATCTTCCAAAGTCGTTGCACAACTTCCAGCAGGGATGCCGATTGTGGATCTTGGCGCCGACTTTAGATTGGAAAGTTCGGTCTCCTGGGAAAAATACTACGGGGGCGAGCACCCGGGAACCTGGGTTTATGGATTACCCGAACTCCCCGGATTACGAGATGCAATCCGAAAATCCCATCGCGTTGCGAACCCAGGATGTTATGCCACGGCAATCGCCCTGGCCGCATCACCCGTTCTCTCGGTGGTGAATTCAAAAGACATCGTTGTTGTCGCTGCATCTGGTACGACGGGTGCAGGACGGAGCGAAAAGAGATCTCTACTTGGGAGCGAGGTGATGGGTTCTCTCACCTCCTATAAATTTGGGGGTATGCACCAGCACACCCCGGAAATCGAAGAATCATTACGTCGGACCGCTCATTCGGAGGTGAATATTTCCTTCACTCCCATTCTTGCCCCAATGCCGCGGGGAATATTGGCGACCGTCACTGCTTCGTTAACCTCCGAGGTATCAGAATCTGACCTTCGTCAATTATTTGAAAATCAATATGGAACAGAGGCGTTCATCTCCCTCTTACCTGCTGGGCAGATGCCGAAAACCTCGTCCGTGATTGGGAGCAATAGGATTGCGTTGCAGGTGGCCTTGGACGAACATACAAACCGCGTAGTCATATCAGCGGCTATAGACAATCTAGGAAAAGGTGCCGCCGGCCAGGCAGTGCAGAATGCCAACATCATCTCTGGTTTGCCCGAAGATTCAGGATTACGTGCAGACGGGTTAGGCGTATGAAGCTTCCACAAGGTTTTCGTGCCGCCGGTGTCGCGGCTGGGTTGAAGAGTTCTGGAGCACTCGACCTCACTGTGATTGAGAACCTAGGACCGGAATTCACGTGTGCCGGGGTCTTTACGACAAATAAGGTGGTGGCCGCCCCCGTCATTTGGACAAAGCAGATTGTCAGTGGTGGAGCGATCAATGCGGTGGTGCTCAATTCGGGCGGAGCCAATGCGTGTACTGGGCCGCAAGGATTCGCTGATACGCATCGAACAGCGGAGTACGTAGCTAGCGCCCTGGGGATTTCATCATCAGAAGTGGCTGTCTGTTCGACCGGACTGATAGGTGAGTACCTACCCATGGCGAAGATTCTCGCCGGAGTAGATGCGATAGTTCCGCAGTTGAGTGCGGATGGATTGGAAAGCGCAGCTCGATCGATCATGACGACGGACTCTGTTCCCAAAATCGCAAGCACGGAGCGAAATGGCATGATGCTTACTGGAATCGCCAAGGGGGCTGGAATGTTGGCGCCGTCCTTGGCAACCATGCTTTCCGTGATCATGACGGATGCAATTGTCGACCCTCGGACGGTTCAAGGAATATTTTCTCGAGTCTGTGATCGGACGTATAACCGGATTGATTCAGATGGGTGCACTTCGACTAATGACACCGTTCTACTTCTAGCTTCTGGGGCATCGAGAGTGGCTGCCACTGAAGAACTGCTCGAGGAGATGTTGACGCAGGTGTGTAGCTCTCTTGCTCTGGCGTTGGTCGAGGACGCCGAAGGACATACCAAAGTTGTATCAATCGAGGTTCGCAATGCGGCTAGTGAAAGCGATGCGGTCAACGTCGGTAGAGCATGCGCGCGCAACAATTTGCTCAAGTGCGCCCTTTTTGGGGGAGACCCTAACTGGGGGCGTATTCTGGCCGCAGTTGGAACAGCCGATGCCGATTTCGATTCCCTTGATATTGATGTTGAGCTGAACGGGGTGATGGTGGCGCGGGCAAGCAGCCCGGGGGATGATCGTTCACTCGTCGATCTGGCCGGTAAATCCATCGCCATCGTGATCAATCTCAAAGTTGGCTCGCACAATGCCACGATCATGACCAATGATCTGAGCCACGATTATGTTCACGAGAATTCCGCGTACGCAACATGATCGTTATTAAATTTGGCGGTCACGCTATGGCTGATGCTGAAGGGCTCTTCGCTCGCGCCGTCCAGTCGATTTTGGACCTGGGAGAACAATGCATCATCGTGCATGGTGGCGGACCGCAAATCGATGCGGCGCTGAAAGCGTCCGATATTGGATCCGCCTACCTGGGTGGTTTCCGTGTAACGACGTCAGAAACTTTTGATGTCGTTCAGAGAGTCCTCAGCGGCGAGGTACTGCGTGCGGTAGTTGCTCAATTGCGCGAGGTTGGGATTAATGCTGCTGGTCTGACGGGTCGCGATGGAGGATTGCTCATCGCCAAGAAAATGATGCAGTTAGTTGATGGAACTGCTGTCGATCTTGGGCAGGTAGGTGAAGTTGTACGGGTAGACACTGCGATTCTCGATGCCTTGCTTGGCGCTGGCTTTCTTCCTGTCGTTTCACCCATTGCAACCGAGGGAGATGACGTGGAAGAGATTTCGGCCATAGGTCTTAACGTCAACGCTGATCTAGCCGCTGCTGCGATCGCAGGAGCGATGAGGGCAGATACTCTGATCTTTATGACCGATGTTCCAGGGATCTATCGCCATTGGCCCGATACAGCTTCTTTGATCTCGATAATCAGAGCGGAAGAACTACAGAAGATCAAAGATATATTTTCCGAAGGTATGGCTCCTAAAGTTCAAGCTTGCCTTAACGCAATTAGTTCCGGCGCGGGTGCAGTCAGGGTAATTGACGGAAAAGATCCGGAAGCTTTTGCGTTAGCTTTACGCGGCCATGGTGGAACGCTAGTGACAGCATGATGGCCAAAGCGAACTCCACGGAAGTTTTTGCCAAGCGATGGAATGGTGCGATCCAATCCAATTATGGTCAGCCGAATTTGACTTTGGTGAGTGGGAAAGGCCTGGTCGTCAAGGACTCTGAGGGTAAAAGTTATTTAGACTTTCTGGGGGGAATCGCCACCAATCTCTTAGGTCATGCTCATCCAGCCATTGTGGCAGCAGTGAGAGAACAGATCGGCACTCTGGGACATGTAAGCAATTTCTACATACACCCTGGGGTAGTGGCTCTTGCCGAGAAATTACAGGAATTGGTGGGAGATGACTCAGCCCGGGTTTTCTTCTGCAATTCGGGGGCGGAGGCAAACGAGGCAGCACTGAAACTTTCACGACTGACGGGGCGAACCAAAATTGTCGCCACAGAAGAGTCTTTTCACGGAAGAACCATGGGCGCACTTTCTCTTACTGGCCAGCCTTCCAAGCGTGATCCATTTAAACCACTCGTGCCTGGAATCTCGCACGTTCCGTACGGTGATCTCGCAGCGATGAGCGATGCTGTCACGACGGAGACAGCGATGGTGATTGTGGAGCCGATTCTGGGAGAGGCTGGTGTAATTACCCCGCCGAATGGCTATCTCCGGGGGATCCGGGAGATTTGCGATCGCACTGGAGCATTGATGGTTGTCGATGCTGTTCAAACTGGCATGGGCAGAACCGGACAATGGTTTGGATATGAACACGAGGGGATCATGCCCGATGTCATCACCCTTGCTAAAGGCTTGGGTGGAGGCCTTCCATTAGGGGCGATGATCGCGATAGGTAAAGCCGGAAAACTTTTCAAACCAGGAGACCATGGCTCGACTTTTGGCGGCAATCCAGTTTCCTGTGCCAGCGCGCTAGCGGCGATAAAGGTTCTGGAAAAGAAGAACCTTCTCGAGAATGCGCGCACCCTTGAATTGGCGATAAAAAAAGCGATTGGCAAGTTAAGAGGCGTTACAGAGGTGCGCGGCCAAGGCCTTCTGCTTGGAATTGGTCTTGAGCAGGAGATTGCATTTTCTGTGCGAAATGCCTTGCAAGATATCGGGGTGTTGGTTAATGCCCCAAACGCAAAAACTATTCGGATAGCACCTGCATTGACGGTAACTAATGCGCAGGTGAAGAAATTCATTTCTTCTTTCACGCGAGTTATGAAGGAGGCGAATCATGGCTAGTAGCAAGAAGTTGATTTCATCTCGGAGTGCTTCGGCTCGTCGCGCCAAAGTCGTTTCCCTCGTCGAAGCCGGGCTTGTCCATTCACAGTCTGATCTGGTCGACTTGCTTGATGGAATTGGATTTGAAGTCACCCAAGCCACAGCCAGTCGTGACCTAGAGGAAATTGGTGCATTACGCGGCCGTGGAAGAAATGGTTCGGCTGTATACCAACTTCCGTTTAGCGGCAGTGAATCTCTCTCCCGAGTGATTACCCTCCCGTCGGAATTGATCTTGTCAGTTGAGTCCAGTGGGAATCTGGCGGTCGTCAGTACGCCGCCAGGGGGAGCACAATTGTTGGCAAGCGCACTCGATCGAGCATCGCGAGATGGCGATCTATCGGCGGTCATCGGAACGATCGCCGGGGATGACACGGTCCTCGTCGTATCCAGAAGAAGTGACGGCGGAGCTGCATTAGCGAAAGAATTGCAACAGATTGCCCAACCAACAAGAGATTTGAAGAGACCATCGAAACGAAAGGCGCGCTAATGAAAGAGAGAATTGTCCTAGCCTATTCCGGAGGGTTGGATACCTCGGTTGCAATCGGTTGGATAGAGCGCGAAACAGGAGCAGAGGTCATCGCCGTTGCCGTGGATGTAGGACAAGAAGGTGAGGATCTCCAAGTAATCAAAGAACGTGCTCTCGCCTGCGGTGCAGTAGCCGCTGAGGTCGTTGATGCCCGTGATGAGTTCGCAAACGAGTACTGCCTTCCCGCATTGAAAGCGAATGCTCTTTATATGGATCGGTACCCTCTGGTCTCAGCCCTCTCTCGTCCATTGATTGTCAAGCATCTGGTTGCCGCAGCACGCAAGCATGGGGCAACGCGGGTGGCTCATGGATGTACTGGGAAAGGCAATGACCAAGTCCGTTTTGAAGTTGGTACAGGCGCGTTAGCTCCAGATCTCACTTCCTACGCACCCGTTCGTGATTCGGGCATGACGCGCGATAAGGCCATTGCATTTGCTCACGAGCACAAACTGCCGATTGAGACTACTAAGAAGAATCCATTCTCTATCGACCAAAATGTATGGGGCCGTGCAGTTGAGACTGGTTTTCTCGAGGATATCTGGAATGCACCGACGGAAGCCGTGTATTCCTACACTCAGGATCCTTCAATCGTTCGAGAGGCCGATGAAGTCATTATTACTTTTGTCAAAGGAACACCCACGGCAATTGATGGCAGGCCCGTGACCATGTTGCAGGCAATCGTCGAACTCAACCGACGCGCTGGCGCCCAAGGTGTGGGCCGTCTGGATATGGTTGAGGATCGTCTAGTCGGAATTAAGAGTCGCGAGGTATATGAAGCACCTGGTGCACTTGCACTGATCACCGCCCATCAAGAACTTGAAAATGTCTGTGTTGAGCGGGATCTCGCCCGCTTTAAGCGTTCTAGTGAACAACGTTGGGGAGAGTTGGTATATGACGGTCTCTGGTTCTCGCCCTTGCGTGAAGCTCTCGACAATCTTTTCTCCTACGCAAACGAATATGTCACTGGTGATGTCCGCTTGAAGATGCACGCTGGACGTTGCTGGGTTACGGGCCGCCGTAGTGAGGCATCACTTTATGATTTTGATATGGCGACATATGATGAGGGAGACACCTTTGATCAATCTTTGGCGAAGGGTTTTGTCGACCTATGGGGCCTTCCCACGCGAATTGCATCCGCTAGAAATTTAAGAGTGAAGAAGTAATACGTGGCGCTCTGGGGGGGAAGGTTTAGCAGCGCTCCCGCTGATGCAGTCTTCGCACTCTCAAGGAGCATCGATTTCGATTGGCGATTGGCTCCTTATGACTTGCGTTCTTCGCTAGCACATTTAAGAGTGCTCAAGGAGGCGCAACTCCTCGTACCTGCAGATGCTGAAGCGATCCGTATTGCATTGAAGCAATTGCAGGACGAAGTGGTATCAGGGGTGTTTCTCCCGCAAGATAGTGACGAGGACGTCCATGGCGCTCTCGAACGGGGTCTCACGGAAAAACTTGGCGCGATCGGTGGGGCCCTTCGCGCAGGTAGATCCCGCAATGACCAAGTGGCAACGGATATGCGTTTGTTTGCCATTGATCACATGCTGCATGTTGCAAGCCTCGTCAGCAATCTCCAAGGTGCAGTCCTTCTCAAAGCCACTGAGTACATAGATGCTCCAGCACCAGGTTTTACTCACCTCCAACATGCCCAACCAGTTCTCTTTGGACATGAGTTGGCAAAGCATGCGCACGCGTTCGCCAGGGATATCGAACGGATTCAAGATTGGTACGGACGCACGTCCTTCTCGCCATTGGGGGCAGGAGCCCTCGCCGGATCCTCTCTTCCGCTGGATCCAGTTGCCAGCGCTGCAGATTTGGGATTTAGCGGTCCTGTGGCAAACAGCATTGATGCGGTGAGCGACCGGGATTTTGTGGCAGAGGCGCTCTTCATTTTGGCGATGATTGGAACGCATCTTTCTCGCATGGGGGAGGAATGGTGTTTATGGGCGTCTACGGAGTTTGGCTGGGCGAAGTTAGATGATGCCTTTGCCACAGGTTCATCGATCATGCCGCAGAAAAAAAATCCCGATATTGCTGAACTCGCGCGCGGCAAGGCGGGGAGGTTGATTGGTAACCTCACGGGCGTCTTGGCGATGTTGAAGGGCCTTCCTTTTGCCTACAATCGAGATTTGCAAGAAGATAAAGAACCGCTTTTTGACTCGATAGATACTCTTGCCCTTATTTTGCCGGCATTTACCGGGTTGGTCTCGTCAACCGTTTTCGACCGCATGAAGATGGCGGCGTCTGCACCCACGGGGTATTCGCTGGCGACAGAAATTGCAGATTATCTTGTTCGCGCCGGAGTTCCTTTTGCGCAAGCCCATGAAGCGGCTGGAAAGTGTGTTTATCAATGTGAAGTCACTGGAAAGGAGTTGCACGAGTTGACCGATGCAGAGTTCACCTCTATCCATGCTGGGCTCACTTCAGATGTGCGCAGATTCCTCACTGTTGATGGAGCACTTCAATCTCGAACGACTTTCGGCGGAACTGCCCAGGCCAGAGTTTCAGATCAGATCGCGACCCTGGAGTCGAAGATCCACAAAAACCAGGTTTGGATTGACGACAAGAGCAACCTTTTTTCGGGCATGATGGGTCAATGAACCTTCTTGAAGATCTCCGTTGGCGCGGCTTGATTGCGCAAACTACCGACGAAGCGGCTCTCAAGGAGGCTTTGGCAAAGCCGATCACTCTCTATATTGGATTCGATCCGACCGCTCCTAGTTTGCACATAGGGAATCTCGTCGTGCTCCTTGTACTCCGACGTTTTCAATTGGCAGGCCATCATCCCATTGCCGTCGTAGGAGGCGCTACGGGCCTGGTAGGGGATCCAAGTGGCAAGAACGAAGAACGCACTCTCAATACCGAAGAGACTGTCGCAAACTGGGTGGCGCGATATCGAGTGCAGCTTGCTCTCTTCCTCGATTTTGACGCGCCGAGCAATCCCGCGAGGATTGTAAATAATCTTGATTGGACAGCGCCACTTTCTGCCATCGAATTCTTGCGTGACATCGGTAAACATTTCAGTGTCAACCAAATGTTGGCAAAGGACTCAGTTTCTGCGCGCCTTGAAGGCGGAGGCATCTCCTATACAGAGTTTTCGTATCAAGTTCTCCAGTCTTTTGATTACCTCGAACTCTTTCGAAGATTCGGTTGCACACTGCAATTGGGAGGGTCCGAGCAGTGGGGCAATATCGTTACCGGGCTCGATCTCATCCGTCGGGTTGAAGGCGGCAGCGGACATGCGCTAACGGTTCCTTTGTTGTTAAAAAGCGATGGTACGAAATTTGGGAAGACTGCCGGTGGCAGCGTCTGGCTCGATGCCGAAATGACATCGCCTTACGCCTTCTATCAATATTGGATTGCCACCGAAGATAGAGATGTGGTCAATTTTCTAAAGGTTTTTTCATTTATGTCGCATGCAGAGATTTCACTATTGGAAATCTCACACAATAATAATCCCGGTGCTCGAGAGGCTCATCGTGCCCTAGCTCGCGAACTCACGACACTGGTTCACGGCGCTCAGACTTGTGAGCGCGTCGAAGCCGCGTCTCGAGCCCTCTTTGGCCAAGGCGAACTGAAGGACTTGGATGAAGCCACCTTGGAGAGCGCCCTGGCTGAACTGCCTAGGGCAATAATCGCCTCTTTAGTCGATATTCCGACGTGGGTAGACCTCATTGCAGCCTCTGGAATCGTGGATTCCAAGTCCGCGGCGCGGCGTATCGTGAAGGAAGGTGGCGCATATCTCAACAACGCAAAAATAGGCGCGGAAGACTTCGCGCCAAGCGTAGAGGACTTCTTTTATGGGCGTTTTGCCGTCCTGCGCAAAGGCAAGCGCGATTTGGTCGCAGTAGAAGTTCTCTAAAAGCAGTGATTTATAAGGCTTTTTTTCTCACTCTTTTCTCGATTTGACGCTCTGCGCCCACCCACCTATAGTTACGCTCCTTGCTATGCACCGGACGATTCAAGGCCGGATAGCAGGTACTTTCTCCAAGATCTGTCCGTAGTTGGTATCAGCGCGGTTTGACCGCGTGAGTACTGCTGGACTAGATTTGGGGGTCTGCCCTGAAAATGGAGAGGAATCTCCAGACGCAGTGCGCATCCGTACCTTGAGAACTCAACAGCGTGCTAATAAGTCAATGCCAATGTGGCTCCTCTTGCCATGTCTGAAAACTTTCGGGTTTGCAGCGTGAAAAGAGAGAGACCACGAATTAATACTTCAATGAGGTATGGCGAAATACACCTGGTAGCTTGTTTATTTGGTGAAATAGTTATACCCGTTGATTTCCTTTGGTAAAAAGACAAAATATAACGTCAGTTATTAATGTCTGTACGCCAGAAAAAAACTTTCTATGGAGAGTTTGATCCTGGCTCAGGACGAACGCTGGCGGCGTGCTTAACACATGCAAGTCGAGCGATGAAGTTCCTTCGGGAACGAATTAGCGGCGAACGGGTGAGGAACACGTGAGGAATCTGCCTTCTACACTGGGATAACTCCGGGAAACCGGGGCTAATACCGGATATGAAACTTGGTGGCATCACCGAGTTTGGAAAGTTTTTCGGTAGAAGATGACCTCGCGGCCTATCAGCTTGTTGGTGAGGTAATGGCTCACCAAGGCGACGACGGGTAGCCGGCCTGAGAGGGCGACCGGCCACACTGGGACTGAGACACGGCCCAGACTCCTA
>DASVIG010000027.1:0-6480 GCA_036382195.1 Candidatus Nanopelagicaceae bacterium
AGGAAGAATGAATTCTTATGAGCAGTCCATAAAGCAAGAATGAGAATCAATGCCGCGAGGATTGAACTGGGGAAGTAATCACCTCGAAGCAGACGACCGAAGTTTGTATATCGACTCCGAGATGAAACCCGCTCTTCGCGAGCTTCATCTGCGGCGATTGCAGCGCCCGTGATTTCGCGTTCGCTTAGATTATCGCCCATGAGTTGTCGAACAATCTTGCCCCGTGAAAAAACTAGAACCCGGTCGCAGAGTCCGGCCAGTTCGATGGCATCAGTGGATAGAACGATAACGGCATGACCTTCATCGGCATACGTGCGTAGCAAACGGTAAATTTCAGAACGGGCGCCGACATCTACGCCGCGCGTGGGCTCGTCTGCAATGAGCACTATCGGATTTGCTGCCAATGATCTGGCAAAGAGAACCTTCTGCTGATTTCCTCCGGATAGGCTCGCAAGCGGAGTCTCGATATTGGGAGTTCGCACCCGTAAATCCTCAATTGATTGCTGCGCCAGAGCCACTTCTGCATTGCGGCGCACGACGCCGACCCGAGAGAGCTGCTTCAAAACAAGGGCTGAAATGTTCTCGCGAACAGTAAGAGGGAGAAATGCGCCCTCAACATGTCGGTCTCCAGGAAGGTGAACCAGGCCATGGCGAGCGGCTTCTGATGGTGAGTGGATATCAACCTGCTCACCGCTTACGAGAATTTCACCTTGATAAGAGTAGAGACCAGCGAGAGCGCGGAGAAATTCTCGTTGTCCATTTCCTTCAACGCCAGCGAGCCCAACGATCTCCCCTTTGCCAACCTTTAAGTCCGTTGCGGAAAATCGAATGCCTGTGAGATTGCGAGTTTCTAGCAGTACGTCTATCCCAGCTGATGGTGTCGCCTTCTTCGGAAAAACATGTTCGAAGGCGCGACCGACGATGAGTTGCAATATGTCATTCTCGGTTACTTGAGATGCCTCGAAAGTTCCGCGAACTTCTCCATCACGAAGGACAGTGATGCGGTCAGCAATACGCTGGACTTCAGGGAAACGGTGGGAGATGTACACGATCCCTGTCCCGGACGCGCGCAGTCTTTCAATCTGCACAAAAAGTTTTTCGCTTTCATTCGCAGTAAGCGATTCGGTAGGTTCGTCAAGAATCAATATTTTTGATTGAAGTGCTAATGCTCTAGCAATCTCGACAAGTTGTCGCTGAGCAATACTTAAATCCTCTGCCCGTGATTTTGGGCTGACATCCGCACCAACGGCGGCTAGATGTTCACGAACCCATGCGTTGGTTTCCTTATACGAGGGTCGACGATCTTCCGGAAGGGAGAACACTAAGTTCTCCGCAACCGTCAGATCATCGAGCACCATCGAATGTTGGTAAACCACCGCGAGGCCCGCCATCTGTGCCGCCGCCGGCGAATGTTTGGCCAACTGATGTCCTGCAATCTCGACATGCCCGCTATCTGGTTGAACGACGCCGGCAGCCACACCCATAAGGGTTGACTTGCCTGCACCGTTTTCCCCAACGAGGGCATGCACTTCTCCGACACGGACAGCGAAACTTACATCGCTTAATGCCGTGACACCCGGATAGGTTTTGAAGATATTGTCGAGACGGAGGACTTCAGTGGTCATTTTTTACTGAGCCTTATGGCTTTCCGTATTTGGTGAGCTCTGCAGGTGTCAACTTATTGCTGTTGTAGAAGTCATCTGCAGCACCAGCGAGACATACTGGCTTATTTCCGCGTAATGAGTTCTCAGAGATTGGCAATGAGATGATGCTTGGCTCGTTGTTTGGAATGCCCTCGGCGGCCGAGATGGCCTTGCGAGCTGCGATTCGTCCCAACCAGTTACGTGAGGAGATAGTTGCTAGCCGGAATTTGCTGCCAGCAACAGTGGATTGAGACTTCCAGAGACAGCCAAGACCATTGGCATCCAGAGTGGCTGTAGGAACAAGAGGTCGTCCAGCTGCCTGCATGGTGCGAAGGGCAGCAAGAGCATCTGTGCCGTAATCTGAAATTAGACCATCGATCTTTGGGTACTTGGCGATGAGCGAGCCCATGATCTTCTGCGCGGTTGCTGGATCCCAGTTGGTAACGGGCCAATCCTTGTTACCGGTGAGAAGTTTCATTCCCTTATGCTTAGCAAAGACGGCAACAATGGATTTCAACTGACCGCTCGTTACTGGGTTTCCAGCCGGTCCGCCGATCATGATGATGTTGCCCTTGCCCTTGAGGGTATTTACCATCCAGTTTGCCCAGAGTGTGCCGGCATTTGGCGAACTCCAGTCGACGTAATTGACGAAGTCTTTTCCGTCAACTCCACTTGGATTTGCTCCCCAAGGGACAACCGAAACTCCGGCAGCAGTTGCGGCCTGAAGAGATGGAAGCTGCGCCTGACCGAAGTCGGGAATGATTACCAGTGCGTTGACGCCTTGCGAGACCATTGAGTTGACCTGAGAGATGCTTCCTTGAAGGTCTCCCTGACCGAGTTCCACGATTGTCTTGACGTTTGGACACTTGGCCGCTTCAGAGCGGACAGCAGCGTATGAAGCTTGTGACCAAGCGTTGATCCCGTATCCGTCGTGGATTCCCAATGTGATTTGCTTAGTTCCACAGAATGCTTTGCTGGTCGTCTTACCCAGACTTGCTAGTTCCTGTTTCACCGTCATCGTGACACCAGCACTTGTTGCCGCACTGCTGGAAGGAAGAGTGGTGAGGGTGAGCGCGAGGACCGCGAGACCGACACCACTCAACTTGAGTCGCCCGTGGCGGCTCAAGGAGGTTGCCTTTTTCGTTTTCATTCTTTCTCCTATAGATGGCGACACTGTCTTAGCCGTGATAGCCGGACATTTGTCGGTATAGCGGGGGGTGGGAAATTTAGTTGGGTGTGCCTAACGCAGCCGTTGCCGGAAGTGGCGATGATCGAAAACGAGTCATGATTCGTTTCCATGGAACGGTTCGCAGAGCCATTCCAAGTGCGATGGCAACGCTCTGAATTAAGAGTTGGACTGACAAGGGTGCGCCTGCACCAAAAACAACCTGCTGTAATTGAGTGAGAAACAATGCACCACCAGCTGTGGCCAGGACGCTTCCTCCTCCGCCTGCCAACGATGTTCCGCCTAAAACTACGGCGGCGATTGACGGCAGGAGGTATTCATTTCCAGAGGAAAGCCCAGGTGTTTGGAGGTATCCCGCTAAGAGAATTCCGCCTAACCCGCCAAAGATTGCTGCAATGACGTATGTCATTGTCTGATAAAGCCGGACGCGTATTCCAGCGGCACGTGCTGCTGGTGCGCTGGTACCAATCGCAACAAAGCGCCGTCCGATAATCGTGGATTTCAGAACAAAAGTAACCACGCCAATGGCCAGGATCGTCACCCAGATAATCGTGGAGACACCGAGTATCCGAGCGGCAGCAAAGTGGGCTAGACGGGGCGCGGCCGATGCGGTCTGACTTCCGCTTGTGATGCGGAGAATTGTTCCAAGGAGTAATGCATTGACTCCAAGGGTGGCAACCAAAGGAGTAACTCCAAACATTGTGACAACCAGTCCGTTCACAAGTCCGGCAAGTGCGCATATCAAAAGAACGATCACGACAGCTCGCAATACACGACTATCCACGCCACCGGGAATTTTTGTTACGAGAATTGCCGAGATGGAAACAATTCCGGGAATGGAAAGATCCAGCCCTCGTTGTTGAATTACCAATGTTTGACCGATTGCAACAATGGCAAGAATTGCGGCAAAAGGAAGCGCGCTGCGAAGTGCGCCGAAACTTATGCTTCCACGAGCTACCAATGGGCTGATTGCAAAGAGGGCCAAAGTTGCAGGCCAGATTGCAAAATATGCAGACTTAACACGCCAGCGAGAGCCGCGTTTGGCGACACTCGTTCCCATTGGATTGCCCGAGGTAGTCATCAACTGCTTCCTATTTCGCAGTCCAGCCACCATCGACCGGCAAGGTAACGCCGTTGATATATGGAGCTAGTCCTGAAAGAAGGAAGCCGATGGTCGCGCCGATTTCTTCCGGCCGACCAATTCTTCCGGCGGGGGTCTCCTTGATCAGAATCTCTTCATAGCCAGGAATGGCATCTAGGATTGGAGTGAGCATTGGGGTACGCACAAATCCAGGAGCCACCGTGTTCACTCGAATGCCAAGGGGACCAAATTCGACCGCCAAGTTTCGACCAAGTGATGCCATGGCGCCCTTTGTCCCACCATAAGCAGAGCATCCCGGGAAGCCAGCGAGACCAGTAGTTGATGCCACGAAGATAATGCTCGAACCTGGCTTCATAAATGGAACTGCAGCCTTCACGATCATGAAATGTGATGTCACGTTGGTCGTCCACTGACGGTCGAGACTTTCAAGATCAGTTTCTTCGATAGGCCGCGGTTCAAAGAGACTGGCATTAAGAACCAGACCATCTATCTCGCCGAACTCCGTCATAGCTTCAGTAACCAACTGACCCATGAGCTCTGGCTTTTCCAGATCCAATTCGACGGTCAATGCCTTTCCACCTGCCTTTACAACTGCATCGGCGATTGTCTTCAGCCGCGCCCGATCGCGTCCTTGGAGCACAACGTTGGAGCCCCGGCCCCCGAGAAACTTTGCCGTCTCTGCGCCCATCCCCGAACTCGCTCCGGTGATGATGAACGTCTTACCCTGCAACTGCCACTGCACTTCTTCCATGGTGACCTCCTCATGCTCTGTGGCGGAGAAGGTATGTGAGCCCTGCCACCCTGTCAAGCCCTACTTCACAAAATCTTTATAACTGTTTTACAACGTTTCACGAAACCAGGAGGTTCCGCCCTTATTCGCGCTTATGTGAATGAGTACTTGACGAAGAAAGGGGGCGGGCGTACATTTCGCCAAACTTTTCAAGAAGGAGCAGTACATGAGCGCATCTCATCGTTACGTAATTCGCGGAGCCTGGGTCTTATCGCAGGACCCGACTATTGGAGATATTCGCAGTGCTGATATTTTGATCGAAAACGGCGAGATTGCCGCCATTGCCCCGGACCTCGGTCCGCTCGATGCGCAGGAGATCGATGGCACTGACCGTTTCGCCCTCCCCGGATTCATCGACACCCACCGACATACGTGGCAGTCGTTAATCCGCCACATGTCGACCGATTGGACTTTGGGTCAGTACTTCAGTGGCGTCCGTGGGGTTCTCGGCAACCAATATGCTCCCGAAGATATGTACGCCGCCAACCTGGTCGGGATGCTGGATGCCTTGGATTCGGGAATTACCACCCTGGTTGACTGGTCGCACAACAACAACTCTCCAGAGCATGCCGATGCGGCGATTCAAGGAGCATTTGACTCCGGAATCCGATGCGTCTGGGCGTATGGAGACTCCAACGACGGATGGCTGCCACTGCCATCGGAACTTCCACTCTCCCGTGACGTTGTGCGAGTGGCGGAGAAGTGGTTCTCCTCCTCAGATCAACTCCTGACGCTGGCACTGGCCCCACGCGGACCACAATTTGCTACGAAAGAAGTTACTTTGCAGGATTTCGCGCTGGCGAAAGAACTTAATATCCCTGTCACCGTTCACGTGGGTGATGGAGCATGGGGCAAGAGCCTGCCCGTGAAGTGGATGCATGAGAATGGACTCACCAACGACCGCACGACCTATGTGCATTGCAATACTTTGACTGATGCCGAATACGACATTATCAAGAGCACCGGGGGCGCCATTTCTATCGCACCAGAACTCGAGATGCATATGGGTCATGGTCGGCTGGCCACCCTCCGCGGTCGAGATCGTGGGATCCCAGTTTCTCTCTCGATAGATGTCTGCACCTCAGTAGGCGGAGACATCTTTAGTGCCATGCGGGCCGCCCTTGCCGGAACTCGATATTTGGTCAATGTTGAGGATCTGGAAGAAGGCAAGTCCAGCCCACTTCCTATTACTGCGGTCGAAATCTTGAAATTTGCAACCCAAAATGGCGCAACCGCATCATGGCTGGGCAATCAAGTTGGCTCTCTTACACCCGGCAAGAAGGCAGATGTGGTCCTTCTTCGCACGGATGTTTACGGAATGCAGCCACTGAATTACCCAGCTGGTGCGGTGGTGGAGTCAGGCAATGCCCAACTAGTTGACACCGTCTTCGTCGATGGAAAATTGGTGAAGCAGAATGGCAAATTGCTCCATCACGACTTTGCCCGAGTACGTCATCTGGCTGAAGAGGCCCGTGACCGGGTTCTTGCCAAAGCCGGGGTAAATGACCCTGGACTTTGGCAGCCGGCACTTTACGGCGTCCCAGAGGAGTAATTCTCTCGTGACCTTCGAAGGGTCTGTAAGGTATGAGAGAACATGGCGTGAAGTAGGGGTTGACAAGGCAATAGTTGGAGTCCACACTTCCTCGTCACACGGTCAATAATTTTGGAGGTCGCAATGTCCGATAAGAAAATCATCGCAGTGGTGGGTGCTACTGGGGCTCAGGGTGGCGGCCTCGTACGTGCAATTTTGGCTGACCCA
>DASVIG010000028.1:0-19729 GCA_036382195.1 Candidatus Nanopelagicaceae bacterium
TCAGCCCAAATTACCCGAGAAATGGTTGGACTGAGTCTGCAAAGAGCATCAACCTCACGTACCGCATGGCTGCATTTACCCGGTGATTCGTACCTTCCGACGCAGGCTCAACTTCCAAAAGTTTCGACGCGGTCGCAATCGTTCGCTCCACGGCCTTGATGGTCAGGTTGCATTCCTGAGCAATGGCTGAGTTGCTACCCCCCATCGAAAGCAATCGCATGACGCGATGTTGCTGGGGCGACAACAGGCCGAATTGCGTCGAGTCCTCGATAGCGCCCTTAAGCACCGACGTCTTTACCCGTTGCGTGTTATTGAATGCTCGCACTATTTCTGGCAACACCATCGCAGGATTTCTCGAAGGTTGATTGATCCAAAACGCGCGATTCCAAAGGGAGGCGACCATTCCCTCATTGACCAGAACGGGATTTGATTTTTCTGACATGAAAATTATCGGCTGGTCGAGATCGATCTCTCTGATCGCAATCGCAATCGCAAGAGAGTCCGCATAAAGCAACGAATCAAAGTCCAAAATGACTACATTTGGCTGAAAATTCCTTATATTGCTTGAGATCTCGTCTGAATCGATAACGACGGTCTCGACCGCTGGTTCGTTACTACTTTTAATAATTTTCTCGACAAAAAGGCCAACTCCGGGAGTGAACAAGTTGGCGACAATGGAAACTCTTTCGAGAGGTTCCAACTTGAAATCCGATTGAGCGGCTTTCTTCTCCGTCACTGTACGTCCTCAACTCCATCGGACTTTTCCATCCATGCCAGTCGAGCTGCCAGGCGTTTGGCAAGAGCGGGATGCACTTTCCAAGTGTCGACCATTTCCAGATAACGGGCAATGTCTGTTGGATCCGACTTGGCGCCCGTCTTAATTGCCCGGATCATAAGATTCCGAGGGGTGTGCTCTCCCCCAACGAACTCGACGATGTCGGTGCGATAACCCAATATTCTCAATATTTGCGCTCTCAATGCGTCCGTCATGAGGTCGGCAAGCCGCTCTTTCAACAGACCATGTTTGGTAATCAGCGTCCAAGGTTCGGGTACTCCTTTGATCTGACTCTGTAAGTCATGATGACAACACGGGGCAATCAGCAATAGTTTGGCATCATTATTTATCGCCCAAGCGATTGCGTCGTCTGTTGCCGTGTCGCATGCATGCAAAGCAATTGCAACGTCGACTTCTTCTATCTCCGCTTGAGATATCTCTGCAGCGACAAAATCCATGCTCTCTTTGATCTCCAACTTTGCAGCAATCTCAACATTGCGATTGCGCGATTCTGCACGAATGTCGATTCCCGTCACGTGAACCGGCATTCCGATTCCGCGCAAGTATTGATGCGCAGCAAATGTCAGGTAGGCATTGCCGCAACCCAGGTCCACGATAGAAAGTGGCCTGTCCTGACTGGGTCTTTCTAAATGCCCGGCCTCGATCGCTTCGGTTAAGGCTGGTGACAACAGGCGCAGAAACTCCTCGACCTGACGGTATTTGTCTTGCCGAGATGGCTTAATTCGACCCTGATCGTCCGAAATACCAACTTCGCGCAAGAACGGATCTGAAGGACTTAATAGGCGCGCCTTAGTGCGATCATGCTCCAGATTCTGCTCACGTTTGTCCTTGTCATAATGAACCTGTGCGTCATGATTCTTGGTCACGCGGATTGTCATCGAACCAGTTTCATGTTCAACCAAAATATTTGCGAAACCGCTCTCCATCAAATTCAGAATGTTGAGATTTGAGAACGAAACGTTGCGAGTTGTTGTCTGACGCCCGTCATTTTCCATTGTTTGCAGGAGCAACTCGCCCTTTATGAGAACTGGTCGAATATCAATGCGGTGAGATTTTGGTTGCATGTTGCGACGACGACCGGAAAGAACAACGCGCACCAATGAACTCGTGTTCTTAATCAGATCTTCTGCTTCACGAAATGCCGTCTCTAGCTCGATTGCATACTCCTATGAAAGAATTCTTCGTGAAATTTTATTGGAGGTTCTTGTAACTTTCGAACCACTCTCTCGCCAAGGCGAGAATTTCAGGCTCGGTAAGGGCGTCCAAATTGCTATCCAACGCGCCTACGACCTTCAAGGCGAGATCGGGATGTTTGCGCTCTAAATATTGCACTAAGGCCAGCATTGAACTCGCCTTGCTTTTCCCATGGCCGATGAGCAATATCTGGCCAGCACTCGAAAGGGCCTGGGCGATCTCCTCTAAATATTCTGCTCGGTTTGGGTCGGCATGGTGGCCTCCGTGATGCTGTGCCATCCGGACGTGGTGATGATGCAGATTATCGTCTGGTGCGGAAATCGTCTCAGGCTTCTTGCCGGGATCAATCCCCGTCGTCCAGATCCGTGTTTCATCCTGGGTAACAACTGCAATAACGAAGTGGTTCCTGAGGTCTGCCATGGTGATCCTCCAAGGGTGAGTTACACCCTTACCCTAGTCCCGAAAAGTTCCCTGGTGCGCTTGGTTAAAGGCGAACATGGAGGGCTAGGCCCCCAAGATCGCTCTTTCTCAAGGAGACCGAACCCCCGTGTTCGCGGACGATTGTGAAAATGATGCTCATACCCAGGCCAGAACCCCCGTCTTCGCGAGAGCGGGATCTGTCAAAGCGCTGAAAGCTCTGAATTCCATCGTGGTACACATCATCTGAAAGCCCAGGACCACCATCTTCCACGTCCAACTCGACTCCCGTATGGACTTTCTTCAATGTGACGCGGACAGGGGCGTCGTCGGGGGTATGGCGGGAAATGTTTCCGAATGCATTGGTCAGCAATCTCGCCATGTGTGCCTTCATCCCATCGATGTCGATTTTTTCTCCCACTTCACTAATAACATTTCGAGACGAGTTCATTTTTATAAAATCGACTAAGTGCGCATTTACTAGTTCGGAAAGATCAAATGTCTCTGGTTCGGTGATTCGTGACTCTCCGAATTCAGCTAAGAAAAGTATGTCGCTGATGAGCGATTCCATTCGGACTATCTCAGAATTTACTCGAACGTACGCCCGATCTCTTTGCACGGGATCGGTCATTCGAACCCCGGATAGAAGTTCTACGTATCCCTTGATGACAGTCAACGGGGTCCTCAATTCATGCGACGCATCTCCGATGAATTCCTGCATTCTTCTCGCAGCCCGCTCTTCAACTTCAACGGTTCGACGGAGGGAAATAACCATGCGGTTGAGTGCAACACCGAGTTGATCTACCTCAGAGTCGCCAGTCGAAACCGACACTTCATGCGATGTGTCACCATTAGAGATCTCGGTTGCCGAATCAATGAGATCTTCAATCTTCTTAACATCTCTACGCATCAATAGCCAAGTCGCCAGGCTTGCCAATAGAAGACATACGAGGATGAATGCAACCAGATGTTCAACGTCTGTTTGAAAACCCGCGTCAATACCAAGCAGCGACGATGCAACGATAATGAATTCTTTGTCTGGAAGTTGCACTGTACGCATTCGATAACTTTCGGTTCCGGCTATCGTTTGAGGTCTCGAAAGTGCACGCCGCAATTCGATGAGTGAGGGGTTTGGCGTCACTTTCAGGGTGGAGTCGACAAGGACCGTTGCCACCCGATCTGCAGAAAAATGTACGAGTGTCATGGAGGCGTTGCTAGTTTGCACCGCAAATAACGCCTGCGATAGCGCATCGTTGCTCTGCCCATGCACCGAAACGGCGACTTGGTCAAGGGACTGGTCAACGAGCGCTATCGCCGAATCGTGTGATGAAATAATGGCGTACCCGCCAATTAATAGAGTGCTGACTGCAGTAACAATTGCCGAACCCAACGTTAAGCGAGTGCGTAATTTCACTTATGTACTTTTGGCTCGAGAATTTGGAATCCGACGCCACGAACCGTCTTGATCCCGTCAAATCCCTCCAAATGCAGTTTCCGCCTCAAATATGAAATGTAGGTGTCGACGACGCTGGAATTAGAAGCAAAGTCGATATCCCACACTTCGCTGAGTAATTGTGACTTAGTCAGGACTTTGCCTTTATGAAGTAGTAAATGCTGCAATAGCCGAAATTCGGTCTTTGAAAGTTCCACCGGGGTCTCGTTGAAGTAGGCCTGATAGGTCTCCTCGTTGAGGGTAATCGGACCGCACTTCAGCAGGAGAAATTCCGAAATTGCGGGTTTTGTGCGTTTCAAAATTGCTTGCACTCGCAACGTGAGTTCTTCGAGTCCAAAAGGCTTGGTTACATAATCATCGGCACCCAAACGCAACCCTCGAGCAATGTCTGCTCGGTCCCCCCGGGCTGTCAGCATAATGACAGGGGTCTGATTATCTGTGGAACGCAGCCGTTCGAGAAGGTCATAGCCATCCATAACGGGCATGTTGATATCGACAATGAGGAGATCCGGCGTCTCATGGCGTAACAACGTCAACGCAGACATGCCGTCCTTCGCCTCAATGGTCTCGTATCCACTCAGGCTCATAGCATCAGCGAGAAGTTCACGCACACCAGATTCATCGTCGACGATCATGATTAGCGTTTTCGTCATATGTTCCTCCTCCCTGAGCGTATACGGGTTGACGCAAGTTATAAGAATGAAACCAATTCCGCATACTCCAAGAAGGATTTTCCCAGAGAAACCACACAGAGGACCCCCAACATGCAGATGTAAAGCAAACAAGCTTTGCAAGGACGAGGAGATCGAAGATGAAAACCAAGAGAATCATCACGGCGACGCTTTTGAGCGCCGGGTTAATCATGGGCTCCACGAGCGGCGCGTTTGCTTCTGACAACAAACAACCGGCCCCAACGCCCGCCGTTTATGCAGTCCAACTGGCTGCCTACAACTCAGCTGTGACCGCCTATGACAGTGCAATGGTCATCTATCGGGCGCAAATGGTCACGTATAAGGCCCAAATGGTCATATTTGATGCTGCAGTCCGTAATAATGACACGGCCTATAGAACAGCACTGAAGAACTACGAAGATGCTTTTAAGATTGTGTTTGCCAATTATCAGGCAACTTATAGGACCGCACTGGATAACTACCAGGCCTCCTTGAAGGCACGCGAAGTCTCACGCAGGTTAATCAATGTGACATTTCAAGCCGCAGTCGAACGGGCTCATGCCGATTTCATCGTTGCCCAAGCTGCAGCCACTACTGATGCCCAGAAAGCCAGCGCAGTAACTGCTCGCAACAGCGCCATCGACCTAGCAAATGCAGCACAAAAAACTGCAATAGACGCCTTAGGGGTTAAGCCAGCAGCACCAGTTAAGCCAGCAGCACCAGTTAAGCCAGCGCCTCCCGTGAAACCGGTCGCACCCGTGGCGCCAGTGAAGCCGATTGCACCCGTAAAACCAACTACGCCACCAGTGACCGCCTATGAGAATGCAATGGTCATCTATCGGGCGCAAATGGTCACTTACAAGGCCCAAATGGTCATATTTGATACTGCACTCCGCAACAACGAGGTTGCGTACAGAACCACGCTGAAGAGTTACGAAGCCGCTTTCAAGATTGTGCTTGCCAACTATGAGGCGACTTTCAGAACCACTCTGAATAACTATCAAGCCACTTTGAGAGCACGTGAAGCCTCACGGAGGCTAATCAACGTGACATTTCAAGCAGCAGTCGAACGAGCTCATGCAGATTTCATTGTTGCCCAAGCTGCAGCCACAACTGATGCCCAAAAAGTCACGGCAGTAATGGTCCGCAACAGTGCCTTGGCCTTAGCAACAGCTGCACGTACTACCGCGCTAAACGCCTTAGGGGTTAAGCCGGCAGCACCAGTGAAGCCGGCAGCACCAGTGAAGCCAGTGCGTCCTGTGAAGCCCGTTGCTCCCGTTGCTCCTGTCAAGCCTGTAAGGCCGGTCAACGCTTAAATTTGGCCCAAGAGCCAGATAGAACGAAGAAGGGTCTTTGACGAATTCGACGTCAGGGGCCCTTCTTCCCTTTTACTTTCCGCAAGCTGCCAGGACGATTTTCGCAGAGAAACCACAAGGTCAACCACCAGCATTCAGATGTAAAGCAGATGAGCTTTGCGGGAACGAGGAGGTCGAAGATGAGAACCACGAGAATCATTACAGCAACGATTTTGAGTGCTGGGTTAATCATGGGCTCCACGAGCGGCGCGTTTGCTTCAGATCACAAGGCAGACCAGAAGTTGAAGCCTGCACCATCTGCAGCTGCCTATGCAGTTCAGTTGGCGGTCTACAACACAGCATTGGCCAATTTTGATACAGCGACGTTGACATACAAGGCGCAATTGGTGACATATACCAATCAGATGATCGCCTATAACACTCAGATGATGGCCTACAAAGCCGCCATGGTGGCGTATAACGCAGCTTGGACCACAACCGTGCAGAATTACCGCACCGCTCTCACAGTTCGCGACAATGCACGTAGAGTTATCAATGTCGTTTTCGAGAACGCGATCAACAAAGCACGACTTGATTTCAACATAGCGATAAAGTCAGCGACTACTACCGATCAACGCAACGCTGCAATTACTGCCCGTAACACCGCTGTTGTCGCTGCAATTACTGCCCGCAAAGTTGCGCTAGACGCACTCGGTACGAAGCCAGTTGAGCCAGTAAAGCCAGTTGCTCCAGTAAAGCCAGCCCTTCCTACAAAGCCAGCCCTTCCTACAAAGCCAGTTGCTCCAGTAAAGCCAGTACTTCCTGTGAAACCAGTTGCCCCTAAGACTGGGAAAACGGTAAGCACTGAAAATACAAATAACAACAACGGTAACAACTAATCATCAAAAAAACTGAATAGTCAAAAAAACTAAATAGGGAAAAGTTCGCTCGGTTCGAATCCTTTCAAGGGTCCGGACCGAGCGCTTCTCCATTAACACGTGAAAAGTTAACACGTGAAAATAAGAAAGGGCTCTTGGCGAATTCGGCGCCGAGAGCCCTTTCTTATTGGCGCTCAATCGCTCTAAAAACCTTCCCTGGATTGAGGATCGAATTCGGGTCCATTGCGTACTTAATAGCTCTCATCAGGTCGACCGCCGCTTGACCGGCTTCAACGATCAAGGCCTCAATCTTCCCCGCGCCAATACCGTGCTCGCCGGTACAAGTTCCACCCATCGCAATAATTCTCAAGAGCAAGTCATCGATGATCTGCCGTACTTGGATGAGGTCATCTGGAACATCCGGATCAACCATGATCTGGCAGTGGAAGTTGCCGTCAGCCACATGTCCAAGAATTACATAAGGAAATTTATGCGTTGCCAGTACCTTTTCAACCAACGTCACGGCATCTGCCAATCGAGATAGCGGGACGGCCATATCGGTGCTTACTTTACGTTTTCCCGGATGCGCCGCAACCGCTGCCCAATGCGCGTTATGACGCGCCTGCCATAATTTGCGCCGCTTGCCTTCGTCTGCGGTCCACTCAAAGTCAGATCCATGGAATTCGGCAATAATGGCTTGCACTGCAGCGGCATCCTCTTCAACGCCGCCCTTACTGCCATGAAATTCAAAAAACAACGTCGGCGCTTCAGGCAATTCCAGATGTTCATAACTATTGAGGTTCCGGATGCAATTTGCATCCAAAAATTCACAGCGGGCGATATTGATTCCTGACTTGACGACGGCAATGGCCGCAGCGACGCCATCTTCGAGAGAGGGGAAGCGGACGACTGCTGCGGCCATCTTCTCGGGTATTCCAAAGAGACGCAGGGTCAATTCCGTAATGACTGCCAGAGTGCCTTCAGAGCCCACAATCAAGCGCGTCAAGTCGTAACCTGCCGATTGCTTGCGAGTCTCTCGGCCGCAATGGATCACTGTGCCGTCGGCAAGGACTGCAGTAAGTCCCATGACATTTTCTCGCATCGCTCCGTAACGGACTGTCGTCGTCCCCGCCGCGCCAGTGGCCGCCATTCCTCCCAGGGTTGCATCAGCCCCGGGATCAACGGAGAAGAAAAGTCCTTCCCCAGATAGCTTCTCGTTCAATACTTTCCGATGCACGCCTGCTTCCACTCGTACGAGCAAATCATCCGGACGAATCTCCAAGATCCGACTCATGTTCGTGAGGTCAAGGCTGATGCCTCCATAAATGGGGACAATATGCCCTTCCAGAGAGGTTCCCGCGCCAAAGGGCACTACGGGAATCCGCTCTTGATTGCAGTAGGCCAGTACTTTCGACACTTGCTGAGTTGAATTGACCATCACCACGGCGCTTGGACGCACACGTGGAAATGCAGATTCGTCGTGGGCATGCTGGTCAAGAATCGATTCATTGACCAAGACCCCTCCGGGTACCAAGACTTCCAACTCTGAAATCTGCTTCTGAGTTAAATCAATGCGGTACATATTCATTTGCTTTCAACCTCTCGCACTTCTCTGTCGGTAGGCAAATGGTGACCGCTCCCATAATAAAGGAATCGGCTAACGAAGAATATTTACGGCGCGAGCGACGACAAGTCCGACCATCAACAGTGCTGTCATTGACTGAAGGAGCATCAACAATTTTGCCGGCCGAGTCAGCGGCATGACGTCCGTCGGACTAAAGGCACTTGCATTTGTGAACGAGGTATAAAGGTAATCAAAAAAATTCGGGTGCCAACTTGCAGGGGCATATCGTGGATCCGACATTTGCGGGAATATAAAGTCGGGGTATGGATGTGTTGCTTGTGCCCTATGGCCTGGTCCGCCTCGATCCAGTTCCCAGAACCAGAGTCCAAAGACCACAACATTTGTCAGCCAGATGGATCCCCCGGAGAGGAAGAGACTTCGAGCATCGGTCACGCCCTTGGAAAGAATGGAATCAATGAGTTTGACGGCGGAAGCAGTGTTGGACAAGCTCATTACCGTAATGAGAATCACGCTAAGAACTCGAACCGAAACCAGATGCTCAGAAATTCGCCGTGGATTGACCAGAAAGATAACCAGAAGGAGTCCCGCTTCGAGATAACAGATTGGCACCTGAAGGGCGAGTGAAAATGCCCGAGGTAGAAGATATTGCAGTGCAATCACAAGCGACACAACAATTGATACAGGCCAACGGTGCTCACCCTTATGGGGGTGATGCCAATGCGGCTTGGCAGAAGTCGCGTCATTTCCTAGAGTCATAGACCTGGAGGGTAGCAAGAAAGGGTGTTGCACATCTAGAACTGCAACGTAACCGTTATCGTTTTGCCAGGGGATTTGATTACCATTCGCGAAAAGAAGGGGCCATGAACACTATGTCCAGATTTAATAAGAACCTTGGGGCGAAAATTACTTCAGTCGTTGGCACTATGTGGTGTGCTTACGCTTTTGCTGCCATCGCTCTGATCTCCTTGCCAAATGCAATCAAAAGCGGTGACACGGTTGTGATCATCGGTTGGATCGCCCAAACCTTCCTACAGCTTGTCTTGCTATCAATCATCATGGTGGGCCAGAGCGTGCAGGCCGAAAGTGTTGAACAGAAGATCAATGAGACCCACGAAGCAAGTTTAGGAGAATTCGAATTAGCCAAAGAGGCTCGATCAATTGCCAACGAGGAACTTGCCGAACTCAAAGAAATCTCTAAAGAGGTCCATCGTCTTCTACGGGACTTGGAAAAGAGAATTGCTGTCTAGCTAAGCATTGTCGCTGCCGCCAAGCCCATATGGCAGACTGCACGTATGGTCTCATTGACAACATGGGCGGTAACGATAGCCGTGCTTGCTTGCGTCATTCTCTTTGACCTTGCTTTAGCAATTTGGCGCCGTAACAAGCAAACGTCACTTTTTGAAGCTGGATTTTGGACCATTTTTTATGTCATGGCCGCAATTGTTTTTGGGTTCTTATTACCCGCCTGGGCCAACTCCCAAGGACAGAAGGAGTTCTTTGCCGGATGGCTCACGGAATATGCCCTTTCGGTCGATAACATCTTTGTTTTCATCATCATTTTAGGACATCTTCATGTAAAGAAAGAGAAGCAGCAACTGGTTCTTCTCCTCGGCATTATGTTGACTATTGCAATCAGAGGCGTCCTCATTCCATTGGGCGCGACGCTCATATCCCATTTTGCCAGCATCTTCTTTCTCTTTGGAGCCTTCCTTATTTACAGCGCGATTGAGCTCTATCGTGAAAACAGCGATGAAAGCCAATGGAAAGAGGGGCGCATAATCGCCAAGATGAAGGCCCGTGGAATCAGCACTTTTGCAATTGCATTAGTAGCGCTAGGTCTGACCAACTTGGTCTTCTCATTGGATTCGATCCCAGCCATTTTTGGGCTCACAAAGAGTGCTTACATTGTCACAACCGCAAACATCTTCGCACTTATGGGGCTACGGCAACTCTATTTCTTATTGGAAGGACTCTTGAAGCGGTTGATCTATCTATCCAAAGGTCTCTCCGCCATTTTGGCATTCATCGGCGTCAAAATGATTTTTGAAGCTTTACGCGGAATCGGCATCGATGCGATCGTCGGGATTCAAGTTCCAGAAGTCAGTTTAGGATTTAGTCTCGGCGCAATTGTCACTGTCTTGATAGTTACCACTGTTGCGAGCCTGACTGCCACGCACGGGATTGCTGGAGCCGAATGAAGTCTTACTCTGAAACAGCTCGCTTACGCACTGAATCATGTCCGAAATCCTTGGTGCGCTCGTGAATCTTCCTTATTTGTAGTTCAAAATTCTTAATTGCCAGATCAAAGGCGGCAACATCATTGAACGCTGCGGCTTCAGCACGGAGCAAAGGTCCAGCACCACGCGTCGTCAAAATTACACGATGGGACATTTTTCCTTGTCGCGGGTTGGCTTCGTGAATAACTTCAACTTCAACTCTTTCGATGGTGATACTAAAACGATTCATGGATCGGAGTTTCTCGTCGATAATCGTTTTGAAATCTTCTGCAACCTGTGCTTGCCTTGCATGGAGAACTATATTCATAACAATCTCCTAATCTCTTTACATAACGATGCCACATCAATGACCCGGTCGGTAGGTTATTAACTGAGATAGTGCTGAAAGTCAATCAAGCATCCTCTAATTCATCTTCGTCTGTCCACACATTCGCAGGACCATCCTCCTGCTTTTCCACCCACGAGAGGAAGGACCCCACGGCGCGAAAGGAGAGCATGGTCAGGGCTATCACACTGACCGTCCGCTTGATGAATTTGAACATGAGATAAAAATACCCTCTTTCTCTCATTCGTGCTTGACAATACGGCTCTGTGGATTAAGCATTTTCCAGCGCATGCTCAATGTCGCGCCAAAGGTCCTCCACATTTTCACAACCCACGGAAAGTCGAATCAAACTCTCAGGCACGCTTAAACTTTCACTGGGCCAACGTCTCCGTCTCTCCCAGAGCGACTCAACCCCTCCTAGACTTGTTGCGTAGGTGATCACCATTGATGACTCACACACCGCATCTGTTTGTACCGCGTTTGCATGCAAAGTAAATGAAAGTACCGCGCCAAATCCCTTCATAAAACTCTTTGCTCGCTCGTGATAGGGGTCACCCTTCAACCCTGGGTAGTGGACTTTCGCAACCTTAGGGTGATTTGATAGACGAGTGGCCAATTCGAGGGCATTGGCCTGCGCTTTTTCAAATCGAAGTGGAAATGTCCGAAGTCCACGAAGTGCCAACCAGGCTTCGAAGGGCCCCGGAATAGCCCCTCCGATTTTGCGAGCATCTTCTAGTCTTGCAAACAATGCCCGATCGTTTGTGGAAAGCGAGCCCATCAGGACATCGCTATGTCCTGAGAAATATTTCGTTACCGAATGCATGACGATATCGGCGCCCATAAGAAGGGGTTGTTGCACGAGCGGTGTCGCAAACGTGTTATCGACCGCAACGCCGCTTCCCAATTTCTTTGCTGCTTCAATGAGCACAGGTAGGTCTGCAACATCCAATAAAGGGTTGGTCGGAGATTCCAGCCACAACAGTGCAGTCCCAGGAAGGGCGTCCAGAACTTCTTGGCTATTGGCAACGTTGACAAATCGCACATCGATACGTCCGCTGGCGTGCAATGAATTAAGTAAAGTCATCACACCGCTATAACCTTGATGTGACGCTGTTACAACTGATCCCACCGGAAGAATGGAAAAAACGGAATTAATAGCTGCCATCCCCGAAGAGAAAACCAACGTCTGGCCAGTCTCAAAAGCCCCGATTGCACGCTCGAGGGCCTGCCATGTTTCGTTCCCATAACGGCCGTACCCCACGCTTCCACCGGCGTGCAACGTCGCGCTTAGAACGATCGATGGGTTGAGAGGGGCATCAGGGCCAACGGGAGGGCGACCAGCAGTTATCGCAAGCGTTTCTGGATGGAGATCAGGATGCATCATGCAAAGAGCCTAATCTGAATTCCGAAAGAAGGTTGAATTCTTCGGAACATTAGAGAGCCTTAATGATCCGATCGACCGCCTCGGTCAACACCGACTGACTGGTTGCGAAATTAAGGCGGACGAACTGCCCCGTGTCCGGACCAAAGGTATGGCCGGCGTTAAAGGCCACGCGGCCACGCTCTAGCAAGATGGCCGCTGGATTCTCACCCAGGGCAAGTGCTGAAAAATCCAACCATGCCAGGTAACTGCAATTTGGCACCCGGTATTTGATCTCTGGAATCTTCTTTAATAGCAGTTCCTGCAAGAAGTAACGATTGGAGTCAAGCGTCCTCATGGCCGAATTCAGCCATCCGCTTCCTGCTTCAAAAGCCTTTGCTGATGCAAATGCGCCCAACAAGGACGCTCGATAATGCACCGCAGCCGGTAGGTTCTTTAATTTCTGAGCCATCCTCTCGTTCTGTGTCACGATAATGGCGCACTTAAGGCCAGCAATATTCCAGGCTTTGCTTGCTGCAGTGACGCTCACTCCAACCGCCTCAGCTCCTGAGCCTAAAGATAGAAATGGAACAAATTCAGATTCACTATACGTAAGCGGGCCATGAATTTCATCGCTAATGATTGTGACACCATGCTCGTTGGCCATAAGAGCCAATCTCGTCAATTCTTCACGCGAATACACTCTTCCCAGGGGATTGTGAGGGCTGCAAAGGAGATGCACTTTAATTCCAGAGCGATACGCCATCTCAATCTCATCCAGATCCAATGTCCAGCCGGATTCAGACTCGACAAAAGGCACATCCACTTTTATCAAGTGCGTCTCAATGATCCAATTATAAAAATTATGGTAGACCGGCGAACTCAGCAGGACTCGGTCACCAGGTTTGGTAAAAATTCGGAGAACTTCAACAACTGCAACCCCCACGTCGGTCGCAATTCTCACCTGATTGGGATCAACCACCCAACCCCACTGCTCCATTGAAAATGCAGCGAAAGAGAGACCCATCTCCGGAATCGGACCTAGATAACCAAGATCAGAATGTGAAACCATCTCTTGTAGCAATTCAATGATCGGTGTAGCGACCGGGAAGTCCATCTCCGCCACAGGTAGAGGCAGCACATCCAAGGGAAATTCGCGCCATTTTTCGCTGCGGTGCGTCCGCAATTCATCTAAGGAAAGTGCGGCGACATCATGTGGAGACATTTGGGAAGTATTCCACGTTTCCCTGAGGGATATCTACGTGTTAATTCTCTGGGTTGAGTTTCGAACTATAAGCGTCGTTGGAAGAGTAAGGGATGGGAGGGCAGCACTGGGATTCTTAAGGCGTTCAATCATGAATCGAGCAGCCATCTCCCCCATCAATTGCACCGGTTGTTCAATCGTGGTGAGTTCGGAAATCTCTGACATCTCATGTCCGTCAAAGCCCACAATCGACATATCGTCAGGAACTTTGAGACCATGGCGCCGGACGGCTTGCATAGCTCCGAAAGCCATCAAATCGGATTGGCAGAAGATTGCCGTCGGCCGATTCTGTCTGGCAAGTAGATCATCCATCGCCCGCGAGCCACCGTGCATGGTGAAGTCTCCATGTACCTCTCGGTCTGGCAGCCAATCCAAGCCATTTTCTGCTATGACTCGCATAAAACCCAGTTTTCGATCCTCTTGTACGCTGATATTGAAGGGATCGCCTACTTGCCCAGACATGAGCGCAATTTCCCTGTGTCCTTGATTGGCCAGATGCTGTGTCGCGGTCCGCGCTCCTGCGACATCGTCGATTGCGATGCTCGCGCAATCTTTATGGTGCATGCCAACTAACGCAATCGGGATACCAAGTCCCAACATGGATTCGAATTCCTCTTCAGTGGGTGGAAAACTGATGACGATAAGTGCGTCCACGCGCCCTTTTAGAAGTTGATGTTGGAAAAGACGCTCGCGCCCTTTCATTTGACTGAAGTTGTAAAGCAGCAGGTCAAATCCTGCCTCGCGTAACACCTCTTCGACACCGTTGATCACCTGTGCGTAATACCAACTCGCGATGTATGGAGAAACTATTCCAACACTCTTAGTGCGACCATCCGGCCGCACTGCCTTCTCCTTCAACAATGGATAATTTAGTTTTTGGGCAGCCGCGACTATCTTTTCTCGAGTCTCCTCATTCACATGATGCATCCCTCGAAGAGCTCGCGAGACCGTGGCGGTCGATACCCCCGCTTCGGCGGCTACGTCCTTGATTCCGGCCATAACTGCCTCCGCTTCTCAGTCGAAAACCTGTGAAAGTACGCTTTTTCTGAAACTCTTTCTGCAATTAAGTCAAAATAGAGGTAAAAGCCCCCAAGTGCAAGAGTGAAAGATAGATTATGACTATGGGCACTCACGTCACGACCAAGATCGAAATTCAAATAATGAATCGCAATCAAATGACCTCGCTCTTCCGAGGCATACTCGTCATTCCGATCGCCTTCTACGCCTCGTCATTCGGGTCCTACGCTTCAGATACTTGGGACTCCAGCCGAACGTATTACAGCGGCATATTCGTCTTCCCCGTCGTCTTGGCCCTACTTTTTTGCGGTGTGTACCCGTCTTATATATTGCAGTTCAATAAAGCGATGCTTGGGCTAGCAGTCAGAATCGCTGCATATTTCTTGCTTCTTACGGACGAATACCCATCAATTGAATCTAACGAGAAAATCGGAATCGAATTTCCTGAAATTGACGGAGGGAAGACATTGAGTCGCGGAATGCCCCTCGTGAAGTGGTTCCTCGCAATCCCTCTCTATGTTGTCGGCTGTTTTTACGGCATTTACGCACTAATGCTCACCTTTGTCGCCTGGATCACGATTGTTTTTACCTGCAAGTACCCCGAGTGGTGTGCTGCTGGTGTGGTCGGGACAATCGCTTATTGGAATCGGGTGAGCGGATATGCGTTCGTCCTCGTCACTGATGATTATCCTAGTTTCACCCTCTAGAATTCCCGCACTATGGTGATCAGTACAGCGCGAATGAAACGTGCCGTAACTGAGATCAAATTAGCCGATCCAAAGTTTGCATCCGTAATTGATGCCCATCCCCTTTGCACGATTGGTCGAAGTAGGTCTAACGAATCTCATTTTGAATCTCTAGTCTCGTCGGTCATCTCTCAACAACTGGCGATAAGGGCTGCCGACACAATTCATGGTCGGTTGATCGCGCTCTCGGGTGGGAAAGTAACACCTGCAAAAATCGTGAAAATCCGACCCGAAGACTTGCGTGCGGTCGGAGTGTCAGGCGCCAAAGTAAAAACAATTCAGGGTTTGGGGCGAGCCGCATTGGATCGCGAAGTCGCGTTTGACGAACTTCATCTGATTGAGGACGATGAATTGATCGCGAAGCAATTAATGTCGTTATGGGGAATTGGACCATGGACCGTTGATATGTTCATGATGTTTCAATTGGGACGATTAGATATTTGGCCTGTGGGCGACTTGGGGGTCCGTAGAGGATGGGAGAAGATCCACCGACTGAAAGTGGAGATTGGGCCGAAGAAATTAGATGCTCATGGAGAGAAATTCCGTCCCCATCGAAGCGTTGTGGCTTGGTATTGCTGGCGAGCCGTCGAGAACAAGTAAGGCTATTTTGCCTCTAAGTACATTGAGACAGAATTGATGCACCAGCGCTCATCCGTAGGTACGTCATAGCCTTCCCCTGCAAAAACGTGCCCTAGGTGGGACCCACAGGAAGCGCAGCGAACTTCCGTGCGAATTCGCGGAGCCAATGAGCGATCTTCAATTAATTCAACCGCGTCGTCCTTTGACGGGGCGTAAAAAGAGGGCCACCCGCATCCAGAATGAAATTTCGTGTCACTACGGAACAGTTCAGCCTGGCAGGCTTTGCACCTATAAATGCCAACTGTTTCTGTATCGACGTACTCACCAGTGAAAGGTCGTTCAGTCGCGCCCTTTCGAAGAACATCAAATGAAAGAGGATCCAGTGAGTTTTTCAATTCATCTTCGTCAACAATGACCGGGTAGAGAGTCCCGTCTGAACGGTGGGGTGAGATTCCGTCGTTACTCATGGCTCACTTTCGGATATAGAACACCAGTGCTGGAATGACAATCGTAACCATTTGGATTTTTTGCCAAATATTTCTGGTGGTATTCCTCGGCCATCCAAAAGGTGTGACCTTGCGCAGGGAGGATCTCCGTCACGATCTCTCCGTAACCGGCTGCAGCAATGGCGACCTGGTACTCATCACGTGAGGAATTGGCCTCGAGAAACTGGTCTGGCGTGGTGGTGAAAATCGCGCTGCGGTATTGGGAACCAATGTCATTTCCTTGAGAATTCCACGTAGTCGGGTCGTGCATCGTCCAAAATTCCTCCAATAATCGTTGATAGGAAATTTGACTCGGTTCAAAGGAAATCTGGACCATCTCGGCATGACCGGTGACGCCGGTGCAGACCTGGTCATAATTGGGGTTGGGACGAGTTCCGCCCATGTATCCCACACATGTATCGATTACTCCGGGTATTTGCCAAAATCTCCGCTCCGCACCCCAGAAGCACCCTGTGGCAAAATATGCGCTCTCAACCATCCGTGCATTCTTCCGCCACTCACGAGAAAGCACCACTCGCTGATAGCCTCGGCCCGTTGGCATTGCCTATAAGGCTTCGCCCCCGTAGCTCAGGGGATAGAGCACCGCCCTCCGGAGGCGGGTGCGCAGGTTCGAATCCTGCCGGGGGCACAGGTAAGAGCGGTAGCCTTCATGCGAATACTCTGCAGAAGCGAGATAAATCACTCTCCTTCATGAAATCTTCCACTCAATCTCCTTGTTAATGATTGCAATAGCAGGGAGAATTGTGCTCCTTGGTACATGCGCTCGCTGTGAGGCGCGTGGCTCCGTGTAAGGCCGTGGCTATATGTGGCTGCCTTGAATACTTCCCTAGGGAAAGGTGGGTCAGATATGGATTGGCGACATGAATCGGCCTGCCGTCATGAGGATCCTGAGCTTTTCTTCCCGGTAGGGAACACGGGGCCGGCCATTACCCAGATCGAAGAGGCTAAAAAGGTCTGTAATCGCTGCGTCGTTAAGGACGCCTGCCTGGCGTGGGCCTTGGAGAGCGGCCAGGATGCCGGAGTATGGGGTGGCCTCTCAGAAGATGAGCGGAGAGCCCTCAAGCGTCGGGCTGCCCGAAATCGAGCCAGAATGTTGGAGCAGAATCAGAACAACTTTTAGCCCTAGAGTGGAAAAGTCACCGAGGCCAAAGTTCCCGCATCCTGTGAAAGCAAGGCAAGTTCCCCCCGCAATTCATTCTCTGTCAGGGTCCTGACTATTTGGAGTCCTAAATTCGATGAGGCGGTTATTTCAAAGTTTTCTGGTAGGCCCACTCCATCGTCATGAATGTGAATCGTACACTCGTGCCGATTTCTATCCACGATAATTCGTAACCGAGTTCCTTCCACGGCCAGACCGTGTTCCAATGAATTATGGATAAGTTCCGTCACGACCAACGCCAGGGGCGTTGCCAATCGAGGCTCCAAAGTTCCGACCTTGCCTACCCGCTCAACCGCGATGCTGCCCATGCGGGGGCTGAGTTCGAGGGCGTTAGCAACCAATCGATCTAAGACCGCATCGAACTCGACAGTTTCATCAGAACTCCCGGACAAGGTTTCGTGCACAATCGCGATAGATCCAATCCGCCGGACCGCTTCTTCAAGCGCTACACGCGCGGCAGGATCATCAATTCTTCGCGATTGAAGCCTTAGCAAGGCCGAGACGGTTTGGAGATTGTTCTTGACACGATGATGAATTTCACGAATGGTTGCATCCTTTGTCACCAGCTCTCGATCTCGCCGACGGAGTTCGGTGACGTTGTGGAGGAGAACAATTGCGCCAATGCGATCACTGCCTTGAATAAGAGGCATCACCAATAGATCGACGGTTCCACCGTAATTCTCCAATTCCACTCGCCGCAATGCTTTCCCACTTAGCGAACTGCGAAGACCCTCTTCTTGTGGATCCTGTCTGGATTTCGCGACTGACTCGGCAGCATCTCCTAGGACATAACTCTCTAGTTCATTCGCCCAACCCAACCGGCTAAAAGCCGACCTGGCATTAGGGCTGGCATAAGAAATCACGCCATTAACGTCCAACCTAATTAACCCGTCGCCCACGCGCGGCAGAGGGTCAAATAGAGAATTCGCGTCCGGGTAAGGGAAGGTCCCCTCCGACACCATGCGGTAGAGGTTGTGCGCGATCTCGCGATAATTAAGTTCGAGGCGGCTGGGAGATCTCATCAAATCTGCATTCCTATGGCGTGATATGACCGCTATTACTTGACCTTCAAAGACCACGGGAATTGTCTCTTCTTTGATCATTAGTTCGCCGACACGTTCGGGTTCTGAGTCTCGGATGATCTCACCATTAGAGAGAGCACTATCAACGCGAGCTCGCTCCCCCCATGACACTTCGTCGCCGATAACATCGTGGGCAAATACCGTTGCAGCGGTGGTTGGGCGAATATGCGCAACAGCCACATGGCCAGTAGGCCAACTCTTTGTGTCCTTGCGGATCGGCACCCATAAGATCAGATCTGCAAATGAAAGGTCGGAGAGCATCTGCCAATCCGCAGTGAGTTCATGAAGGCGGTGGATTTGCTTGGGCGAGAGTGGACTCCGTCCTTGTAGCAATATTTCCAAACGTGGCATCGGAGGGCCTTTCACGCGATCCATTGCTGAATGTGCTCAGCAATTTCTTGGCTCGCGTACCAAGTGAGTTCGGGCTCAGCAGATTCTGCGATCAAGAGAGATTCCACTTGCGGCCATGAGATTTCTGACGTCAATTCAATTTGATTGCCGACCTCGCTACCAGTTTGTGCGGAACCCAGATCGACAGCGAGCACGAATCCCAAACTCTCATTGGTTCCTTGCTGTTCACGCGAATCCTGTGCGGCAAGCCAAGAGAGTTCGAACTCTCTCTCTTCTTCATCCACTTCTGAATTCTCATGGAAGAATGTCCTCGTAGTCACATAGGCGGTTTTGAATCGATAAATTCCGTGTTCAAAGAAATCACCCATGACAGCAGGTGTCACTGCCAAATATCCTCGCACCGCATAAGCGTATAAGAGATTAGAGCATTACCTCGACTGCCATCTTCGAGATTGCCTTACGGAGCGTCGAACGATCATCAATTTCAATGAGTGTTGCCCTCTCCTCCTCAGCCTTGGCAACTGCGCGCGAATCTCTTGGGAGAGTAAAAATTCGCTCTGGGCGAAGTGCTGCTGTCGAGGAGAGGAAGAGCGCCTCATGATTTGCCTTCTTTCTTCCGTTTGTCTTCATATTGAAGAGAACGCTGACTTTGGCACGGATGGAGATCCGTGAAAATGCGCGAACGAGCTCGTCCATCCGATGAATCCCAAGTGTGTCCACTTTGCCCAAGAACCAGAGATCATCTGCGTTATCGCAAGACCAGTGGATTACCGATGACACCCAGCGCCTATCTGTCAAAGAATCTGCAATATCT